>NZ_JBHXTM010000087.1:0-26020 GCF_042677325.1 Streptomyces sp. NPDC127117
CCCCCGGCAGGGTCAGCGGGTGCCGACCGCGGCACGCACGGCCCTGCGGGCCATCGCGCAGTCGTCGTGCAGCCGGCGCAGCAACAGCCGCTGCTCCTCGCTCGACGACAGCGCACCCGGGCGCTCCTGACCGGCGCCCGAGGCCGTCGAATCCCGCATGGCCCGCTGGACGGCCGTCTCGTACGTACGGATCTCGCGGGTCAGCACCAGCATCAGGTTCACCAGGAAGGCGTCCCTGGAAGCCGGACCGGCGGCCTGCGCCAGCTGGCTGATCTGACGCCGAGCCGCCGGTGCGTCACCGAGGACCGTCCAGAGCGTCGCCAGGTCGTACCCGGGCAGATACCAGCCCGCGTGCTCCCAGTCCACCAGCACTGGACCCGTCGGCGACAGCAGGATGTTGGAGAGCAGCGCGTCACCGTGACAGAACTGCCCCATGCCCTGACGGCCGCCCGCATGGGCCAGACCGTGCAGCAGCTTCTGCAGATCACCCAGATCCCGGTCCGTGAACAGCCCCAGCTCGTGATAGCGGGCGATCCGCGAGGCGTAGTCGAGCGGGGCGTCGAACAGCCCCGGCGCCGGCCGCCAGGCGTTGACCCGGCTGATCGCGCCCAGTGCGGCCCGGACATCGGCACGGGGCGGGGCCTCCGAGGGATGTCTGGTCAACGCGGCCACCCGGCCCGGCATCCGCTCGATCACCAGTGTGCAGTTCTCCGGATCGGCCGCGATGAGCCGCGGCACGCGCACCGGCGGACGGTGCCGGACGAACGCACGATATGCAGCTATTTCGTGACGGAACCGTTCCGACCACGCGGGGGAGTGGTCCAGTAAACACTTGGCGACCGCGGTCGCCCGGCCGGTGGAGCCGACCAGCAGCACCGAACGGCCGCTGCGCCGCAGCACCTGGACGGGGTTGAACTCGGGGCAGATCCGGTGCACCGAGGCGATCGCCATTCTCAGCTGCGCCCCCTGCGCGCCGGACAGGTCCAGCCGGCCGCTGAGCGGCGGGCCGACCATCCCGGCCGGCCGGCGCGGACGGACCGCGCCGGGCGCCGACGGAGCGGCATGCGGAGCGAGGTACGGTCCGCCGCCCGCCCCCAGGGGACGGAGCGGCCGGGGCGGGGCGGTCACGGAGGACGATGCTGTGTACATGGGCGAGACAGATCCCTTCGCGCGCCGACAAGTTGCGTGCACCGCCCCGGCCGGCGGCCGTTCGGCACCCTGGGGAGTACCTAGGGCTGCCGGGCGGGGTGGCGCTTTCCTACCTGACACCGGCAGGCGGGTGGCAGACCAACTGGCGGACCCTGGCGAACCCTGGCGAATTGTCGCAAGGCCTCTGACAGGGGGTTACTGTCAACACAGCCGAGAACCTGGGGGCTTGACGTGACCGGAGAACCCAACACCCGCCTGTCCGACCTGTTCGGCCTCGCCGGCTGGTCCAAGGGCGAACTCGCGAGAATGGTGAACAGGCAGGCGGCGGCCATGGGCCACCCGCAACTGGCCACCGACACCTCGCGGGTGAGGCGCTGGATCGACATGGGGGAGTCCCCCCGCGATCCTGTGCCCAAGGTGCTGGCTGCCCTGTTCACCGAGCGACTCGGTCGTGTCGTGACCATCGAGGACCTCGGGTTCGGCCGACGCGGGCGTGTGGGGAAACGGCGGGAGGCCGGGACGCAGGACAATCCCGACGGACTGCCGTGGGCGCCCGAGCGGACGGCAGCGGTCCTCACCGAATTCACGGGAATGGACCTCATGCTCAACCGACGCGGCTTGGTGAGCGCGGGCGCCGCGCTCGCCGCAGGATCGACCATCACCGGCCCCATGCACGACTGGCTGCACTCCGACCCCGTACTGGCGGCCGACGCGCCACGGATCGAAGACCCACTGCACGCGGACCCGGCCGGTTTCGACCGGTACGAGGCCGCGCCCATCGGGTCGGACGAGATCGAGGCGCTCGAACGGTCCGTCGAGGTGTTCCGCGCCTGGGACGCCTCACGGGGGGGCGGACTCCAGCGCAAGGCCGTGGTGGGCCAGCTCAACGAGGTGGGCGGCATGCTCGCCTACCGTCACCCCGATCATCTCCAGCGCAGGCTCTGGGGCGTAGCGGCCAACCTCGCGGTACTCGCGGGATGGATGTCCCACGACATCGGCCTCGAACCGACCGCCCAGAAATACTTCATCATCGCGGCCCACGCGGCGCGCGAGGGCGGCGACCGTCCCCGTGCGGGCGAGGCGCTCTCCAGGGCAGCCCGTCAGATGGTCCACCTGGGCCGTCCCGACGACGCTCTGGACCTGATGAAACTCGCCAAGTCCGGTTCCGGGGACATGGTTCTGCCCCGCACCCAGGCGATGCTGCACACCATCGAGGCCTGGGCACAGGCGTCCATGGGCCGCGGCCAGGCGATGCGACGCACGCTCGGGAAGGCCGAGGAACTCTTCACCTCGGACAAGAGCGATGTGCCGCCGCCCAGTTGGATGCAGATGTTCGACGAGGCGGACATGCACGGCATGCAGGCCCTGGCCTTCCGTACGCTCGCCGAGCACGACCCGTCGGCGGCGATCGTGGCCCAGCGCCACGCCAAGCTGGCGCTGGAGCTGCGGGCCAACGGACGCCAGCGGTCCAAGATCTTCGACTACATCTCGCTCGCCTCGGCCTGCTTCATCGCCGACGATCCCGAGCAGGCCGACCGCTACGCGCGACTGGCCCTGGTGACGATGGGGGAGACCTCCTCGCACCGCACCTGGGACCGGCTGCGCGAAATGTACCGGCTCACGGGTCAGTTCGCGGGCTACGCGAAGATCGAGGACCTGCGGGAGGAGATCAAGCTCTCCCTGCCGCAGAGCTCCATCATCAAGCAGCGCAGGCGGTCGTCGGAGATCTGACCCGCGGGCGCCGCGATGAGGGGGCGCCGAGCACAGACCTTCCGACCACCGTCGTTCCTACTACCGGCCGTCCGAGCACCGCACCCGTAGGCGGGCACGCCCTCCTGCGTACTGCGCCGTGTCCGGTGTTCCGTGTGTCCGTGGTTCTGTACGCATGCCTTCGTGCGTCACGCCCCGATGCGGGCGATCAGCACACAGGCGTCGTCCAGGCGCTCGGTTCCGCCGAACTCCGCGACGACGGTCCGCAGGCACTCCTGTGCCGACCGGGCCTGCGCGAACCGCGGTGCCAGAGCCAGCAGCGCGTCCGGGCCCGCACCCCGGTCGCTGTGACGGTTCAGTCCGTCGGTGTGCAGTACCAGCACATCGCCGGGCAGCAGGCGCACTTCGTCCTGCTCGTACGCGACCCCGGAGGCCGCGCCGAGCAGGACCCCGTCCGGCGCGGGCAGCGGACGCCCCACCCCGTCGCGGAACAGCAGCGGCGCGGGGTGTCCGGCCTGCGCCCAGGCGAGGGCGCCGGTGGCCGGATCGACACGGCAGCACACCGCGCTGCCGAGAGCGGGCTGAACGGAGGATTCCAGTAACTGATTGAGGTGCCCCATCAGAGCGCCCGGCTCGATGCCGGCCACGGCCATGCCGCGCAGCGCGCCCAGCAGCATCGCCATGGCCGAGGTGGCCTGAACACCGTGCCCGGTCAGATCACCGACCGTGAGCACGGTGCGGCCGTCCGGCATTTCCAGGGCGTCGTACCAGTCGCCGCCGATGAGCGAACTCGACTCCGACGGAAGGTAGTGGGCCGCGATGTCCAGGGCGCCGGGTCCTTGTGAGGGAAGCCTCAGCGAGCCCCGCCACGGGGGGAGTACGGCTTCCTGGAGCTCGACCGCCATACGGTGCTCGGTCTGTTCCCGGTGCTCCCGGCTGCGCAGCGAGTCATGGGTCCGGCGCACCGTCTGCTGGCTGCGCCGCAGCTCGCTGACGTCACGCAGGACGGCCCACATGGAGGCGGTGCACCCGGAAGGGTCGAGGACGGGCTCGCCCATCATGTGGAGCGTGCGCACCCGGCCGTCGGTCCGTGTGATGCGGAACTCGCCGTCTATCGGCTTGCCGTCCACCAGGCAGTCGGTCACCAGGGCGGTGAGCAGGGGCTGGTCCTCGGGAAGGAGCATGGACGGGAGTTCGTCGAGCGAGAGCGGCCCGGCCGCGGGGGACCTGCCGAAGATCTGGAACAGTTCCTCGGACCAGCTGACGTCGTCGGTGAGCAGATTCCACTCCGCGCTGCCCACCCGGCCGATCAGCGATCCCGGCTTCGGCTCGTCGTAGCGCCCCGGCGCGTCTTCCTCCGCTGTGTCCTGCCCCGATCCCGGCGCCCAGGTCTGCGAGGGGCCCTGCGGGGTCCGGGGCGGCAGGCCCTCCCTGAGCTGTCCCAGGTGTGCGCCGAGGTCGTCGAGATGATGGACCGCGAGATCGCAGAGCGCCCGCTGCCAGCGCAGCTGCGGGTCCTCCTCGTCGATCAGCACCGTGTCCCGCCGCACGGCATCCACATCGCCACGGAGCCGAAGGGTCCGGTTGATCAGCGCATCGACGGTGTCGCGCTCCGGCGGTTGTGGGGCGGGGCGGTCCGCGGACAGATGGGACGGCATCTCGTACTCCGATACAGGCGCGGCACGACCAAGTCTGAAAGGTGGACCGAAGATGACTGTCGCACAGCCTGCGGAAGCCCGTAAGGGATTTGGCAACACTCGGGACGTTGTTGCTTCTGGCATATGTCACAGGCTGCGCAGGGCGCCGATCCGTCGAACACCCGTGCTGTCGACGGACGTTGGCGCAAGTCATCCGGCGTGTGGGGACGGTTGTGCGCCCGAGCGCGACGGCCCCTCGCCGTGCGCCCGGCCCGATCGGGGGCATATGCGGGACGCCGCCGGCTTCGCGGCGGGAATGCGGCAGTGGCCCGCCGTGTTGTCTCGAAAGAACGAAAACGATACCCATTGCCATTGTAGGGGAGTGGGGTCGACGCGAAAGTCTGGAGGCGCCCATGGCCCGCAGTGATACCCGTCCCGTCGTGACACTCCGGTCGACGGCCGGAACGGGGCAGAGCTACGTGACCCGCAAGAGCCGCCGGAACAACCCCGACCGGCTGGTGCTGCGCAAGTTCGACCCGGCGGTGGGGCGGCATGTGCTCTTCCGGGAGGAGCGCTGACCGCGAAGCCGCGGTAAAGCCGCATTCCGTGCCGTGGATCACAGTGCGGGGTGTGCGTTTCCGGGAACGGGAAGCGGTGGTTTATCGTTCACCTATATGTGGATGTCGCGCACCGCGCCCACCCTTCGAGCCGCCCCGGCTGGATTCCCCCGATCCGGCCGGGGCTTTCCTCTGCCCGGGCATCGTCACAGGTCAGCGGCCGGACGGCCCTCTGCGGGCCATCTCGATCAGCAACGCGCCCGCCGCCGGCACCACCGCCACCGCGGCAGCCGCGTCCGGCCACAGGCGTACGGCCAGCGCGGTCACGGCCGCGCCCGCCACGACCGCGATCAGCCGGCCGGCCACCCAGTGGTCCCCACGCTCCCAGGACCGCAGCGCCGCTCGGCCGACCAGGGCGGTGAGCGTGCCGGTGAAATAGTTGGTGGGCGTCGCCCGGATCCGGCCCTGGATGCCCATGGCCGCGGCGATGAGCACCAGCAGCCCGAGCCGGTCCCCGTCCGAGGTGATCAGCTCCAGCGCCCACAGCACGGCCGCGGCTGCCAGCAGGACCACCTCCGCCAGCAGCATCACCGGCAGTGACCACCGCAACCGCTCGTTCATCCACGCGCCGCAGCCGACGCCGACGGCGTAGGCGACCAGCGCGGTGATCACCCGCAGCGCCACTCCTTCCTCTCCGGCACCGGCGGCAGAGGCGCCGAGCAGCACCAGATTCCCGGTCATCACCCCGGCGAAGACCTGGCCGACGCAGATGAAGACGAACGCGTCCGCCGCCCCGGAAGCGGCCGACAGGAGCAACAGGGCCCATTCGCCCCATGGACCGGGTCCGGCGCGGCGGGCGGGGGCGGAGGGTCGCGTGGGAGTGGACACGCCTGCATTCTCGGATTCGGGCCCGCACCACCGCGACGCTGACGTGCCCCGGCGTGTCCCTCTAGAGTCATCCGTCGTGAACAGGCACCTGGCATTCGAGCGACTGCACAACTTCCGCGACGTCGGCGGCTATCCGGGGGAAGGCGGCCTACCGGTCCGGTGGGGCCGGCTCTACCGGTCCGATTCGCTGGGCAAGCTGCGCGGTGAGGACGAGGACCGCTTCCGGACCCTCGGGATCGGCACGGTCATCGACCTGCGGTACGACTGGGAGATCGCAGCCAAGGGGCGAGTGCCCGAGGCGCCGGGGCTGCGCTACCACAACCTCAGCATCGAGCACCGGCCCTACGACCAGGCCGCGCTGGGCCCGGAAGTGGAGACCGGGCGCTTCCTGGCGGACCGGTACGCCGAGGTCGCCCACGACGGAGCCGCCGAACTCCGCCGCGCCCTGGAAGTGATCGCCGACGAGGACAGCGGCCCCGTCGTCTTCCACTGCGCGTCGGGCAAGGACCGGACCGGGCTGCTCGCCGCACTCGTCCTGTCCCTGCTCGGCGTGGCCGAGGACGACATCGTCGCCGACTTCGCCCTCACCGGGCTTGCCACCGAACGACTGCTGGCCGACTGGCGGGCGGACCACCCCGGCCAGGAGCCCCGCTGGCCCGGATACGGCACGGCGCCCGCCGACATCATGCGGTTCTTCCTGGCCGATCTGACCGCGAGGCACGGCTCCGTCCACTCCTACGTCACCGAATTCCTCGGTATGGACAAGGAGGTGGTGGCGGCACTGCGCGGCAAGCTCCTCGAATCCGCCGGGTGAGCCGGGGCGCTCGTGCGCCGTACGACGGTCGAGAGGGGCCTGGGCACCCGTTCGGCCCACGGCCGATTGCGGGGCGTCGCTACCGGGCCCAGCGTGGGGGGACGCCGTGCGCGCCGACGGCGTACGGATCACCCGCCGACGAGGAGCGAGATGGCCGACGCCCAGTGGAGTCCGGGCCCGAGGGCATGGACCGCCGCCGAGTGGCTGCCCGCGCTGGACATCATCGAGCCGCCGCGTCAGCGCCGGCTCACCGTGCTGCTGCGGCTGCTGATCCTGATCCCGCACTTCATCGTGCTGTTCTTCCTGCACATCGCGGCCGTACTGACCGTCATCGTGGGGTGGTTCGCCGCGCTGGTCCTGGGGCGGCTGCCCGAGCCGGTCTTCCGGTTCCTCGCCGGATACCTCGGCTATCAGGTACGGCTCGGCGCCGGCAGCATGCTGCTCGTGGACCGCTATCCGCCGTTCGCCCTCGATCCGCCGCCGGACCACCCGGTCCGGATCGAGGTCAGACCCACCGCCCTCAACCGCCTGGCCGTCCTCGTCCGGCTGATCCTGATGATTCCGGCGGCCGTCGTGCAGAGTCTCGCCGTGGTCGGCTGGTGGACGGTGGCGATCGTCTGGTGGCTGATCACCCTGATCCTGGGACGCATGCCCCGCCCTCTCTTCGAGGCCACGGCCGCCGTGCTCCGCTACGAAATGCGCTTCGGCGCCTACGCCATGATGCTCACCCCGGCCTACCCCAAGGGCTTCTTCGGCGACGACGACCTCTCCGTACCGCAGCGGCAGACGCGTTCGGCCACTCGGCCGCTCGTCATGAGCGGCGTGGGAAAGGGGCTGCTCATCCTGTTCCTGGTGCTCGGCGCGGCCACCTCCATCACCACGTCCTCCACGACCGACTGGCCGGCCGAGTCCGCCGACGGCATGTGAAAATCCTCCCCGGCCCCGTGGTGGGCAAGGCATGATCACGGCATGACATGGACAGCACCCGAGGTGACGCGCACATCCGGTTCAGCCGTGGCCGACGAGCGCGAGATGCTCACCGGCTATCTCGCATGGTTCCGCGACTCCCTGCTGCACAAGTGCGCGGGCCTGACCGGGGAGCAACTCGCCGAACAGACCGTGCGGCCGTCGAACCTCACTCTGCTGGGACTGATCCGCCACATGGCGAAGGTCGAACGGGTCTGGTTCCGGGAGCGGTTCGCCGGGCAGTCGTTCGACCCCATGTATGACCCGGCGAAGGGCAAGGACGCGGACTTCGAGGACCTGGACCCGTCCCGCGCGGCGGAGGACTACGCACGCCTCGTCGAGGAATGCCGCCTCGCGGACGAGATCGTCGCCACTGCCTCGCTGGACGACACCTTCGTCCATGACGGCGAGGAGATCTCGCTGCGCCTGATCCACCTGCACATGATCGGCGAGTACGCACGCCACACCGGCCACGCCGACCTGGTGCGAGAGGGCGTGGACGGCGCGACGGGATGGTGACGCGCCGCTGAGCGGGGGCTCGGCGCCGGGTTGAGGGGGCGCGGCCGTGCCGGGCTCGCCGGCCCGTCATCCGGCGTCGGGCTCGTCCCCCAGCACGTACAGCTCGGCGAGATTGACGACGATCGCCTCCTGAGTGCTGCGGGCGATCACCACGACGGCCTCCTCGTCGGGGCTCGGGTTCTCCTCGCGATGCGGCACGAACGGCGGTACGAAGATGTAGTCACCGGGGGAGGTGCGGATCCGGACCTCCTCGGCCGTACCGCTCGAATCGTCGAGGAAAACGAATTCCGGGTGCCCCTTGACCACGTGGATCGCCGTCTCGGAGTCGCCGTGGTGATGGTTGGACGAGGCGGTTCGCGCCGCCACATGGGTCTGGCCCATCCAGATCCGCCGCGACCCGACCCTGCTGCCGCTGATCGCGGCGAACCGCCGCATGCCGCCCGTCTGCGCGGTGTCGCCGTCGAGTCCGTCCGCCCGGATGTGGTGGAGCCGGGCATGCAGCGGGAGTCCGTGGGCGGCCGTTTCGGCACCGCTGTCCGAGTGACCGGGCAGGTCGGGATGGAAGGCGTCGCGGTCGGCGGAACCGGGCGGGGGAGTGGCGTGGGAGGACATGGCATTCCTGCTCGTCGGGGGCGGGCGCGGACCGTACCGCACCACGAGGCTATGCCTGTTCCCCCGGACGCTGCCGCACACCCGTCGCGTCGGTGAACCCCGTTCGGGCCGTGCGCCGTCGGGCGCGTCCGGGGCACCGCAGGTCCGGCGGACGGCGGTACCGAATGACGCCGGGCACCTTGACGTGGACGCGTCGATAGGTATGGTCTAGTCCAAGTGCAGGGCCCTGTCGGACGTCGCGAGTCCCGGGCGTACGCGGCAGGTTCCTGCCGTGCCCTTCGCACCTCTTGGCCCCCACACTGGAGAGGCCGGTCTGCCACCACCGGGCCCCCATAGCCCGTTCGTGTGCGGCGACGCCTCATGTGAAGGAGAAGCATGCACGCGAAAAGGAAGACAGCCGCAGTCATCGGTGCCTTACTGGCCCCCGCACTGGTCCTGAGCCTTCCGGTCGGCTCCGCCAGCGCCCACGGATACATCTCGTCGCCCCCGAGCCGCCAGGCCCAGTGCGCCGCCGGGACCGTGAGCTGCGGGGAGATCAAGTACGAGCCGCAGAGCGTGGAAGGCCCCAAGGGGCTGACCAGTTGCAGCGGCGGCAACAGCAGGTTCGCCGAACTCAACGACGACTCGAAGGGGTGGCAGGTCACCCCGGTGAGCCGGAACACATCGTTCCAGTGGGTCCTGACCGCCCGGCACGCCACGAGTACCTGGCAGTACTTCGCGGGCGGCCGGAAGATCGCCGAGTTCAACGACAACGGTGCGCAGCCCGGCGCCACCGTCACCCACCAGGTCGACTTCGGTGGCCTGTCGGGCAGGCAGAAGGTTCTCGCGGTGTGGAACATCGCGGACACGGCCAATGCCTTCTACGCCTGCATCGATGTGAACGTCGGCTGACAACGAGCCCGGCCGGCGGTGTGCCGAAGCCCTCACGGAGAGGCGGTCGTGGAGTCCCCGCAGCCGGTCACGTTCGACCGCGTCGTGCTCCAGGAGGACATCACCCGCGGGCAACGGGTCGAGTCCTTCGCCGTGGACATCTGGGACGGCACCGCGTGGAGGACCGCAGTGCGGGCGGGCACCATCGGATGCAAGCGCATCGAGCACCTGAGCGCGCCCGTCACCACGTCCAAGGTCCGGCTGCGCGGACTCGGCGCCCGCGCCGATCCGCACGTGGCGAAGCTGGGGCTGTACAAGGCCTCCTGACCCGGACGTCTCCAGGTGCGGGGCGCAGCGGACGGCTTCCGCCCCGCACCTGCACGGCGGTGCGGGGCGCCGCGGCTACGTCGCGCGGTCCTCCCGGTCGTGAACACGCCGGGCCTGCGGCACACAGCAGTGGGTCGCGACGGGGGCGTTGTGGGCGATGTGTTCGGTCCGTGTCCGGTACTCCGGATCGTCGGCGACCGGGTGCATGTCGGTCCAGTAGATGCTGAGCATCGTGCGGAGCGTCGTCGGTTCCTGCCCCGGGCCGGTGGGCACGGTCAGCCGGTCGAGATGCCGCCACAGCTCGTGGTCCGCCGGCTCGGCGCCGCCGCCGTTGCGGGCGTGGACCGCTTGGTGGCGTTGCACGGCGACGGCCAGTTCACGGAGCGTCTCCCGGCTCTGCTGCCCGGAGTTGAGGCTCTGCGCGCGGTTCACATTCCGCTGTTCCTGGCCCAGCTCGGAGATGGCCCGCTGGACGCGCTGGTGAAAATTGGCGGTGCGGCGCCGCAGCGATTCGAATTCGGCCCGGGTGGCGAACCACTCACGCTTGCCGGCCTCACCCCGGGCGAAGCACTCGACGCGGAACTCCTCGCGCTCCGTCTTCCGGCGGCGCAGGACGCTCGCGGTGCGTTCGTGGACATGCGTGAGGATCTTCCGGGCGCGCGGCAGATTGTCGGGGTGGGTGATCGCCGCCCATGTTCTGGAGTCGCGGGTGGGCGGGTGAATGTTCGAGGTGAGAATCTGCTCGAACTCTTTGTCGGCGAGCTGCGCGAGGTCCTGGGCGTCCACTACTGGCCTCCAAGCCGGTGTTGGGCGGTATGTGACCAGCGTGGCGTATGCCACCGACAAGAACGTAGAAATCCGGAAATAGAACGCGCCAAGCCGGAGGCGTGCGCAGGCCATCCTTCTGACGGTGTGTCAGTCAAGTGGGTTCGGTCTTCCTCCTGCGGCAGTGGTCAACAGGCGCGGCCCACGAGAGACCGCCGGGTCGGCGAACCGACCATCGATACGGCACGGCCACTGGGCGCGGATGAGTCAACACGCCGCCCGCGGAGCGGAGGAGGGCCATCCTCCGCATGTCCGAAACTGGACGCCGCGAGTCAACGCGCCCGGATGGCAGTTGGTCCTTCCTGACCCGCTGCTGGTACTGGCCCGGGCCGGGGACCTGGCCGGACTCGGGCGGCGGCCAGGCTGCGGCCCATGACTCGGAGCCCCGTCGAACTGGTGGTCTTCGACTGCGACGGTGTCCTTGTGGACAGCGAGCGGATATGCGTCAAGGCGGACGCGGTGGTACTGGCCGACCTGGGGTGCGTGTTCACCGAAGCCGAGATCGTCGAGCGGTTCGCGGGCTCGTCCGGCGAGGTTTTCACGGCAGCCGTCGAGCAGCGGCTCGGGCGCCGGCCGGAGAAGGATTGGCAGCAGCAGTACGAGCATCCGTACCGTGCCGCGCTGGACGCCGAACTGACCGCGGTCGACGGCGTCGCAGAGGCGCTGAGCCGCCTCACCGCAGCCGTCTGCGTCGCGTCGAACGGGGATCACGACGGCATCGGGCGCAACCTCCGGCTCGCGGCGTCGAGCGACCACTTCGCGGAGAACATCTTCAGTGCCGACGACGTCGCGCCGGGCAAGCCGGCCCCCGACCTCTTCCTTCACGCCGCCCGTTCCATGGGGGTGGACCCCGGACGGTGTGTGGTGATCGAGGACAGCGCGTACGGGGTTCGGGCGGCCCGCGCCGCCGGGATGCGGGCCTTCGGCTACTGCGGCGGTCTCACACCGGCCGCGCGGCTCCAAGGACCACGTACCACCGTGTTCGACGACATGCGCGAACTTCCCGGACTGCTGGCGGCCGTCGTCCACTGATGCCGGACGCGATCAACCGGTCGTGGCGGAGGGGGAGCTGACTCGCGCCGGGGAAATCGCCGCGCCCGTCGTCAGGAGCGCCACAATGGCGCGCGCACCACGTCGTTCTCCGAGACCCCGCAGTTGACGCCGTTGACGACCTCGTCCCCTCTGATGTCCCAGCCGACGACACCGTTGCCCTTGCGGCCCAACTCCACCAGACGCGCACGCTCATTCCCCTCCCCGGTGTTCACATCGCATTCCACGACACTCGTCCAGGAGCGGCCGTCCACCGCCCCGGCCAGCGCGATCACCGGTAGCACCACCCCGGCCAGCAGCAGGGCGGCGACGGCCGCTGTGTCGGCGGCGTGTTGCAGCCGGCCGGAGGGGGAGGTACGAGTGCGCTTGCCGCTGCCGAGCTCGCGGCGCCCGGTGCGGTACTCGACGATCACGCCGAGACGCAGCGCGTACGAGACAACGGCCACCGCGAGGCCCCACCACCATCCGTGGAAGGCGCCGACCACCAGCGCGAAGGTGAGGGGGACGACGGCGGCGGTCAGCAACGTGTGAACGATGGAGCTGTCCGCGTGCACCCGGGCTCCGCCTCTGGCGGCGAAGTACGCGTACGTGGTGCGCGAGACCACGACGGCGAGCACCGAGGCGAGCAGCGCCGTGTTGAGGAGCATGCCGATCAGGACGTCCGGCCAGTTGGACGGCTCCATGGCGACGAGCGCCTCGCTCGCCTCGCCTCCGCCGCCCAGCGTCCAGGCCAGCTTGAGGACGGGCACGGCGAAGACGACCGCCAGCAGGATGCCGTGGCCGGGGCCGCCCCTGAGATCCTCCGACTTCGCGATGTCGCTCATGGCGCAAGTCTTGGCGGGGTCCGGGCGGTCGGCGAGGCGACCTGCCGGGGCCGTCGCGCGGTGTGGCACGGCCGCTCCGGATGTCACTCGAACGGCGTATCCGCGGCCGGTCCGCCACAGCGTCGGGAAGTCTGTGACGCCGTGCCGGGCAACGGCAGGGGGCGTCGGGTGATCGCCCGCGCCGTTGCGAGACCCGGTGGGCGTTGGTCTAGTGAAGTCATCTGTCAAGGGCTGCCACGGAGCGACCGCGACGCGCCGCGGGCCCCGGACACCCCACGTCCGTGTCCGGGGCCCGCAGCGCAGCGCGATCCCGGCAGGCATACCAGCTCGCACTCTCCCTCCACACCCGCACTCACTGGACGGTGACCATGACCATGTCCTCCTTCGGCTCCTTCGGCGGCCAGGACCCGTTCAACGATCTGCTCAACCGGTTCTTCGGGATGTCCCCGGCATCCTCACCGCCACAGGTGCAGCGGGTTCCCATCGGGCGGCTGCTGACCGAATCGGCCCGTGAGCTGATAGGCCGGGCGACCACACGCGCGACCGAGGACGGCAGCCAGGACCTGGACACCGAGCATCTGCTGTGGGCCGCAACCCAGGTGGACCCGGCGCGGACCCTGCTCAAACAGGCCGGGGCGGACCCCGACGAGCTGGGCAAACGGATCGCGGAAGTCCTGCCGGGGGAGAGCGCCACACCGTCCGCGGAGCCGAGCCTGACGCCGGCCGCCAAGCGCGTACTGCTTCAGGCCTACGAGCGTTCGCAGGCGGCCGGGGTCTCCTACATCGGGCCCGAGCACATTCTCGGCGCGCTGCTGGACACCCAGGAGTCCGGCGCGGCCAAACTGCTCGGCGCCTACGGCACGGAGACCGGCAGACTGCGGCGCGAGGCGGACAATGCGGCACGGGCCGACGGCACTCCGGCGGGCGGAGCGAGCGACACCCCCACGCTCGACCAGTACGGACGCGACCTGACCGAGGAGGCGAAGGCCGGGAAGCTCGATCCCGTGGTCGGCCGGGCGGAGGAGATCGAGCAGACCGTGGAGGTCCTCTCGCGGCGCTCCAAGAACAATCCTGTGCTGATCGGCGAGCCCGGCGTCGGCAAGACCGCGATCGTGGAGGGAATCGCCCAGCGCGTCGTGGCCGGGGACGTCCCCCGCACCCTCAAGGACAAGCGGGTGATCGCCCTGGACCTCTCCGGCCTGGTGGCGGGTTCCCAGTACCGCGGCCAGTTCGAGGAACGGCTCAAGAACGTCATCGACGAGGTCAGCGCCGCCGCGGACTCGACGATCCTGTTCATCGACGAGCTGCACACCGTGGTCGGCGCCGGGGCGTCCGGCGAGGGCGCCATGGACGCGGGCAACATGCTCAAACCGGCTCTGGCCCGGGGTGAGTTGCACGTCGTCGGGGCGACGACCATCGACGAGTACCGCAAGCACATCGAGAAGGACGCCGCGCTGGAGCGCCGCTTCCAGCCAGTCATGGTGCCCGAGCCGACGGTCGAGGAGACCATCCAGATCCTGGAGGGCCTGCGGGACTCCTACGAGGCCCACCACCAGGTCCGCTTCGCCGATGACGCCCTGGTTGCGGCGGCCGAACTGTCCGACCGCTACATCAGCGACCGCTTCCTGCCGGACAAGGCCATCGACCTCATGGACCAGGCGGGCGCCAGGGTGCGGCTGAGGTCGCTCGGCAGATCCACCGAGGTCGTCTCCCGCGAGGACAAGCTCGCCAAGCTGAAGCGGGAGAAGGACGAAGCGGTCGCGTCCGAGGACTTCGAGAAGGCGTCGGGGCTCAAGCTCCAGATCGCGGAGACCGAGTCCGAACTCGCCGGTGTCGAGGAACGGCGCGAGGGCGTCGTGGACGTCACCACCGCCGACATCGCCGAAGTCGTCTCCCGCCGCACCGGCATCCCGGTCACGCAGCTCACCGCCAGCGAGAAGGAGAAGCTGCTCAAGCTGGAGGACGCGCTGCACTCCCGCGTGGTCGGCCAGGACGAGGCGGTCACCGCGATCGCTCAGGCAGTGCGCCGCAACCGGGCCGGTATGGGCGACCCCGACCGCCCCGTCGGCTCCTTCCTCTTCCTCGGGCCCACCGGTGTCGGCAAGACCGAACTGGCCAAGGCGCTCGCAGAGTTGCTCTTCGGCGACGAGAACCGCATGGCCCGCTTCGACATGAGTGAGTTCCAGGAGAAGCACACCGTCTCGCGGCTCGTCGGCGCACCGCCCGGATACGTGGGCCACGAGGAGGCCGGCCAGCTGACGGAGAAGGTACGCCGCCAGCCGTACAGCGTGCTCCTGTTCGACGAGGTGGAAAAGGCCCACCCCGACGTCTTCAACACGCTGCTGCAAGTCCTCGACGACGGACGCCTGACCGACGCGCAGGGCCGGACGGTGGACTTCCGCCACACCGTCGTCATCATGACGTCCAACATCGGCGCCCAGCGCATCCTCGCCCACAAGGGCGATGTCTCCGAGATCCGCGACGACCTGATGGGCGACCTGCGGGGCCACTTCCCGCCTGAGTTCCTCAACCGCGTCGACGAGACGATCATCTTCCACGGCCTCGACAAGGACGACCTCGGCAACATCGTCGACCTCATGCTGGACGGCAGCAAGCGCCGCGTACGGGCCCAGGACATGGAACTGGAGATCACCGAAGCCGCGAAGAAACTCCTCGTCGCGCACGGCCACCAGCCGGAGTTCGGCGCCCGCCCGCTGCGCCGCACGATCCAGACCGAACTCGACAACCGGATCGCCTCCCTGCTGCTGAGTGACGAGGCGGAACCGGGCGACACCATCGTCGCCGACGTCAAGGACAACGCCCTGGTCTGCTCGATCCGCCGCCCCGAGACCTCCGCCGAGGCCGAGGCAGAATCGGAGCCGGAGACCGAGGCGGCCGCGGCCGATTAGGGTCCGACGCCGGACATCCCACAACTCGGCCTTCCCTCTCCGGTTCAACGGTGATCACATGCTTGCCGCGCAGTCCCAAGAACTGCGTGGCAAGCCCTGTTCGAGCAGCAGAAAATCCGGGTGACCTGGGCCGGTCATGGCCTTTCCGTACTTCGACCGTCACGCCGGCGGCAGACCGGGCCCATCGCCTGTCGCCTCGCCGTCGATGTACACGACCCTGCACTCCAGGACCGGCTGGTATCCGCGCTCGGGGGCCGGCCGGGCGCCGAACCCGGGCCCTCGTCCTGACCGGCCCGCGTCGCTGAACGACAAGCTGAGGAGCGTCTGCTGCGCCGCGGAGCAGACTCGGACCGGTCGATCACGGAACCCCGGCTCCGATCTCCACATCCTCCTCCACACGACGCGTGGCCACCGGCCGCGCACTGTGTCCTGGGGGGACCACATGTTCACGTTCAACAGGCGTACCGCGGCCGCCGCGCTGGCCGCCTCTGTCCTTGCCGCGGCCGGACTCGCGGCCACCGCGACACCGGCCGCCGCCATCCACGGCGGGCAGAACACCACCGTGACCGACCACCCGTACGCCATGCTCATCGAGACTCCGGACGGCGAGCAGTTCTGCGGCGGCACGCTGGTGGCCCCCACCAAGGTGCTCACCGCCGCGCACTGCATCAAGGACGCCGCCGAGCCCCGTGATCTGCTGGTCATCGGTGGGCGAACGGACCTGAGCAGCACCAAGGGGGCGGTCCGGCATGTCGCGTCGGTCAAGGTCCACCCGAAATTCGCCGAGGCCACCCTCACCTACGACGCCGCGCTGATCACCCTCTCCGAGCCGATGCCGTACGCACCGCTGAAGCCGGCCGGTCCGAAGGACTCGGCTCTCTACGCCTCGGGGAAGACCGCGAAGACCGTGGGCTGGGGCAAGACCGCCACCGACACCCCCGGAAAGCGGCTGAAGTCGGCCACGCTGACCCTGGCACCGCTCAAGGGCTGCGCGCCCTTCACCGACCCGGGCGAGTCCGCCGCGCTCAAGGTGTGCGGGATCCCGGCCGCCAAGACACACGACAGCGTCTGCCGGGGCGACTCCGGCGGGCCACTGGTCGCCGGGGGCAAGGTGATCGGTGTGGTCTCCACGGGCAACAAGTACTGCGACGACCAGTACCCGGTGTCCGTCTTCACCCGGGTCAGCGCGATCACCGCAGGGCTCGGCCTCCCGGTCGGGTGACCGGAGGCCGGTCCTCCACGAGTTGAAATGACTGTCCGCGCCGGGCAACGGCCCGCTAGCCTCGGTCTCCATGAACCGGCGGCGGCGCAAGAAACTCTCCCGACACCTCGGCACAGCCGTCCTCATGGGTGAAGCCGCCCGGGTCAAGGCGCTTCTTTGGGCCGGCGCCGACCCGGAGCGGGCGGACAGCGAGGGCGTCACCCCTCTCTACCTGGCATCCGTGAACGGCGACGCCGAGATCGCCCGTCTGCTCCTGGTGTCCGGGGCCTCCCCGGACACCGAGAGCGCCGGACTCGGCTCGGAAGGCACGCCGTTGTGCTCGGCCGCGTGCCGGGGTCACATCGAAGCGGTACGCGAACTGCTGGCGCACGGAGCCGATCCGAACCTGCATGAAGATCACGGCACCGGCCTCTCGCCCATGGACTGGGCGACGGCCGGCCGGCATGCCGAAACAGTCGCCCTCCTCATCGCGGCGGGAGCCGCCGCGCGTACCTGACGAGTGTCCGGATCACGACGGCAAGGCGTGGACGCTGCGGGTGAATGAGCGGTTGCTCTGTGTCAGTCGGCGTGGCTGACCATCAGTACCCGAGGGGACATCTGAATGGTCCGCATGCGCAACGTACTTGCCGTGCTCGGCGTCACCGCCGGACTCATCACGGCTCCCGCCGCGAGCGCCTCGGCGAAGCCGGAGGAACGGTCGCCCGCCTCCCCGGCCCGCCACGAGCCCTGCACCGGTGGAGCTGCGCCGCGCAGGAGTGGCCGACGGCTACTACCGCATCGAGGGCGTCCACGAACCGGTCCCCATACCCACGGACTTCCTGTTCCCGCGGCATGCGCCCGACGGGGTGTGGGAGACCGGTGCGTATGAACGTGGAACCCGCGAGGTCATCGCCCGACACCCGAGCGAACAGGCGGCCTGCGAGAAGTTCCTGAGCCTCCTTCTCTGAGGAGTCGGGGGTGGGCCGCTGGAGGAACGGGCAGCCCACCCCACTGTTGATGATAGGAAATACGTTCCGAGGGTGAACCTCGCGACCCGTACGGGTGATTGCCCCCTCACGCGATGCGACGGCGCGCCGAGCTGCGGCTAACTCTGCTGCTTGTGATTCAGAACCTGCTGCGTACCGCCACGGCGGTCGCTCTCACCGCCCTGCCCCTCACCATGACGAGCCCGGCACTCGCCGGAGAAGGCTCCGTCGCACCACGGACGAACTCCGGCGCGCCGCAGTCGAGTTCCCTTGCTGCACAGGCGAGTCCCTGCGCTTCCGTCGTGGCACCCGTCGGACAGTTCTGTATGCCGTCGCCGAAGCAGTGCTTCACGACGCCGTGCCCTCAGTACGATCTCGTCGCCATCCCGTTCTACCCCCTGCCCCCGGGCGGGGACGCCGTGACCTCCCCAGGCCCCCGGCGCACTCTCTGACCACGCCAGGGGCGGGGCACCCTCAGCTGCCCACCACCCCTTGCCGCATGCGGATCACCCTCCTCGTCCGGCGCTGAAACGTTGATGCCCTGCTGCGCGGCCACGGCCGCACTTCGACGGTCACGGCCGTGCAGCAGGGCACACCGGCATCCGGGCAAGTCCGAGTACGGCGGGCGAGGCGGTCCTGCGGCCGCGAACGGGCATTGTCAGTGCCCGTAGGTATGTTCGGTCGTGTCCTGCCGTTGTGGCGAGGAAGTCGCCTTGGTGCACATAGGAGTGGTGCGTTGTCAGACTGGGAGAGGTCGAGCACGGCACGGGTAATAGCACCCGCGCGACCGCGCAAGCTGGCCAAAGTACCGTTCGTCGAGCTGGCCGACGGACGCCTGCAGGGAGTGGTGTCCAGCGGTTCGGACATCGGACGTGTCTATGTGTCGTCGGTCGCCGCGAGCACGTACACATTCGCGTGCAGCACCAACAACAACCGGCCCTGTGGCGGTGCGCGGGGGTCGTTCTGCAATCACATCCGGGCTCTGATCAACGAGGCGGTGCTGCAGTACGGCGCCGAGCGCGTCGCACGCTACCTGAGGGTCGAGCCGGCGGACGGGGAGCCGAGCGCGCAGACCATCGCCCACGACATGGGCGCCGCACGTCCGCCGCAGGGGGACACCCAGGCCGCCGCACCCGTCTTCAGCCGGTTCCTGCGTCACCTCGCCTATCTGGAACTCACCCCGACCACGGCACCGCTGCCGGAGATGCAGTGGTTCCCGCCGACCAGGGCGGTGGCGTGATGCGTGCAGACCTGTTCGCGGAGGACGTCACCGGACTCGACGAGGCCCTGGCTGCCGTCGACGGCTTCGACCGGGCACTCGTCGCCGGCCTGCTCCGTCCCCAACCCGCCCAGACCGCCGGCCTGACCGGACTCGCCCACGCCGTCTCGGGGACGCCGCTGGCCGCAAGGGTTGCCGAGGCCGCCGAGAAGGCTGGGGGCGGAGCCGCGGGCGAAGACCACTTCGTCGCACTCGCCGCCGCCCGCACCGCGCTCCTGGGCTCCGTCCACGACGCGCTGATGACCCGTATCGAAGAGGCGACGGGCCGGCCCTGCGAGGAGACGACCGCACGCGAACCCGCCGGGCTGCAGGCGGCGAACCTGCTCACCGCCGCCCGCTCCTGGCTCTCCGATCTGGCACGCTGCGGATGGCAGGGCATCGACCACGACGTGGTCTCCGGCGCGGCGCCGGTCGTCTCCGCGATGCTTCCGGATCCCGAACTGCGCCGACTGGCGACGCTCCTCGACGGCTTCGCCGCCGAACTCGCCGCGTCCTGCCCGGGCGTCTCCCTGGAACGGATTCCGGCACGCCGCTGGGCAGACTTGTGGTCACGCGCGCTGCTCCTCACGGTGCCGGGCGCGGCCGACGCGCCGACCACCGGCACGGTCACCGGCCGTCTCCTGCCCCTCGGCGTCGACGTCCATGAACACGCGACCGCCGTACAGGCCCAGGTCCACGCGGTGTTCGAGCCCGCCGACGGCACCACGCGCCGCCTGGTGCGCGCCGCGATCTCGGTACCGAAGCCCGACACGGTCGTCGGAGCAGGTCTCTGGCAGCTGCTCCGCCCGCACATGTCGCTGCTGACCGCCGTCAGTGAGGGCCGCTCGATGGAGCTCACCGACATGCCGGTCACCGCGGAGGGCGACCTGATCTGGAGGGACGAGCACGCCCGCCGCGGCGAGCCCGCCGACGTCTTCGCCACCGCCCGCGTCGCCCTGCCCACCGCCACCGACACGGCGACAGCACCCCTGGACCGGCACCCGGCGCGCATAGCCGTCCCCGTGTTCCTGGAGGGCTATGCCGTCCACAAGGACGACGACGCAATCACGTTCACGCTCCCCGGTGGCCCACTCGCCGTCGACACCGACCGCATTCCGACCGCCGGACCGCTCACCCCCGAGGCCGTCGCGGCATCCGGCGCGTGCATCGGACTGCTCCGCTGGGACGCCGGGACATATCGCGTGCAGCCCCTGGCCGTCGAGACGACCGTACGGAAGAAGGCCGTCGCGATCCACGCCGGGGGATGGGCCGGGGGCACCACCGACAAGGCCGGCGTCAAGGCGGAGAAGGCCGCCACCGACGCCGTGGCCGTGCTGCGGGAGCGTGCGGGGAGGCTGCTGCGGAAATGACCGACCACAACACGACGGAGCAGTCCGCCGAGAACGCACAGCCTCCGGACATCGGAGCTGATCGGTCCCCGCAGGCAGTCCAGGGCCCGCAGGCCTCCCATGTCACGCGGATTCCGGAGGCGGATCCTCAGGACAACCGCCGTCAGGTCCTGTACTGGCGGCTTCTCGCCCGGCTCTTCGACCCCGAGGAACAGGGCACGCTGGAATCCGCGAGCCTCGCGGTCGTCGAGGACATCGGCCTGCCCTCCGCACTGCTGGACCCGCAGGCGTCCGTCGACTCGATCGTGCAACGCCACCCGGAGCTGGCCACCGAGTTCGACGGCCTGATGACACCCGACCCCGACTCCAACCCCGACTCCGAGACTGCCGAGGCACGCGATCGGGCCGCCGAGGTGCGACGGGCGGCGTTGGTGTCGAAGGTGCTGCTCAACGTCTTCGCCTCCGGCTCGGGCACGGTCACCGCCGGACAGCTGGCGCGCTGGCAGTCCGACGCGGGCTGGTTCGAGCGCGCACTCGGCTGCAGGCCCGGCGAGCTGCGCGGCGGCCGTGCCGGGGGAGGGGCCGCCGGACAGGGCGTCAGCCCGACCGGCACCGGCGGCAGGCGCACGACCCCCGACCTCAGCCGGCTGATCCCGGCGATCGGCCCGGAACTCGGCGCCATCGAGGCCGACCTCGTCAAACGGATGCACCTGCGCGAGGTGCTCGCCGACCCGAAGCTCGCCTCGCAGCTCACCCCGAGCATGTCGCTGATCGAGCAACTGCTGCGGGACAAGAACAACCTCTCGGGCTCAGCCCTGGCCAATGCCAAGGACCTGATCCGCCGCTTCGTCGACGAGGTCGCCGAAGTGCTGCGCACCCAGGTGGAAAAGGCCACGGTGGGCGCCCTGGACCGCTCCGTCCCGCCCAAGCGGGTGTTCCGGAACCTCGACCTCGACCGGACGATCTGGAAGAACCTCACCAACTGGAGCCCGGAGGAGGAGCGGCTGTACGTAGACCGCCTCTACTACCGGCACACGGCCCGCAGGACGACACCCCAGCGGCTGATCGTCGTCGTGGACCAGTCGGGCTCGATGGTCGACTCCATGGTGAACTGCACCATCCTGGCATCCATCTTCGCCGGGCTGCCGAAGGTGGACGTCCACCTGATCGCGTATGACACCCAGGCCCTCGACCTCACGCCATGGGTGCACGATCCCTTCGAGACCCTGTTGCGCACCAACCTGGGCGGCGGTACCGACGGCACGGTGGCCATGGCACTGGCCCAGCCGAAGATCGCGGAGCCCCGCAACACCGTCGTGGTGTGGATCTCCGACTTCTACGAATGGCAGACCGAGCCGCTGTTCGAGAGCATGGTCGCCATCCACCGATCGGGAGCCAAGTTCATTCCGGTCGGCTCGGTCACCAGCTCCGGCCGCGGCAGTGTCAACCCTTGGTTCCGTGAGCGCTTCAAAGACCTGGGTACGCCGGTGCTCTCCGGCCACATCCGCAAGCTCGTCAACGAGCTCAAGACGTTCCTCGCTTAGAAAGGCTCTGTCATGTCCGACCTGTTGCGCGCCCCCGCCGAGATCAAGTACGCCGAGGAACTGGAGTGGCTCGAATCCATCGACGACAACCCCAAGCCCTTCTCCTGGCGGCTGTCCCCGAAGATGGTCCGTCTGTTCATCCTGGGTTCCGAGCCCTCCGACGGCCTGGACCGGGAGATCTCACAGAAGTGGTACGGCGACCGCAGTTTCGTCGAGCGTTCCATCGTCACCCTGGCCTCCGACCGCGGCCTGCTGCTCATAGGTGACCCCGGCACGGGCAAGAGCTGGCTGGCCGAGCTGCTGTCCGCCGCGATCTGCCGCAATTCCACCCTGGTGGTGCAGGGCACGGCCGGTACCACCGAGGACCACATCAAGTACTCCTGGAACGTGTCGATGGTCATCGCCAAGGGCCAGTCCCGGGAATCGATGATCCCCTCGCCGATCATGACCGCGATGGAATCCGGCGCGATCGGCCGCTTCGAGGAACTCACCCGCTCCACCAGCGATGTACAGGACGCGCTGATCTCCATCCTGTCCGAGAAGTACATCTCGGTACCCGAACTTGACAGCGACAGCATCGTCTTCGCCAAGCCCGGCTTCTCGATCATCGCCACCGCGAACAGCCGCGACCGAGGCGTCAACGACCTGTCGTCGGCGCTCAAGCGCCGCTTCAACTTCGTCCGCATCCCCGTGGTCACGAACAAGAAGAGCGAGGTGGAGATCGTCCGCTTCCGCACCGAGGAACTGCTGCGCCGCCACCGGATCGAACTGGAGGTGCCGCCGACCCTGCTCGACGTGCTGCTGCAGAGCTTCGCCGACCTGCGCGCCTCGGCGGCCGCGGCCGGCAGCGACGACGAGAAGCTGGAGTCCGCGCTGTCCACCGCGGAGCAGATCGGCGTGCTGGAGGACGCGGTGCTGCACAGCAACTTCTTCGGAGACCGGGCCCTCACCGCCCGGACGCTGGCCTCCTCCCTCGTCGGGTCACTGGCCCGGCGCGAGCCCGAGGACCTGGCCATCCTCAACAAGTACCTGCACGGTGTCGTCGAGCCGCGCAGCAAGGAAGAGGGCGGATCCTGGCCGGAGTTCCTGGAGGGCGGCCGCGACGCGATCGCCACCCTGTCATGACCGGCGTCCACGAGGGGACCTTCGAAGGTCTGCGTGGTCAGCTGCAGGATGCTGCGGCGACGTTCGCCGACGGACCCGACGCCCTGGAGGGCATCCTCCTCGGCATCGTCGACGACGTCGACCACGCGGTCCGCGAACCGCTCGAAATCTTCCCTGTCTGCCATCACTCACCGGCCTCGGCGATCGCGATGGCCCGTCGCCTGCGGGAGAAACAGCCCAAGGTCGTCTACCTCGAACTCTGCGAGGACATGGCGCCACTGCTGACCGAGCTGCGCAACTGCAAGCTCCCGGTGGCGGTCCAGTCGTTCGCGGCCGAGGTCGACGGCTTCCCGGCCGAGTGGTCGCCGCTGTCGGTGGTCGCCCCGATCACCGAGGCCTCCGCCGAGTACCAGGCGATCGCCTACGCGCTGGACACGCCGGGCGTGGAGCTGGTCCTCGTCGACCGTTCCTCGGACCACGTCTTCCAGTGGGACGCGCGAGCGACGGAGTCCGCCGGGCCGGCCGGCCCCGACGCACCTCCCGCCGAGGAGGGGGCCGCGCTGCACGGCGACGCGGTCGGCGTGGAGATCGGCGACCTGCGACCGCGCTTCGCCGAACTGGAGGAGCACCTGCTGCGCCACGGCAAGGTGCGGCACTGGTCGGAGTGGTGGCACCAGTACGTCGAGCTGCCGCTCGGCGACAGCGACCACGACACCTACCGCCAGGTGATGCTCCTGATCGGAAGCCTCTTCCGGCGGCTCGCACCGGGCGACCCCCACAGGGTCCGCGTGGACGAGGACCGCGAACGCTACATGTGGACCAGGATGCGCGAACACCTGGCCGCGACCGGCGCCGATCCCGCGGACTGCCTCTATGTCTGCGGCGCCTTCCACGCGGCCAGCCGCGTCGCGGAGTTCGGTGTCCACGGCACGGACACCTTCCGGATCAGCCCGCCCAGTGCCACCACCTGGCAGCACGGCCTGATCCCGTCCAGCCACGCGGCGATCGAGGCCCAATTCGGCCTCGCCGCAGGGTCGGTGTCCATCGCCGCGACGGTATGGGCGAAGAATGTCCGACGCACCCGCGTGGAGCCCTTCCGCCTGGCGGGGCAGGCCGGCGCGAAGAAGTCGAGGGCCAAGAAGGCAGCGGCCCCGGTGGGGCCCGCCCCGGAGATCCCGCCCTCGGACAAGCTGACCGGATTCCTGCAGCGACCGCCCGCCCTGGACCGGCTCGACGAGGCGGAACTGCTCGGCTGGTCGGTGGAGATCGTGCGCGCCGCCCGCCGGAACGGCTACCTCGCCTCCACCGCCGACGCCATCGCGGTGTTCGAGACGTCGATCCTGCTGGCCGGAATGCGCGACCGGGCCAAGCCCACGCCGTACGACTTCCAGGACGCTGCCGTCACCTGCATCGAGAAGGACACCGTGCCGGGCCGGCGCGATGTGCGGCGTCTCGTGGAGATCATGATGGGCGGCGACCGGGTCGGCCAGGTCGGCTACGACGCGCTGCCACCCCTCGCCCGCGACGTCCACGACCGGCTCGCACCCCTGGGCCTGAAACTCCAGCAGAGCGGCGTACAACGGGCACTGCTCGACATCGCCTCCCAGCCGGAACTGGAACGGTGCTCCGACGCGTTGTGGATGCTTCGCTACCTGATGCCGCCGGGCGCCGCCCGCCCCATCATGGGCGAGCGGAAACTGGGGGAGCGGCCCATCCAGGAATCGTGGGACCTCGCGCTCGGCACCTACCAGCGTGCGCTCATCGAGCTCGGCTACGAGGGCGTCAGTATCGAGCAGGTGCTGGAACAGCGCTTGCGCCGCACGGCGTACGACCGGCGCGCCACCGCGGCGACCGTCCTGGAAGCCGTCGAGGACGCGACGCTGTACCTGCGCAGCCGCCGCCTCGCCGACGAGCTGGGCACACACGCCCTGGAGGTGCTGTCGGCCGAGCGCAGCGTCGACGGCGCACCGGAGGTACTGCGCCGGGTGCGGCGACTGCTGGCTTACTACCGCACCAGCGAGCCGGTGCTGCCGCCATGGATCGAGTCCTTCGCCAAGACCGGATACGCCCACTACTGCACCCTGCTGCCGACCGCGTTCACCGACGACGACGCCACCGTCCGCCAGGTGGCAGCGATGCTGGGCTTCCTGTTCAGCATGGAGAGCCTGGCACTGTCGCTCGGCTGCGACCGGACCCAGCTGGAACTGGCGGTGGCCCAGTCACATCCCGAGGAGCCGTCCAAGACAGCCCTGCTGTGGGCGGCCCGGGTCCAGCTCGGCCGCCTCTCCCGAGCAGACCTACGCGCCAAGTGCGACGACCTGCTGGGCAACCCCCTGGTGGTGCCCGCCTACCCGCGCTACCTCAGCGGCTTCGTACACGCCCTGGAACCCGTTCCGGGACTCGCGGACTTCGTGGTGGAGGCGGTCTCGAACGCGTTCGGACGGCTGCCGGATCCGGTGCTCCTGCCGTGGCTGCCGACGCTGATCACCACCCTGCGATCCGGTGGCTCGGAGCTGGCCCCCCTGCTGATACGTGAAGCCGGGCGGACCTTCCCCGGCCGGCTCACGGCATTGGACGCATGGGTGCCACCGTGGCGCTCCCAGCCGGACCCCCAGGCCGCACTGCCCGCCCACAGCACGCCAGGCACCCACGGCTGCACACTCCTCGCCGCGCACCCTGCGACGTGCGACGCGGTGGCGGGCCTGCTGGGCTGCGAAGGTACGTGGGAGACGGCCGATCCCGACGGCCCGGCAGGCGCGGCACTGCCGGGCCGTCATCCGGAGACGGCGGTCGCGCTGGAGGCGCTGCTGGCCCGAGCATGACCCCTTCGGCGTGAGCACACGAGCGCACTCAGCGGATCTGCCGAGGACGAAGAGTCCGGTGCCCGCCCTGCCGTCGGCGGGGCGGGCACCGGACACATC
>NZ_JBHXTM010000088.1:0-17763 GCF_042677325.1 Streptomyces sp. NPDC127117
CCGGTGATGTGCGCGCCGCCGGTGCACCGGCGGCGCCGCGCTCAGACGATCGGGGGCTCGAAGTCCCAGTACGGACGGTTGCGCGAGCGGGCCGAGACCGTATGGACATGCTGCGCGCCCAGGGTGGTCGCCAGGTCGCCCAGCGCCTCGCTCTCGACCTTTTCGGCCCGCTGCCGTTCCCGTACGCCTCGCAGGTCCGCGGCGTGGGCGATCCGGGCGGAGAGGGTCAGCGGGTGGGTCCGTCCGAGGGTCTCGGTGGCCCTGGAGATGACCGCGTCCGTCAGCGAGGCCGCGGATTCCGGATCTCCCACCAGGTTGCGCAGCGCCGAGGCGTTGACGGCGCATCCCAGGGTCCAGGGGTGGTACTCGCCGACGGCCTGCGTCAATGCGGCGAGGGCCCCTTCCAGGAGGGCATGGGCCTGGTCCCGCTCGCCCACGTTGCGCAGGATCAGGGCGTGGTTGGCCCGCGTTCCCGCCACGAAGGGGTGCTCCTCGCCGAGCATGTTCAGATAGCCGTCGACGACCTTCTCGCTTATGCCCCTGGCCTGGTCGATGTCCGCGTGCTCGCGGGCGAAGCAGCTCTGCCCGGCCGCGAACATCATGGTCAGCGGGTCGTTCTCGCCCAGCACCCGCTCGCATCGCTCCAGGACCCGGGTGAACAGGGCCGAGGCCTTGGCGCGCTCTCCCGAGCGGTAGTGGCACAGCGCGAGGTTGTATTCGGCCCGCAGGGTCTGCGGGTTGTCGTGGCCCAGGACCAGCCGGTGGACCCGGGCGCTCTGGTTCTGGAGCGACAGCCCGTCGCTGTATCGGCCGAGCAGGCGCAGGTCGGTGGCGTAGTTGGTCTGGGAGGACAGGGTCCAGTTGTGGCGCTGGCCCAGGAACTGCCGACGGGCCTCCAGAGTCCGCCGGTTGAGCTCCAGCGACTCCTCGTACCGGCCGAGGAGCCGCAGCGAGACGGCCAGGTTGTTCTGCGCGTTGAGCGTGCGTGAGTCCTGGTCGCCCAGCAGTTCGCGGTAGGCGGCGAGGACCCAGCCGGACATCTCCAGCGCCTCGTCGTACCGGCCGAGGCCCCGCAGGTCGGCGGCGAGTCCTCCGGCGGCACGCAGGTGCTCCAGGTCCTGTACCCCGCGCTCGGTGCGCAGATGGTCCACGGCGGCGCGTTCGATCGCTTCCGTGCCGGCGTAGTCACCTACGGCCCGCAGCAGGTTGGCGTAGTGGTAGCTGAGGTCCCAGATCCTGGGGTGGTCCTCGCCGAGCAGTTCCCGCCATGCCTTCATGGCGCGTTCGCCGAGCTTGATGCCGGCCCGGTACTCCCCCGAGAGGTACATGTAGCGCAGGCAGTTGAGCACCAGGGACTGCACCGCCGGGTCGGTGCTTTTGAGCACGTCGGCCCATTTCAGGTGCGGGGTGATCTCGGCGTAGGTGGGCCACAGGCGGGTGTCGGTGGGCCTGCCGGGGTCCGCGGCGGCGAGGGCCCGGCGGACCACGTCGATGAACTCCCCGCGGTCCCGCTCCGTCATGTCGTGGCCGACGATCTGGTGGACCATGCGGTGCATGTAGAGCGATTCGCCGGCCGACGCCTCGTCGACGGCCGACTCGTGGGACTCCAGCCGGACCACGGAGTACTGGCGGAGCTGAGCGATCGCCTTGTTCCACAGCAGTGGGTCGTTCATCAGGCCGGAGACCTGTTCCGGCAGCTCGCCCGCGGGCATCTCCTTCAGCAGCCGCACGGGGATGGAGCCCGGCGCGAAGAAGCTGCACAGGCGGAGCAGGTCGACGGACTCGGGGACGGTGTCCTTGAGCTTGTTCAGCAGTATCGACCAGGCGGTCTGGAAGGCGAGCGGAAAGTCCGCGGAGACCTTGACGACGTCCTGGTCGATGCCGCCTTCGAGGAGTTCGATGTACTCCTCGACGGAGAGGTCGGAGTCGTTCAGCCAGCCCGCGGTCTGGTCGAGGAGGAGCGGGAGGTCTTCGAGCGCCTCGGCGAGCCGGTCCGCTTCGGCGGGGTTCAGGCGCGGTGCGCGGCGCCGGACGAAGGCGACCGACTCGTCCCGGGCGTAGACGGGCACCTCGACGAGGTTGCTGTTGTGCTCGCCCCACTCCGGGTTGCGCGAGGTGATGAGGACGTGTCCGGGGCCGGTCGGCACCAGGTCCCAGATGTGTTCGGGCTCGTCGGCGCCGTCGAGCACGAGGAGCCAGTGGGAGTGCGGTTCGCCGCGGCGCAGCGCGTCCCGCACCGCGCGCAGCCGCTCGCCGTACTCGACACCGGTGGACAGGCCCAGTTCGGGGGCGAGTTCGGCGAGTCGCTGGCGGTAGAGCGCACGCCGGTCGGCGGGCACCCACCAGACCACGTCGTACTCGGAACCGAAGCGGTAGACGTACTCCGCGGCCAGCTGGGTCTTGCCGACGCCGGACATGCCGTAGAGCGCCACGACCCCGGCACCCGACCCGGCGTCCTGGAGGGCCTGGTACGTCTTGTTGAGCAGTTCCTCACGACCGGTGAACCGGGTGTTGCGCCGCGGTACCCCGCCCCACACCTCGGGGGTGTCGGCCGGGTAGCGGGGGCCCGGCCGGTGCTCGACCTGCTCGGGCAGCGGGTCGGTGGGCAGGCCCAGGCGGACGAGGAGCCGCCGCTCGGCCTCGTCGGCGCCGACATTGGTGAGGTCGGCGGTGCCGAGGACCGAGGTGGCGCCGGGCAGTGCCGACGTGGTGAGGCAGACGGCGGCGAAGCGGTCGGGGTCCGGGGCGACGACCTCGCGCAGCGCCCTGTTCCACTCGTCGTGAGTGCGCGGGCCGAGCTGGAAGTACCAGTCGCTGAGCACCATCAGGACTCGGCCCCTGGAGAGCGTGAGGTCACGCAGCGACTCCTCCAGCGGCACCTCCACCGGGGGATCCCAGCGCTGCTGGACGACCGTCACTCCGCGCCGCTCCAGGCGGTCCCCGATCCACGTCGCCCAGGCGCGGTTGAAACCGGCGAAACTGATGGTGACGATTTGCGCCCCGGTTGCTCCAACTTGCCTACGCGTTCCGGGCATTCAACCGTCTCCCTGCCTCGATTCGAGCCTTGTCAACATACACCGGAGCCTGGTCGTTCCGGCGGACAATCCCTGGGTCTCCGACGGCCTTCACGGACCGTTCCTCTGCTGCCATATCACCTTGGCGGTGGCCACGTACGCCTCCGCGCGCGCGAGGTGCCCCGCAGGAGGCGGACAATCGTCCAGACGGTGGTAGAGCGCGATCATCTCGTTGACCAGTATTCGGCCCTCGCGCGTCAGCGCCGCCGATCCGGCCAGCACGGGGAGTACGGCTCCGACCTGTTCGCGGCATCGGGCGTGCTCGGCCCAGGCCAGGTCGCGGTGGGTGACGCGTCGCGCTCCGAGTGCGAACCGCTGCCAGTAGTCGGCGAGCGCGATGTGCGAGTAGGCGCCCTGCAGGAGGCCGTCGAAGGGGCGGGGGTCGGGGCGCCAGGGGGCGAAGTGGCGTGGGGCCGCGTCCTCGTGGTGCAGCGGTACGAGGGCGCAGAGCGCGGCCAGCTTGGTGTGCTGGAGTTCGTGGACGAGAGTGGAGGCGAAATAGGCGGGGGTGGCCGGCCTGCTGCTGAGGACGGCGCCGAACGCCTCCCGCCTGGTGCCGCTGCAGTGTGCCGCGCTGTCGCCGGCGGGCCCGGAACCGGGTGGCGGGCCGAGCGGGACCAGGCAGCGCAGCAGGACCGCCACCTCGGTGAGGCGGTGCTCGCCGCCGATGCGGAGCAGTGGCGCGACCCCGGCCCAGGACTCGGTCCAGGACTTGCGTGCGTGATCGTCGATGGCGGTGGCGGTGCTCAGCCCGTGCCGTTGGTGGCCGCGGCCGTCGGTGCGGTACGGGTCGGTGTCGTCCAGGGGCACGGGGCCGATGCCGCGTTGCACCGCGGGCAGGACATGCACCGGCAGCCAGCGCGGGTCGGCCGATCCGGTCGCCCCGTCCGGCTGCGTGTGCACGACGAGGGGTGGTTCGATCGCTGTATGACGCAGCGTCAGTTCACTGTCGGAGAAGGCCGCGTCGACCGCTCCGGATGGTTGGGATGCCATGCACAGGGCGCCGAGGGTGGGCAGCGGCAGGAACCCTTCGTGTGCGGTGAGCCGGATCATGAACGGGATTCCGGCACGGATCGCGGCCGCGGCCGCCAGCGCGCTCAAATGGTGCAGGTCTGCCCGGAGTTCGGGGCCCGGTGCGATTCCGGATGCGGGGCCGGGGCCGGACAGGCCGCGCAGGCAGCGCTGTGCCCAGGGGCCCACGAGGGGATGCAGCAGAACGGTGCGCACGGCGGTCCGGTCGGCGCGTTCGGCCTTCTCCAGCAGTGCCCAGTCCTGGCGGAGGCGGTCGAGCGCGTGGGGTGGGAGGACATCGGCGGGAGCGGCCTCGGCCGCGTCGAGCAGGGCCCGCAGCAGGAGGAGCCGTCGGGTGTCCTGATCGCGTACGAGCACGCGGAGGGTGTCGGCGTCGCCCTCGGTGCGGCCGAGTTGACGCAGCATGTGGTCCGGGAGTGGGGGGATCATCGGCGTTCTCCTGCGGTTGCGTCGGACAGCCGGGCGGCGACATGGCGTACCAGCCGTTCGAGGTCGGCGCAGTAGACGGACGGGTTCGCGAAGCCGTTCTCTGCGCGGTAGCGGTGTGCGTAGTGGCCGCCGCCGCAGACGGTCAGCAGCGGACAGGCCCGGCAGGTCGCGGCCAGCGCGTCGGCGCCTGCGCGTCGGGCGGCGACGCCGGGGTGGCGCAGGGCGTCGTCGAAGGTGTGGCGGAAGATGTCGAGCCCCGTGGCGGCGGCGGTGTCGTAGGCGGACTTGAGGGAGTCCACCTGCTCGATGCTCCCGTCGGTCTCGACCACGATCGCGTCGATGGGGTCGAGACCGAGCGATTCGGTGGCGGCGGGCAGGCCCAGCAGCAGGGCGATGCACTCCTCGAAGAGCCGGATCCGGGTCTCCCGCCGTCCGGTGCGCCACCAGCGGTCGAAGACGGTGGTGAGCCAGTCGCCGTACGGGGTCGGGCGGCCGGACGCGGAGCCCGTGCGCGGCAGGCCCGGTGGGGGGTTCGTCCAGTTGCCGTGCGGCAGCAGCAGGTCGATGGCCGGGGGTTGCAGGTCGAGCAGCGACTCGTACATCTCGATCGGTTCGGTACGGGGGTCGACGACGGTGAGGATGCCCGCGTACGCGTCGGGGTGCCGGCCGGCGAGGAGCCGGGCGCCGCGCGAGGCCTCGGGCCAGGAGGGGCGTCCCGCGTGGTCGGTGCGCTGGGTGTTGTGGGCGGCCAGGCCGCCGTCGAGGCTGATGCCGATGCGTATGCCGTACCGGGCGAGCGTGGCGGCGCGGGCCTCGGTGAGAAGGGTCGCGTTGGTCTGGACGGTGGTGTGGACGGTGCAGCCGGCGGGTGCCAGGCCACGTACCCGGTCGGCGAAGGCGGCCAGCCGGTGGGCGCCCGCGAGAAGGGGTTCGCCGCCGTGCAGGACGAGCGCGACGTGGCGCAGTCGATGGGCCGCCGCGTGTTCGGCGATGCGGTGCGCGGTGCGGTCGAGAACGGCGGGTGCGGCGGCGGCCGGGCGGTCGCGCCAGGTGCGGTCGGGGCCCGCGTAGAGGTAGCAGTAGCGGCAGGCGAGATTGCAGCGGCCGTGCACCTTGACGATGAACTGCCCGAAGGAGGGCCTGAGTCGGTCGTGCTCGGCGCGTGGGGGTGTTTTCGGCGTCGCCTGTCGAGACACTCCCGCACCCCCGTGCCGTTCGCATCCACCGGCACGGCCCCCGTCGCCGCCCCGAGGCGAGTATCCCTGGCCCGCCGCGGGGACAAACCCGTGCCCTGTCACGATGTCCTGTTCAACCGGACCCCCGGACCGAAATCATGCGGCCTCGGCTCCGTCGTACCTGAGCCGGGGCCGGACGGAGCCGGCGGGCGTCAGAAGGAGTTGTTGAACCCCCACAGCATCTCCCGCGGCTGCTCGACCCGTCCGCGCAGCTCCGCGACCACCTCGGCGAGCACCGGATGGTCCAGCGTCCGCAGTGACTCCAGATCGAGCGCCAGCAGGTCCGGGAGCGCCTCCGGCCCGCCGGACGGACCGTCCGACGGGCCGCCGTCCGGGATGTCCTTGTGCATCGTGTGCACCGTCTCGCTCATCACGCCTCCCCGTAACACCCCTCGCGCCCGCACCGGCGCGCTCGCCCTTGAGCGCCCGGCCGGGCCGTGTCCCTGATGTCCTGTGTGCCGGCACGGATCCCGCGTCCCGGCCGCCTATGTACGGATGCCCCGCAGGACCGGGGCTACGCCTCGGCGAAGATGCCGTCGAGCGGCGTCGGTCGTGCGCCGGTCGCACGGTGGCGGCCCGCCTCGCGACGCCTCACGCCGCCCGACGCCCCCTCAGCGCTCCAGCTCCGCCAGCCGTTCGGCGGTCGACTCGCCCGCGGATCCGCCGCCGTCCGGCAGCTTGCGCCATTCCTGACGTGCCGTCCGGTACGCCTCGCGGGCCGCCCGGGGGCGTCCCGCTCTCTCGTAGGTCATACCCCGCCAGTGGTTGGCCGTAGCCCCCAACTCGACTGCCTGCCAGATCTGTTGCGGGCTGTCCAGCTCCTCCTGCGCGGTGGCCGCCGCTTCCGCCGCGCCCCGGAACGCCTCGGCCGCCTCGTCGAGCCGGGCCTGGCGTTGGAGTACCCGGGCGGCGTCGAGGTGGGAGCGGCCCAGTTCCAGCCAGCAGCTCGCCTCGGTCAGCGGGTCGGTCGCCTCCTGGGCCGCGAGGCCGAAGAGGTGCTCGGCCTCGCGGAGGTCGACCCGGTCCTCGGTGGCCCGGTGCCGGAGCATCAGTGCGCGGCCCAGCATCAGGAGCCGCCCGGCCTGGCGGGTGCTGCCCGCGGGCGTCTCCGTACGGCAGTCGCGCAGCACCCGGATCGCGGCGCCGATGTGCGGGCGGCCGTCCGGCATCCGGGCCCGGCGCAGCAGGGTGCCGCCCCATTCGGCGAGCAGGTCGGCGTGGGCCCGCGAGTCGCGGGGTACGCCCCGTGCGGCGCGGGCGAACCAGTCGGCGGCGGCCACGAGTTCGTCCGGTTCCCCGGTGTGCTCGTACCGCGCGACACGGATCCGGCCGGCCCTGATCCGGAGCGCGGCGCGCTGCCGCTGTTCGCGTACGGTCGCCAGGGCCTGCTCGACGAGTGTCGCGGCCTCGTCCGGCTCCTCGCCGGAGCCGAGCAGGGCGTCCACCAGGTCCAGCAGGATGCGCACCTCGGTACCGAGGGTGTGCCGGCCGCCCTGTTCGAAGGCGGTGCGCAGGGAGCGGGCGGCCTGGCCCGCGTACACCCGGGACTGTTCGGGGTCGGCGGTGGCACCGGCCAGCTTCAGCAGGGTCCGTCCATGCGCCAGGGGCAGGGTGGTGGGGCGGTTCTCCTGGTCGGGCCAGACATCGGCGAACGCCTCCAGCATCCCGCACGCGGCCTGGAGCAGGGCGGTGTCGCCGTCGAGCCGCCACTGCGCCTCCAGGGCCCGGACCCGCTCCAGGGTCAGCCGGAGGGCCTCGGCCGGGTCCAGGCCGGGGGCCGAGCAGGCGGCCGTGTACTCGCGGTCGGCACGGCGCAGCAGCTCCAGTGCGCCGCGCCGGTCGCCGCGCCGCCGCCGGTCGTCGGCCGCCGCGTGCAACACCTTGGCCAGTACCGCCCGTTCGCGTACCGCGGCGGGTTGCGCGGCGGCCCGTTCGGCGGCGTACTCGGCCTCGCGGAGCAGTTCGGCGTCGCCCTGGACCTCCCACAGCCGCAGCACACAGCGGGAGTATTCCGCCCACAGCCCGGGGTCGGTACCCGGCTGTTCCTCGCGTTCGGCGGCGCCGCGCAGCAGCTGCACCGCGTCGATGAGGTACTGCACCATGCTGTCCGACTCGAACTGCCGCAGGAGGGCGCGGGCGCTCTCCACCGCCGCGTTCGATGTCTGGACGGGCCCCGGACGGCCACCGCGTCCGGTCTGCATCACGAACTGCTCGGGCAGGGGCATGAAACGCTCCAGTACGCGGACCGCGACCTCGGCGAAGGGGTGGGGGACGCGCGACCCGCCGCTTGCGTCGCTCTCCCCGTTCTCACCACCCTCCTCGATCTCCCCGTCGGGTGCGCCGTTCTCCATGGGGTCCTCGCCGGCCGGGGCCGGCGCCGGCATGTATCCGCGTTCGCGCGGGCGTTCGCCGAGCTGGGCGAAGGCCAGGGCGGGGAAGTTCGGCCCGCCCCTCCCGAACCGCTGCTCGATGTACTGCGAACAGTGCTTGAGTACGAGCAGCGCCTCGTCACGGCCCAGCGGGCCGAGCAGCGCCTCCCGGACGCCGGGCACGAATTCGTACCACTGGCCGTCGTGCTCCCCGCCGTCCGCGTTCCTGCTGCGCACCAGCAGCCCGCTGAGCAGCACCTCGGCGAGCTCGGAGGGGCCCGAGTGGGGCAGCATCGTGCGCTGCACCAGCTGCATCACCGGGAGGTGCAGCGGGGCCGCAGCGAGGTAGACGGCCAGCTGTCCGGCGGTCGGTGAGGCCGCCGAGCGGAAGCGGCTGACCAGCTGGAGCGAGGAGAGTTCGCCGCCGGGGCGCTGCTCGGCCGCCGCCGGCTGATCGGCCCGCACCCAGCCGACCGCGCCGGAGATCTGTCCCGAGCCGGTGCCCGAGAGCAGCCTCGCCCAGGCCGCCAACGCCCCTTCCACCGGCGGGAGTACGGGTACGGCGAGGGCTCCGGGGTGCACGGCGGGGCCGGTACCCGGCTGCTCCACGACCTTGAGTACAGCAGCTCCGCCGGGGCCGTCGCCCCGGGACAGCGAGCCGTAGGTGACCGGCAGCCTGGTGCGGTTCCACATCCGTTGCGGGAGCGGCTGGAGCACGGCGGCCGGGGCCTGCGCGGCCAGTCGGTGCAGCAGCCGGTGGGCCCGGCCGCTGTGCCAGAGCGGGCCGGCGCAGTCGCTGACCAGGACGGTGACACGGCGGCCGGTCGGATCGCTCAGCCGGTCCGCGGAGTTCAGCGGTGCCGCGGCCGGATCGGGGCTGCGACTCACTGCGGCCGCGCCGTCCGGGCCCTGGTGCAGATAGCGCACCTGGACATCCCGAAATGCCCCCAACTGGCCGAATATCCCCTGGAGTTCACCGAACATCCGGTCCCACACCAGCATCGAGGACGAGGCGTCCATGACGCACTGCAGGACCGCCTCGCCCCGGGACACACCGCGGAACACCGGGATGATCAAACCCCCGGCACGGGCGCTGAGTTCGGCGGTCGCCGTCTCGTCGAGGGTGCTGCGCACGGGTGGCGAGGCGGGGTGGTAGCGCTGCAACGGTCTCAGCGCCCGCTGGAGTTCGAGGGGTGCGGGCAGTGCCGGGGCGGCGGGCACGCCGAAGGTGAGCGCGGCCGTACGTCCCTTCCGGGCGCCGCCCGGACCCGTGCCGGACGGGCCGCCGGAGCGGACACGGCCGGAGGGGCCGGTGCGCGGTACGGGATAGAGCGTGATCCGCTGGTCCGGGTCCTCGGGGTCCGCCCGCGGCAGGGGCTCGTCGTCCGGCACGTCGTGCGCGGGCTTCACGCGGCCGGGCGCGGGGGCTTCGGGCTGCCCGTCCGGGCGCTCCGGGGGGAGGTGGACGGCCGGAACGTACCCCTGCTCCTCGGCATCGGCCGGTGGCGCGTCCGGGTGGCGGGCCCAGCGGGCCAGCCAGAGCGCGTCGCGCAGCTGCTCGACGTCGGGGTCGAGCCCGGCCTCGCGCAGCCGCGCCACGAAGGCCGGGTAGAGCCCCGCGTCATCGGGGCCGGGGCCGGGGTCGGGGCCGGGGCCGGGGTCGGGGCCGGGGCCGGGGTCGGGGCCGGGGCCGGGGGTGAGATCGGCGTGGGGCTCGATGCCGGTGCCGGTACCGGTGTCGGCACTCGCGTCGGTGCCGGTGCCGGTACCGGTGTCGGCACTCGCGTCGGTGCCGGTGCCGGTACCCGCATCGGTACTGGTGTCGGTACCCGCGTCGGTACCAGCCCTGGGACCGGTGTCCGTACCGGCGTCGGTACCGGCCCCGGCGTCGGCGTCGGCCCCGGTGTTGGTGTCGGCCCCGGTGTTGGTGTCGGCCCCGGTGTCGGTGTCGGCACCGCTCCCGACCGGTCCGTCCACCGCCCGCGTCCCGTCCACCGCCCGCGCCCCGTCCGCCACGCCGCGGCCGTCGCCGTCGTGGTGTTCGTCGTCCGGTCCGTGTCGTGCACCGGCGCCCGCCATCAGCACATCACCTCGGCCGGTCGAGTCGCTGGATGAGCAGGTCGGCCAGGCGGTCGCGGCCGGCCGGGGCCGCGGCGTCGGTGAGGTAGATCGCGTTCAACAGCTGGTCCGTGGCGAGCAGTTCACTGCGGGACCGCTCCAGGAAGTGGGCGATGAGGTCGTCCCCGGAGCGCGCCGCCTCGTCGCCGAGATGGGCGCGTACGAAGGTCGCGAGGCGCTGGTGGTCGGGGCGTCCGAGTTCCAGGTGGATGCAGCGGCGCATCAGGGGCGCCGGGAAGTCCCGCTCCCCGTTGCTGGTGAGCACCACGAACGGGAAGGCGGTGCACTGTACCCGGCCGCCCCGCACCGTCACCTTGTTGCCGTCGTCGTCGAGGACCTGCGCCTCGCCGTCGGGCAGCCGGTCGGCGATCCGCTCCAGTTCCGGAATGCCGAACTCGCCCTCCTCCAGCACGTTCAGCAGGTCGTTCGGCAGGTCGATGTCGCTCTTGTCCAGCTCGTCGATGAGCAGTACCCGGGGCCGGTCCGAGGGCAGCAGCGCGGTGCCGAGCGGTCCGAGCCGGATGTAGCTGCCCACGTCGTCCGCGGCGCGGGCCCCGTCGGGGTCGGCCGCGGCGCTGTGTGCGGCGATCTGTACGTCCTGGAGCCGGGCGATCGCGTCGTAGTGGTACAGGCCGTCCAGCAGCGTCGTCCGGCTCACGATCGGCCAGCGCAGCACCCGGCCGAGCCCCAGCTCGTGGGCGACCGAGTGGGCCAGGGTGCTCTTTCCCGCGCCGGGCGTGCCGGTGACCAGCAGTGGACGCCGCAGATAGAGCGCGGCGTTGATCATTTCGAGCTCCTCGGCGCCCGGCCGGTGGAGTTCGGCGATGTGCCGGTGGCCGCCGAGACGCCGGTCGGCGGAGCCGTCACCGTCGGGCTCGTCGGGGGCCGGGGCGCCACGGCTCGCGAAGTCGCGCCAGGGCGGCGGCGGCGGCAACTGCTCGATGCCTTCGTGCGGTTCGCCGGCCCCTCGGTAGATGAGCCACTCGCTGGGTTCACTCATAACGTGTTCCTCGTCATCACTCGTCCGGCCAGGGGCAGCAGTCGAACGTGGTTCACCGTAGTCATCCGGGACATCCCTGGTAAGGGGGTTCACGGGGCCTGCAACAACGGGCCGGGCGGGGGCGGTTGCGGGTTTCCGTAGACCAGCGCGATGCCGTCCGACCAGAACATGTCGGGGCGGCCCTCCCGCACCCCTTTTCTCAGTTCCTGGATCTTGCGCGGGAGCCGGTCGGCGACGACCGCCCCGTCGACCGTGTCGACGACCCGGAGATGGAACTCCGTGCAGGACGCGGGCCGCTCGGCCCGCGGGCGCCGCCACAGGACCACGCCGAACCCGCCGTCGAGCACCCGCGCGAACCCCGCGACGCTCTGGGCGTCGTGCCGGCCGCCGTACCGGCAGAGGACCGGGACGGTCTCGTACGGCAGTCCGCGCAGCTTCGCCGTCACGGGCACGGGTACCCGCATTTCGTCGTCGCAGTCGAGGACGGCGGCCCGGGTCGGGCCGCTGCGGATGCGGTTCCAGCGCGCTTCGCGCTCCAGGACCGCGTCGTCAACCGGGTCGGGGCCCTCGTCCGAGCACCGCACGACCACCGGCCGCAGCACTCCGAGTGGCAGGCTGTCCGCGGGCAGCTGCCACTTCTCGACCTCCAGGTCGAGCAGTGCCGACGGCACCACGACCTGGAGGATCGCGGGATTGTCGGGCTCGTCGCACATCCGGAACGCCTTCCCGAGGGAGGCGCCGAGCCTGGCCGGGAGCTCGTCGGCCCTGGTGCCCTGGTAGTTCTCGGTGACGGGCAGGTCCTCGGCCGAGAGGCGGGCGACGACCCGCCAGTCGTAGTGGTCCGGCTGCCAGGCGCGGGGCTCCAGATGGAGCACGACGAATGTGGGGGCCTTCGGTGGCCGGACCGGCTCGTCGGCCGCTCCGGGCGTCCGCAGGTGCTCGGTGCCCGGGGCGTATCTGCCCTGGTTCCGGAGCCTGGCCATCTCGCGGCGGAACGGCCTGCGCAGCCGGTCCTCCGCGGTCTCCCGCACCCAGTCCCACAGAGCGTCCTCGGCGAGCCGGGTGGAGGGGACCACATAGGGGCGTTCGGCGGCGATGGCGCTCATGCAGTAGCGCAGGATGCGCTCCAGCGCCTCGTCACCCTCGCGCGCGTCGTACAGGACGCCCAGGCCGTCCCGCCAGCCCCGGGGGGCCGGGACGCCGACGGTCCGGTATCCGTACCCGAGGCCGCCGAGGATGTCGAGCAGGCTGCGGGTGCTGACCGGTGGAGGGAGCTTGGCGAGCCGTCCCAGCAGGTCGACGCGCTGCTGCGGGGTGAGCGCCGGGCCCGCCACGGTGCCCAGGTCCCGCTGGACGTCCGCCCAGGTCTCCTCGTCGTCGACGGGGTTGTTGTGCCGGTCGGCGTGGTAGCGGTCGTGGGCGTGGAACACGGCCTGGTACGGGTCGTCGGACTCGGCCGTGGCGGCCCGGACCGGCACGGGCAGTGTGCGCAGCCGCTCCACGCCGATCGCCGTACCGCCGTCGGTGTCGGTGGAGCGTGACTTGAGTACGCCGACGACCTCGCCGCGGGCCAGGTCGACCACGGGTCCGCCGGACATGCCCGCGTACAGCTGGCTCGCCTCGATCAGCACCTGTTCGTCGCCGTCGGCCCAGTCGTCGACGGTGCCCACCACCCGGCACTCCCGGCCGAGCCGTTTGAGCGCCCCCGCCCCGCCGTCCGCCCAGCCCGCGAAGTAGTAGGCGCCGCGGTTCATGCCCGTGGAGCGCTCGCTGAGGTACACACAGGGGTGTTCGACGGGCCGCACCAGCTGGATGAGGGCGAGATCGGGGGCCGGCCAGCCGCCCGTGCCGGGCCGTTCCTCGGGCAGGGCCGCCACGACCGTGCCCCCGACCCTGACGGCATCGCCGCCGCGAGCGGTCTTGTAGACCACGTTCACCTGACGCCCCCTCCCCTCCATCGCCACGTGCGCGCACGTGAGGACCCAGCTCGGAGCGATGAAGAAGCCGCTCCCCAGGAAGTCGCCGTCGGATCCGTCAGGGGCATACCCGGGCTCCGGACGATGGATGCGCACCGTGGCGTCCTTCACGAGGCTCATCAGCGCGGATTCCGCCCCGTTCGGCCCCGGCCACGCGCCCCTGCCCGGCGGCTGCGTCACGATCCGCTTCCGTCGTCCGGCGCGGTGCCGCCCGCATGCGCCGGTGCGCCGGTGGATGCCCCGGCGGCCGGATCGGTGGCAGCCGCGCCGCCGGGCCGCATGGTGGAAGCAGCGGGGGTGGACGGGGCGGAAGGGGCAGGAGAGGCGGGTGGGGCGATCAGGGGCGGCGCCGAAGGGGCGGGCGGCGGCACGAAGGGCACCGGGGTGGCCGGCTGCCCCGGCCCCTGCGCGGGGGGCGGTGGGTCGAGGGGCGGTCCGCCGCCGTTCCACGTCAGTGTGACCTTGATCGACCCCTTGGCCTCGCCGTCCGCGAGCAGCCCGACGACCTTGCCGGACTTCGCGGTGAGCTCGATGCCGAACTCGACGCTGACCTCGTCGGGCCGCACGGACCGCAGCGGCTCGGCGAGCGAACGCGCCACGCTGGTCACGACCCCTTGCAGGCTCTCGACCCGGGCCTGTACCCGATCGGTGATGTTCCCGGCGCCGATGTCCGTGAACGACGGTCCCGATCCGGGCCGCGCCAGTTCCTCGGCGCCGGAGATCCGCGCCCAGACCTCCGTACCGTCGGGCATCTCAATGCGCGTAATACGGGCGTCACTGTCACCCATGAAACCCCCCGTTCCCCAACTACCCGCAGGTTAACGGCAGTCCGCGTCCGATGCGAGGTACATGGACGGGTACACGGACCAGGACGCGGGGGTGGCGCCGGCCGGTTCTCGGTGGGGTCGCGGGGGTGGTGCGGGCCGGTCCGGGCGGGTCGCGGGGCCGCCGGAACGTGCCGTCCGGGAACCCGTTCCCGGCCTTCGGGCGCCTGTCACCAGGCATTAGGCTTGCCGCATGTACTTCACCGACCGCGGTATCGAGGAGCTGGAGAAGCGGCGAGGCGAGGAAGAGGTCACTTTCGAGTGGCTCGCCGAGCAGCTCCGTACGTTCGTCGATCTCAATCCCGACTTCGAGGTGCCGGTCGAGCGCCTCGCGACCTGGCTGGCCCGGCTCGACGACGAGGACGACGACGAGTAGTCACTCGCGCCCCTCCGCCGGTTCCCCGGCGCCCCTGATCCGGTCGTAGGCGAGCCCGAGCGCCCCGTGCGCCAGCAGCAGCGCCCCCGCGAGCACCCATCCGCCGCCGCGGCGCCTGATACCCCACAGGGCCAGCGGCAGTCCGGCGGCGAACTGGGCACCGGCCAGTATCCGGGCCCTGGGGCCGCGCATCCAGGGCCCGAGGCGGCTGTTCTCGACCGCGTCGAGTTCGGCCCGCACCGCCCCGCGCCAGCCGGTCCAGGCGACCGGTTCCGCCTCGGGCCGGTCGTCGGCCGCGGCGTACAGCCGGTCGCCGGGCGTGTCCGGGTCCAGGCCGGGCGGCAGGATCAGCCCGATCCGGGTCAGTACGGCGAGCAGCCCGCGCAGCCGGATGCGCGCGTCGGCGTCCGGGTCCACGCGGGTCAGCTCTTCGAGCGCCTGGACATCCAGTACGGGGTCGAGGCCGAGGCGCTCGACAAGCGTGCGCATGGCCTCGTCCTCGCCGGCCGGGGTGCCGTCCGCGAGCCAGACGTAGCCGACCGGGCGGCGGAAGCCGGAGGCGAGCGTGCAGCCGGCCCGGTCGCCGTCCCACCACAGGGCGAGCACGGCCCACGTCGAGCCGACGGCGAGCGCGGCGGCCCAGCCGGACACGACCCGGTCGACCGGCTCCATGACATCCGCGGCACGCAAACCGGGGCCCGGGCCCGGGCCCCGCCAGGGCGTTCCCTCGGGTACGAGGATGGACCATCCGTCTCCGGCGGGGGCGAGCAGCATTCGCTCGCGCAGCAGAGTGGCCACCGGCCGTACGGCCTCCGGTTCGGCCCGGCACAGCAGCAGCGCCCCTGCGGGAGATGTCGCATTCATGCCTCACACGCTAGGGCAATTTGCCCGCATTGGGCGCCCTTCGATCCCTCGATGGCCACCTGGCGGCGTCCCGACGGATCCCTCGATGGCCGCCCGACGATTCCCCGGTGATCGCCCGATGGCCGCCCGACGATTCCCCGGTGATCGCCCGACGGCCGCCCGACGATTCCCCGGTGATCGCCCGACGGCCGCCCGGCGATCCCCTGATCGCGCACCAAGGGCGTCGCGACGCGCCTTGACTTCCCCGTTCCGCGATATATCGTGTTGTTCAAGAGACGCGATATGTTGCGTCACGCCGCGCTCCCCGGGAGGTCAGATCCATGCCTGCGTCGACATGGGCCATCGCCGAGCCCCAGAAACTGACCTTCGACGACCCCGTGACGTCGCTCAATGTGCGCATCGTCGGGGGCACCGTCAATGTCGTAGGCACCGAGGAGCCGGCCGCCCGGCTGGAGGTCTCCGGGATCGAGGGTCCGCCGCTGATAGTGACCCTGGAGGACGGCACGCTCACCGTCGCGTACGAGGACCTGCCCTGGCACGGCTTCCTCAACTGGTTCGACCGCAAGGGGTGGCACCGCAGCGCGGTCGTCTCGCTCGCCGTGCCGGCCGGGTCGGCGGTGGAGGTCGGCGTCGTCGGCGCGGGCGCCGTCGTCTCCGGGATCCGCGGCCGTACGGACGTCCGGGGCGTCACCGGCGACACCACGCTCGTCGGTCTCGCGGGGCCGGTGCTGGCCGACACGGTCTCCGGCAACGTGGAGGCCCAGTCGGTCACCGGCGAGCTCCGTTTCCATTCGGTCTCGGGCGATCTGACGGTCATCGAGGGCGCCGGGGTCTCGGTACGGGCGGAATCGGTCAGCGGCAACATGGTGCTCGACCTGAACCCGACCGGGAAGCCCACGGACATCCGGCTGACCACGGTCTCCGGCGAGGTCGCCATCCGGCTGCCGCACCCGGCGGACGCGACGGTCGAGGCCAACACCGCGAGCGGCTCCGTCTCCAACGGCTTCGAGGATCTGCGGGTCGGCGGCATGTGGGGCGCGAAGAAGATCACCGGCACGCTCGGCGCCGGGACCGGGAAGCTGCGCGCGACCACCGTCTCGGGGTCGATCGCCCTGCTGCGCCGCCCACCGGCCGAGGACGGTCCGTACGATGCCGAGCCGACCGGAAAGGTGCTCTGACATGCCCCCCGTATTCGCCCACGGCCGTCTCCGGCTCTACCTGCTGAAACTCCTCGACGAGGCCCCTCGCCACGGATACGAGGTGATCCGGCTCCTGGAGGAGCGCTTCCAGGGGCTGTACGCCCCCTCGGCGGGCACGGTCTATCCCCGCCTCGCCAAGCTGGAGGCCGAGGGCCTGGTCACCCATGCCACCGAGGGCGGGCGCAAGGTCTACTCGATCACCGACGCGGGCCGCGCCGAACTGGCCGGCCGCACGGGCGAGCTGGCCGATCTGGAGCTGGAGATCCGGGATTCGGTCTCCGAGCTGGCCGCCGAGATACGGGACGACGTACGCGGCGCCGCCGGCAAGCTGCGCAGCGAGATGCGGGCCGCGGCGCACGAGACCCGGCATACCGGCACCGGATCGGGCTCGGGCTCGGGCCGCAAGGGCGACTGGGAGTCCGCCTTCGGAGACCTCGGGGACTTCGGTGACAAGGAGGCGTGGCGCGCCGCCAAGGAGGAGCTGCGCAAGGCCAAGCAGGAGTGGAAGGAGCAGGCCCGCCGGGCGAAGGACGAGTCCCGCCGTGCCCGTGAGGACGCCCAGCAGGCCCGCCGCCAGGCCAAGGAGGCCCAGGACAGGGCGCGCGAGCAGATGCAGAACGCCGCCCGGCAGGTCCAGGAGCACTTCGCCCGGGGCGACTGGCCCTCGGGCGTACGGGAGGGACTGGCCGAGATCACCGGCCAGCTCGGCGGCTTCGCCAGGACGGCCGGATGGCCCCCGTACGCAAAGCCGGAGCCGGCCGACACCGACGCGGACGCGGACGCGGACTGGGGCAAGGACATCCCCCGCACCGGTGACCCGGCCCGCGACCTGGACCGGCTGCTCGACCGCTTCCGCGACGACATCCGCGACACCGCCCGGGACAAGGGCGTCACGGAGGACCAGCTGAGGGAGGCCCGCCGCCACCTGTCGACGGCGGCGGCCCAGATCGGGGCACTGCTGCGGAAGGTCGACGACGGGCCGAAGTGACGGGACGGGGGCGGGACAGCGGCCGGACCGGGCCGGACCGGACCGAGAGGTCAGCCCGCCTCCTTGAACCCGTCCCCCCTCCTCCCCTTCCCCGCCGCTCCCGTACAGCGCACGGTTGACCGTGACGACGGGCCGAAGTGACGGGACGGGGGGCGGGGCAGGGGCCATGCCGGGCCGGACCGGGGGTCAGCCCGCCTCCTTGAACCCGTCCCCCCTCCTCCCCTTCCCCGCCGCTCCCGTACAGCGCACGGTTGACCGTGACGACGGGCCGAAGTGACG
>NZ_JBHXTM010000088.1:17863-26016 GCF_042677325.1 Streptomyces sp. NPDC127117
CCATCAGGCCGGACCGGGGGTCAGCCCGCCTCCTTGAACCGCTCCCCCTCCTCCCCTTCCCCGCCGCCCCCGTACAGCGCACGGTTGACCGTGACGACGGGCCGAAGTGACGGGACGGGGGGGCGGGGCAGGGGCCATGCCGGGCCGGACCGGGGGTCAGCCCGCCTCCTTGAACCGCTCCCCCTCCTCCCCTTCCCCGCCGCCCCCGTACAGCGCACGGTTGACCGTGACATACGTGGCGCCGTGTGCGGCGAGCACTTCGGCGGCCACGCCGGGGCAGGCGGTGAGTGCCAGGAGAAGGTGCTCGTCGCCGATGGAGCGGTCCCCGCGTCCGGCCGCGATCCGCAGCGACCTGGCCAGGATGCTCTTCGCGCCGCGGGTGAACGGGCGGCGCCGCGCTCCGCGCCGCCTGGCCCGGTCGAGCGCACCCACCCCGTGCGCCTCCTCGACGCGCGCGACGATCTCGGTCACATCGATGCCGATGCCGGCGAGCGCGTCGGTGTCCGCCCTGGTCAGCCCGCCGTGGCGTCGGGCCGTGGCAAGCTCGGCCTCGACGGACGCGCGACGGTCCGCGAGCCCGAGTGAGGTGACGGCGAATGCGGCCCGCCCCTCCTGCCGGTCCAGCAGCGCGAGCAGTAGATGCTCCTCGCCGACCGATGCGGCATCGGTCAGCTCGGCATGGCTTACGGCGCCGGTCACCACTTCCCGGGCGTCCCTGGTGAATCGTTCGAACATCACTGCCTCCCGTACTTCTTGTGCACGGCCTGCCTGCTGACGCCCAGTTCGGCCGCGATCTCCTGCCACGACCAGCCCTGCACGCGGGCACTCCTGACCTGTACGGCTTCGAGCTGCTCCAGCAGCCGGCGCAGCGCGGCGACCGCCCGCAGCCCCACCCGCGGGTCACGGTCACCGGCACGCGCGGCGAGATCCGTCGCTTCAGTCATGACGTCAACATAGGTTGACACGCCCCATCCGTCAACCGCGATTGACAGATGGGGTGTGCGGCGCGTGGTGTGCGGGGCGCTCAGCCGTGCGCCGTCCCGGTCACCGTCACCGTGACCCGCGCCCCCTTGCGGGCGTGGACGCGCACCTCTCCGCCGTGCCTGCGGACCTCGGCTCGGCCGTCCACCGAGACCCGCCACCGCCCGGCGGTCGGCGGCAGCGAGATCTCCGTGGTGCCGTGGCGTCCCGCCGTGTAAGTGAGCCGGTAGACGCGCGCGTTGTCGTCGTACGTGTCGGAGTGGACGGTTCCGGCGACGGCGGGTGCGTACGGTGTGGCGGTCCGCTCCTTGTTGGCGGCGAAGGCTCCGTTCTCGTCCAGGGCGCAGTAACCACCGCCGTAGCACCACACCCAGCCCGCCCAGCCCGAGCTGTAGCGGCTCAGGGAGGCCATCGCGTCCCGGTAGAAGCGGCCCATCTGCGGGAGCCTGTTGTTCAGCGGGCCCCATTCGCCGACGACGACCGGAATCTTCTGCTGTTCCGGGTACGCGGTGACGGCGGCCTCGTACGACTCGATCCAGCCGGCCGCCGGGTCGTAGTCGGCGCCGGCCTCCATCGCGGTGTTGTAGAAGTGCGGGGCGTAGACGGTGCGGTGGTCCTTGATCGCGCCCAGTCCGGTGGGCACGCCCTCGCCGACGATGGGGGTGGGCTCGACGAACAGCCAGTTGTCGCGGTCGACCGAACGGACCGCGCGGGCCAGCCGGTTGTACATCGGGGTGAGCTGCTGGGCCTCGATGCGGCGGGCGGCCGTCGGCAGGTCCTCGCCCTCGCCGAGCTCCCCCATCGGCTCGTTGATCAGGTCGTAGCCGAGGACGGCGGAGTGGTGTCCGAAGCGCTTGGCCACGACCTGCCACATCCGTGCCTGGGCGCGCTGGAGGTCGGCGTCCTCGTAGAGGTGGGTGAAGGCGCGCTGCACGGCGGGCTCGAAGTACTCCGAGAACCAGTCGTCGGGGTGCGGGGTGAAGGGCAGACCGTCGGTGCGGGTCGCCCAGGCCGGGATGCCCCGGGCGTTGAACGCCGGGCCGAACACGTCCTGGTGGGCGTCGAGCAGCACCTGGATGTCGTACTTCTGCGCCCAGTCCAGGACCCGGTCGATCCGGCGCAGATACTCGGCGCTGTAGTGGCCCTGGACCGGTTCCAGGTCGTCCCAGAAGATGAGCAGCCGGGCGAAGTTGAAGCCCTTGGCGTGCAGATCGCGGAAGTGCTTCTCGGTGATGGCGGTCAGTGCCTGGTCACCGCTGTGCGCCTTGTCCGCGACGCTCCATCCGCGCAGGGTGAGCGTGCGGCCCTGGTCGTCGGTGAGCCGGGGTATGCCGGTCCGTTCCGGTGGTGCCGGATGTGCGTCGGCGGCGGGGGCGAGGGCCCCCGCCGCGAGCACGAACGAAGTGACGATAGAGGTGAGTACGCTGCCCATCCGCATCCGCGTCCGTATTCGCATGGCGCAGATCAGAGCAGCTCACCCCGCACTCCTCAAGAGCAGGTGAGCACAATTTTTCCGAACTGGTCGCCCGCCGAGAGCCGTTCGAACCCCTCGCGGGCCCGGTCCAGCGGCAGCACCTCGTCGATGACGGGGCGTACGCCGGTGGTCGCGCAGAACGCGAGCAGGTCCTCCAGCTCGTCCTTGGAACCCATGGTCGAACCGACCACCCTCAGCTCCAGGAAGAAGATCCGGGTCAGCTCGGCGTGCGAAGGCCGGTCACCGCTGGTCGCGCCGGAGATGACGAGCGTGCCGCCGGGGCGCAGCGACTTCACGGAGTGGGACCAGGTGGCCGCGCCGACCGTCTCGATGACCGCGTCGACGCGCTGCGGCAGCCGTGCGCCCGGCTCGAACGCCTCGACGGCACCGAGCTCGACGGCGCGCTTGCGCCTGGCCTCGTCGCGGCTGGTGGCGTAGATCCGCAGCCCGGCCGCCCGGCCGAGCACGATCGCGGCGGTGGCGACGCCGCCGCCCGCCCCTTGGACGAGGACCGAGTCGCCGGGGCGCACCCCGGCGTTGGTGAAGAGCATCCGGTACGCGGTGAGCCAGGCGGTCGGCAGACAGGCGGCCTGCTCGAAGGTGAGTTCCTTCGGCTTGGGCAGCACGTTCCAGCTGGGGACGGTGACCTGCTCGGCGAAGGTGCCCTGGTAGCGCTCGGTGAGGATGGAGCGGGGTTCCTTCGGGCCGACGCCGTGGCCGGTCTGGCCGATGACGGAGTGCAGGACGACCTCGTTGCCGTCCTCGTCGGTCCCGGCCGCGTCGCAGCCGAGGATCATCGGCAGCTTGTCCTCGGCGAGGCCGACGCCGCGCAGGGACCAGAGGTCGTGATGGTTGAGGGAGGCTGCCCGGACGTTGACGGTGGTCCAGCCGGGTCGTACCTCGGGGGCGGGGCGCTCGCCCAGCTCAAGGCCGTTGAGGGGCTGGTCGCGGTCGATGCGGGATGCGTAGGCGGCGAACATGGCCCCGACGATAGGCCGGGCACGGGCCGGGCGTAACCGACCACGGGTGTGACGCGCACCGCGCATGCAAGCCCCTCCGACGATCGAGGAACAGCGACCCGGGGGGCAGGAGGACACGCACCGCGCATGCAAGCCCCTCCGGCGATCGAGGAGCGGGGGCCCGGGGGCAGCGCCCCCCCGGTTACGGGAAGGGGCGGGGTGGGGAACAAGCCCGCCGCAGGCGCACCCCGCACCCGGGAACCCGTACCCCCACCCACGCCCCACCGGCTCAGCGCCGGGCCACGCCCTCCGCCCGCGCGGCGGCCGCCACCGCGGCGGTGACCGCCGGGGCCACCCGCTCGTCGAACGGCGACGGAATCACGTAGTCCGCCGCGAGCTCATCGCCCACGACGTCGGCCAGCGCGTTCGCCGCGGCGATCTTCATGCCCTCGGTGATCCGGGAGGCCCGGACCTGGAGGGCGCCCGCGAAGATGCCGGGGAAGGCCAGCACGTTGTTGATCTGGTTCGGGTAGTCGGACCGCCCGGTCGCCACGACGGACGCGTACTTGTGCGCGATGTCGGGGTGGACCTCGGGGTTCGGGTTCGCCATGGCGAAGACGAACGCGCCGGGCGCCATCGAGGCGACGGCCGCCTCGGGGACCGTGCCGCCGGAGACGCCGATGAAGACGTCGGCGCCCGCCAGCGCGCTCTCCAGCGGGCCGGAGATGCCGGCCCGGTTGGTGAGCTCGGCCAGCTCGCGCTTGACCTCGGTCAGGTCCTCGCGGTCCCGGCTCACAATGCCCTTGCGGTCGGCCACGGCGACATCGCCGAGCCCCGCCTCCAGCAGGAACTTCGCGATGGCCACCCCGGCGGCGCCGGCGCCGGAGATGACGGCGCGCAGGTCGCCGAGGCTGCGGCCGGAGAGCTTCGCGGCGTTCCGCAGGGCCGCGAGCGTCACGACGGCGGTGCCGTGCTGGTCGTCGTGGAAGACCGGGATGTCGAGCCGCTCCTGGAGCTTGCGCTCGATCTCGAAGCAGCGCGGCGCCGAGATGTCCTCAAGGTTCACGCCCCCGAAGGACGGCGCGAGCCGGACGACGGTCTCGACGATCTCGTCCGCATCGGTCGTCGCGAGCGCGATCGGCACCGCGTCGACGCCGCCGAACTGCTTGAAGAGGATCGCCTTGCCCTCCATCACCGGGAGGGAGGCCTCGGGTCCGATGTCACCGAGGCCGAGAACCGCGGTGCCGTCCGTCACGACGGCGACGACCTGCGACTTCCAGGTGTAGTCGTGGACCAGCTCGGGATTCTCCGCGATGGCGCTGCACACCTTGGCGACGCCGGGCGTGTACGCGAGGGACAGGTCGTCCTTGTCGCGGATCGGAACGGTGGCCTGCACGGCCATCTTCCCCCCGCGGTGGAGAGCGAAGGCCGGATCGAACGGCTCATCGGTGGTGCTGTCGGTGGTGCTGTCGCTGCGAGGATTGACGATCTCCGCTGCCATGGTGTTGACCCCTTAAGTCTTCATCGTTTGAGGGTGGCCACTCCTGGTTGAGGAGGGGTGGGCGGGCACCGCGTACGTTCCCTGCGTCGGCGGTTGGCCCGCACCGGCAGGGGGAAATACATACGCGCGGGCGCGCCGCACACGCGCCCTGAGCCCCGGATGAGGGGTGTAAAGGTCTTTCTTACCGGACGAACCGCTTCATGGACGAGTCCATATCGGTTCGGTGACGTGACTCATAGTCGAATATCTGGACAAGTCCGCCAAGCGACAAAAGCGTCCACCAGTCGAGACGCGCCGCAGATCTTCCGGCGTGATGATGGAACCCCCACAGATGGTCCGGCCCTGTGTACCGGCCCCGTGAGGTTCGGGGATCGCCCGTTATCCGATTTTGACATGATCAGCGCCCAGATTTAGCCAGTCCGAATGGCAAGATGCCCTAATCCCACAGGGGGGCGACATCCGAAGTCGTGTGTCCATACCGCCTGGCAACACCACCCCTCACCTGCCGGAGGCAACCCGATCATGACCGCAAGCACCACTCGTCGCACGGCCGCGAAGCCCAGGATCGCAGCGGTATGCGCCATCGCGGTCGCCGGCACGATGCTGCTGGCCGCCTGCGGCGACCAGACCAAGAACGGTCCGAGGAACTCGGCGTCGGCCCAGGCCCCGTTCGCCGACCTCCTGCCCAAGGAAATCAAGGACAAGGGCGTCATCAAGGTCGGTTCGGACATCGCTTACCCGCCGGTCGAATTCAAGGACAAGTCCGGCAAGACGGTCGGCATCGATCCCGACATCGGCGCCGCGCTCGGCAAGCAGCTCGGCGTGACCTTCGAGTTCCAGAACGGCACGTTCGACACGCTGATCACCGGTCTGCGCTCCAAGCGCTACGACCTGGCGATGTCCTCGATGACCGACACCAAGGACCGCCAGCAGGGCATCGACTCCGAGACGAAGAAGAAGGTCGGCGAGGGCGTCGACTTCGTCGACTACTTCACCGCCGGAGTCTCGATCTACACCCGGAAGGGCGACGACCAGGGGATCAAGACCTGGGCCGACCTCTGCGGCAAGAAGATCGCCGTCCAGCGCGGCACCGTCTCGCACAACCTCGCCAAGGACGAGTCGAAGAAGTGCACCGGCGGCAGGACGATCGCGATCGAGACCTTCGACAACGACCTGGAGGCCCAGACCCGGCTGCGCAGCGGTGGCGCCGACGCCGGCTCCTCCGACTTCCCGGTGGCCGCGTACGCGGTGAAGACCTCGGGCGGCGGCAAGGACTTCCAGATCGTCGGCGAGCAGGTCGAGGCAGCCCCGTACGGCATCGCCGTCGCCAAGGGCAACGACCAGCTGACCAAGGCCGTTCAGGCGGCGCTGAACGGGATCATCAAGAACGGCGAGTACGGCAAGATCATCTCGAAGTGGGGCGTGGAGGCCGGCGCGGTCACCGAAGCCAAGCTGAACGGCGGATCCTGAGCAGGCACCGGCGCTGAAAGGTTCTTCCTGTGACTGACATCGAGAAGACGGGCCCGGCCGACCAGCCGCCCATACCTCGCGCTCCATCGTCCCGGCCAGAGGCGATCCGGGCCATTCCGGTCCGGCACTACGGCCGGTACGTCTCGGCCGTCATCGCCATCGCGGCGCTCGCCGCGATCGTCTACGCCTTCAGCCAGGGCAAGATCAACTGGGGTGCGGTCCCGGACTACTTCTTCGACGACCGCATCCTCAAGGGCGTCACCCAGACCCTGCTGCTGACCGCGCTGTCCATGGTCATCGGCATCGTCGGCGGTGTTCTGCTGGCCGTGATGCGGCTGTCGAAGAACCCGGTGACCTCGTCGATCGCCTGGTTCTACATCTGGTTCTTCCGCGGCACCCCGGTCCTGGTCCAGCTGTTCGTCTGGTTCAACCTGGGCCTGGTCTTCGAGTACATCAACCTGATGCCGATCTACAAGGACTACTGGTCGAGCTTCATGACGCCGCTGCTGACGGCGCTGCTCGGCCTGGGTCTGAACGAGGCCGCGTACATGGCCGAGATCTGCCGTGCGGGTCTGCTCTCGGTCGACGAGGGCCAGACGGAGGCGTCGCACGCGCTGGGCATGAGCCACGGCAAGACCCTGCGCCGCGTCGTGATCCCGCAGGCGATGCGGGTGATCGTGCCGCCGACGGGCAACGAAGTGATCAACATGCTCAAGACCACGTCGCTGGTGGCGGCCGTGCAGTTCTACGAGCTGTTCAAGTACGCGCAGGACATCGGGCAGGGGTCCGGAGCCCCGGTCGAGATGTACTTCCTGGCTGCGGCCTGGTATTTGATCATGACTTCGGTGCTGAGCGTCGGCCAGTACTACCTGGAGCGGTACTACGCGCGCGGTTCGAGCCGCAGTCTGCCGCCCACCCCGTTCCAGAAGGTCAGGGCCAACCTCCTGTCCCTCGGCCGCCCCAAGGGAGGCATGGCATGACCGCCATGGTGAAGGCCGAGGGCGTACACAAGTCCTTCGGCGCCGCGCACATCCTCAAGGGCATCGACCTGGAGGTCGCCCCGCAGGAGGTCTTCTGTCTGATCGGCCCCTCCGGTTCCGGCAAGTCGACGTTCCTGAGGTGCATCAACCACCTGGAGCAGATCAACGCCGGCCGGCTGTACGTCGACGGCGAGCTGGTGGGCTACCGCCAGAAGGGCGACAAGCTCTACGAGCTCAAGGACAGCGAAGTCGCACGGAAGCGCCGGGACATCGGCATGGTCTTCCAGCGCTTCAACCTCTTCCCGCACATGACGGCGATCGAGAACGTCATGGAGGCCCCCGTCCAGGTCAGGCGCGAGTCCAAGGCCGTGGCGAGGGCCCGGGCCGAGCGGCTGCTGGACCGGGTCGGCCTCGGCGACAAGGCGAAGAACTACCCCTCCCAGCTCTCCGGCGGCCAGCAGCAGCGGGTGGCCATCGCCCGCGCCCTGGCCATGGAGCCGAAGCTGATGCTCTTCGACGAGCCGACGTCGGCGCTCGACCCGGAGCTGGTGGGCGATGTCCTGGACGTCATGCGCGGTCTCGCGGAGGACGGCATGACGATGATCGTGGTGACCCATGAGATGGGCTTCGCCCGTGAGGTCGGCGACGCGCTGGTCTTCATGGACGACGGCGTGGTGGTCGAGTCGGGCCACCCGCGCGACGTGCTGACCAATCCGCAGCACGACCGGACGAAGTCGTTCCTTTCGAAGGTGCTGTAGCAGCAGGAAGAGAGGGCGGTACGGAGCCAC
>NZ_JBHXTM010000089.1:0-25745 GCF_042677325.1 Streptomyces sp. NPDC127117
GTGCTTCGGCACCCTCGCGCGGACCGTTCTGCGTTCTGCGGCGACGGCGTGCGAGGGGCGTCATCGGCCTTGACAGTGGATGCAGACCTGACGGACAGTCAGAAACCCTGATCCGTACGCCCCGTGTCCGGGAGGCAGCCCGCCGTGCACCTCGCCCAGACGGAACGCCAGCAGCAGCTGCGCGCCGAACTACGCACGTACTTCCGCGAGGTGATGCCCGGGAGGGACGCGGGCGCCGCCCCGGGCGCCGAGGACCCGGACGGGCAGCGGCGGGTGCTGCGCAGGATCGGCGCCGACGGGATGCTCGGACTGGGCTGGCCCGTCGAGTACGGCGGCCAGGGGCGCGGCGCCGACGAGCAGTTCGTCTTCTTCGACGAGGCGTACCGGGCGGGGGCGCCCGTCTCGATGGTCACCCTCAACACCGTCGGCCCGACGCTGATGAAGTACGGGACCGAGGAGCAGAAGGCGTACTTCCTGCCCAGGATCCTCAGCGGCGACCTCGTCTTCGCCATCGGCTACAGCGAGCCCGAGGCCGGTACGGACCTCGCCGCGATGCGCACCAGGGCGGTGCGGGACCGCGGCGACGCAGTCGGCCAGGACGGTGCCGGGGACGGCGGCCACTGGGTGATCGACGGCCAGAAGATCTTCACCAGCAACGCCCAGAACGCGGACTGGATCTGGCTCGCCTGCCGTACGGATCCCGAGGCGCCCAAGCATCAGGGCATCTCGATCATCCTCGTCCCGACCGATTCCCCCGGCTTCTCCTGGACGCCGATCGAGACGGTGGGCGGCCTCACCACGACGGCCACCTACTACGACGGGATACGGGTGCCCGCCGCCAACCTGGTGGGTCCGGAGAACGGCGGCTGGGGGCTCATCACCAATCAGCTGAACCATGAACGGGTGGCCCTCGCCGCGATCGGGATGCAGGCCGAGGACTTCTACGAGGCGGCCCTCGCCCACGCCTGTACCCCCGACCCCGTGACGGGCGGGCGCCCGGCCGACGAGCCGTGGGTGCGCGGCCGGCTGGCCGAGGCGTACGCCCGGCTCGCGGCGACGCGCCTGCTCAACTGGCGTCTGGTGGGCGAGGTCGGGGCGGGTTCGCCGGCCCCGGGCGAGGCGAGCGGCGTGAAGTTCGCGGGGACCGAGAGCGCCGTCGAGGTGTACCGGATGTGCCAGGAGATCACCGGCGAGGCGGGCATGGTGCGGGGCGGTTCGCCCGGCGCCTTCGGGGACGGGGAGCTGGAGCGGATGAACCGGGCGGCGCAGATCAACACCTTCGGGGGCGGGGTGAGCGAGGTGCAGCGGGAGATCGTCGCGACCATGCGGCTCGGCATGAAGCGGGGCCGGCGGTGACGGCCGTGCGGGACGGGCGGCAGGTGCCCGGCGGACCGCGCGAGCCGGACGCGCCGGACGAGCTGTACGGGCGGCTCAAGGCGTTCGAGGGGCGGCCCGCCGCGACCGCAGGCGTCGGCAAGGACCCGGTCAACGAGCCGATGATCAGGCACTGGTGCGAGGCGATGGGCGACGCCGACCCCGCGTACCGCGGCCCGGACGCGGTCGCTCCGCCGACGATGCTCCAGGCGTGGACGATGGGCGGGCTTTCGGGGCACACCGACCGCTCCGAGGCGTACGAGGAACTCTTCGGCCTGCTCGACGGCGCGGGATACACCTCGGTGGTCGCGACCGACTGCGAGCAGGAGTACCTGCGACCGCTGCGGCCCGGGGACCGGATCACCTTCGACGCGGTCATCGAATCGGTCTCGCGGCGCAAGACCACCAAGCTCGGGACGGGCTATTTCGTCACCACGCGCATGGACGTCCGGGCGGACGGCGAACCCGCCGGGACGCACCGCTTCCGGATCCTCAAGTACACCCCGGCGGCGGCGAAGCGGGCGGCGCGCGGCGGCGGCCGGAACCTGCGCCCGAGGCCGGTGATCAACCGGGACAACGCCGGGTTCTGGCAGGGCGTCGCCGAGCACCGGCTGCTGATCCAGCGGTGCACCGGGTGCGGCACGCTGCGCTTCCCCTGGCTGCCCGGCTGCAACGCGTGCGGCTGCCAGGAGTGGGACACCGTCGAGGCGAGCGGCGAGGGCACCGTCTTCAGCCATGTGGTGATGCACCACCCGCCCTTCCCCGCCTTCGCCGGCGACGGGGCGGGCGGGCCGTACGCGGTGGCGCTGATCGAGCTGGCCGAGGGGGTGCGGATGGTCGCCAATGTCATCGGTGTGCCGTACGACAAGGTGCGGCCGGGAATGCCGGTGCGGCTGGAATTCCTGCGTACGGACCCCGAGCTGGAGCTCCCGGTCTTCCGGGGAGGCGAGGGCTGAGATGGATTTCGCACCCACCGAGGAGCAGAGCGCGGCCCAGGGGCTCGCGGCGCGGATCTTCGGCGATCTGTCGACGCCCGAGCGCCTGGCCGTGGCCGGCACGGGGACGGACGCCGAGCTGTGGAAGGAACTCTGCGCGGCCGGGCTGACCGCGGCCGTCGAGGAGACCGGACTGCTCGGCCTGGTGCTCCTGCTGGAGGAGCAGGGCCGCACGACGGCCCAGGTGCCGTTCGCGGCGAGCTGTGTGTACGGGCTGCTGGCCGTAGCCCGGCACGGCACGGACGAACAGCGGGAACGGCTGCTGCCCGCGCTGAGGGACGGTACGGCCGTCGCCACCGGGGCCTTCCCGTCGCGCGGCGGGATACGGGCGGACGGCGAGGACACCGATGCCGACGGCGGTGGCGGGCGGCTGAGCGGCAGCGTGCCGTACGTGCCGTGGCTGCGCGACGCCGGCCTCGTCCTCGTCCCGGACCGGGAGGCGCGGCTGTGGATCGTGAGGACCGGTGATCCCGGTGTGCTGACCGAGCCGGTGGAGACCACGGCGCCCTGGTCGGCGGCGCGGCTCGTCCTGGACGGGGCGGCCGGGGAGCGGCTCGGCGGCGCCGGGGCGTACGGGGCGGTACTGGCGGCGGCCCGGACGGCGTTCGCCGGACTGCAGGCCGGGGTGTGTGCCGGTTCGCTGGCCCGCGCCGTCGCGCACGTGAACACGCGGGAGCAGTTCGGGCGCCCGCTCTCCACCAAACAGGGAGTGCTGCTGCGCGCCGCCGATGCCCATATGGACATCGAGGCGATCCGGGTCACCGCGTACGAGGCGGCCTGGAGGTACGACACGGGACTGCCGTACGGACCACAGGCGCTCACCGCGGCCTGGTGGGCCTCGGAGGCCGGCAAGCGGGTGGTGCACACCGGGCAGCATCTGCACGGCGGCACGGGCGCGGACCTAGACCATCCCGTACACCGCCACTTCCTCTGGGGGCGGCAGCTCGACGCCTATCTGGGCCGCGGCGGCGAACTGCTTCAGGAACTCGGCGATTCGCTGGTGAAGGAGGGCACGGAGTGAAGGTGCAAGCCGGTGACGAACTCGCGCCGCTGGAGATCGCGGTGACCCGCACCCTGATCGTGGCGGGCGCGATCGCCTCCCGCGACTACCAGGACGTGCACCACGACGCGGAGCTGGCCCGGGAGAAGGGATCACCGGACATCTTCATGAACATCCTCACGACCAACGGCCTGGTCGGCAGGTACGTGACCGACCGGCTCGGCCCCTCGGCCGTGCTCCGCAAGGTCGCCATCAGGCTCGGCGCGCCCAACTACCCCGGGGACACCATGGTCCTGAGCGGCACGGTCACCGCCGTCGCGGACGACGGGACCGCCGAGGTGGCCGTCGTCGGCTCCAACGGCCTGGGCAGGCACGTCACCGGCACGGTGACCGTCGGCGTACCGCGGGGGGCGGCATGAGTGTGCGCAGGGCCGATTCGCTCGGCGGCAGGGCGGCGGTCGTGGGGATCGGCGCGACCGAGTTCTCCAAGGACTCCGGGCGCAGCGAGCTGAAGCTGGCCGTCGAGGCGGTGCGGGCCGCCCTCGACGACGCCGGGCTGACCCCCGCCGACGTGGACGGGCTCGTCACCTTCACCATGGACACCAGCCCGGAGATCACCGTCGCCCAGGCGGCCGGGATCGGTGAGCTGTCCTTCTTCTCCCGCATCCACTACGGCGGCGGGGCGGCCTGCGCCACCGTCCAGCAGGCGGCGATGGCCGTGGCGAGCGGGGTGGCCGACGTGGTGGTCTGCTACCGCGCGTTCAACGAGCGCTCGGGACGCAGATTCGGCTCCGGCGTGCAGCAGCGGGAGCCCACCGCGGAAGGCACGGCGCTCGGCTGGAACCTGCCCTTCGGTCTGCTCACCCCGGCCTCCTGGGTCGCCATGGCCGCCCAGCGCTATCTGCACGCCTACGGGCTGACGCCGGACGTCTTCGGCCATGTCGCGGTCACCGACCGCCGCCATGCCGCCCGGAACCCGGCGGCGTACTTCTACGGGAAGCCGATCACCCTGGCCGACCACGCCGCGTCGCGGTGGATCGTCGAACCGCTGCGGCTGCTCGACTGCTGCCAGGAGACCGACGGCGGGCAGGCGATCGTCGTCACCAGCGCCGAACGGGCCCGGGACCTGCCGCAGCCGCCCGCCGTGATCGTGGCCGCCGCGCAGGGGGCCGGCCGGGCGCAGGAGCAGATGACGAGCTTCTACCGCGACGACCTGACCGGCCTGCCGGAGATGGGTGTGGTCGCCCGGCAGCTCTGGCGCAGCTCCGGCCTCTCCCCCTCCGACATCGACGTGGGGATCCTCTACGACCACTTCACCCCCTTCGTCCTGATGCAGCTGGAGGAGTTCGGCTTCTGCGCGCCGGGGGAGGCGGCCGGCTTCGTCGCGGCGGACGCGCTGCCCCTGAACACCCACGGGGGCCAGCTGGGGGAGGCGTATCTGCACGGCATGAACGGCATCGCGGAGGCGGTCCGGCAGATCCGAGGCTCGTCGGTGAACCAGGTGTCCGGGGCGGCCCGGACCCTGGTCACGGCAGGTACCGGAGTACCCACCTCGGGACTGATCCTCGGCACGGACGACTGAGCGCGCCCGGCCCCGGGACGGCGCCCGCGGCCGGGCCAGGGCTCAGGGGGCGCCCCTGAGCCCGGGAGACTACGACTCCACCTACAGGAGGTGGAGCAGGCCCCACCCCTACACCCTGAGGCGGACGCGCTTTCGGGACCTGGGGCCGATCCCCCGCAGCGGTGCCCGCTTCTAGCGTGGAGCCATGACCACGCCAGTCTGCACGGGCAGCTCCGGGGGAGCCGCCACCACCGGACACGCGCCGCACACGCCGTACCCGGTACACACCTCGCACACCACCGGGCACGGCTCACACGGCCTGCACGCCCCGGGGGCCGCACGCGCCGCGTACGCCTCGCGGAAGCCGTACACGCCCTACGCCCCCTACGCTCGCTACTCATCGTTCTCCTCGTTCGTCCGCGCGAGAGGGCCCGTGCTGCTGCGGGCCGCGCGCTCGCTCACCGCCAACCCGAGCGATGCCGAGGACCTGCTGCAGACCGCGCTCACCAAGACGTACGTCGCCTGGGAGCGGATCGAGGACCACCGGGCGCTCGACGGCTATGTCCGCCGGGCCCTGCTGAACACCCGGACCTCGCAGTGGCGCAAACGCAAGGTCGACGAGTTCGCCTGCGACGAGCTGCCCGAGCAGGAGTCCGCTCCGGCCCCCGACCCGGCCGAGCAGCAGACGCTGCACGACGCCATGTGGCGTGCCGTGCTGAAGCTGCCGGACCGGCAGCGGGCGATGGTGGTGCTGCGCTACTACGAGGACCTGAGCGAAGCCCAGACGGCCGAGGTGCTCGGGGTGTCCGTCGGCACCGTGAAGAGCGCGGTCTCGCGGGCGCTCGGCAAGCTCAGGGAGGACCCGGAGCTGGCTCCGGTGCGGTGACCCCGGGCGGTGGCAGCGCACCGGCCGGGCCTGATTCTGCCGAACGAAACCGATTCGTACTCCCGGAAGTAGTGACATACCGAACGGTATGTGAGCAGAATCAGGCCAACCTTACTGCCGCGTAGCGCCCACCGGGAGGACGCCGTGCTGAGCACCATGCAGGACGTACCGCTGACTGTCACCCGCATCCTCAGCCATGGGATGACCATTCACGGGAAGTCGCAGGTCACGACCTGGACCGGTGAATCCGGGCCGCAGCGGCGCAGCTTCGCCGAGATCGGCCGGCGCGCGACGCGGCTCGCGAACGCGCTGCGCGACGAGCTCGGTGTGGTCGCCGACCAGCGGGTGGGCACCCTCATGTGGAACAACGCCGAGCACGTCGAGGCGTATCTCGCGATCCCCTCGATGGGCGCGGTGCTCCACACGCTCAACCTCCGCCTCCCGGCCGAGCAGCTGGTCTGGATCGTCACTCACGCCGACGACAAGGTCCTCATCGTCAACGGCTCGCTGCTGCCGATGCTCGCACCGCTCCTGCCCCGGCTGACGTCGGTCGAGCACGTGATCGTCACCGGTCCGGGCGACCTTTCGCTCCTCGACGGGGCGGCGCCCCGGGTGCACGAGTACGAGGAGCTGATCGCCGGCCGCCCCACCCACTACGACTGGCCCGAGCTGGACGAACGCCAGGCCGCCGTCATGTGCTACACCTCCGGCACCACCGGCGAACCCAAGGGCGTCGTCTACTCCCACCGCTCCATCTACCTGCACTCCATGCAGGTCAACATGGCCGAATCCATGTCCCTGACCGACAACGACACCACGCTGGTGGTCGTGCCCCAGTTCCATGTGAACGCCTGGGGGCTGCCGCACGCGGCGTTCATGTCCGGCGTCAGCATGCTCATGCCGGACCGGTTCCTGCAGCCCGCCCCGCTCGCCGAGATGATCGAGCGCGAGCGGCCGACCCACGCCGCCGCCGTCCCCACCATCTGGCAGGCACTGCTCGCCGAGGTCACCGCCAACCCGCGCGACGTCAGCTCCATGGCCCGCGTCATCATCGGCGGCGCCGCCTGCCCGCCCTCCCTCATGGCGGCCTACGACAAGCTCGGCGTCCGCCTCTGCCAGGCCTGGGGCATGACGGAGACCTCGCCGCTCGGCACCATCGCCCACCCGCCCGCCGGACTGAGCGAGGAGGAGGGCTGGCCCTACCGCGTCACCCAGGGCCGCTTCCCGGCCGGCGTGGAGGCGCGGCTGGTCGGCCCCGGCGGCGAGCACCTGCCGTGGGACAACCAGTCGGCCGGTGAGCTGGAGGTGCGCGGCCCCTGGATCTCCGGGTCCTACTACGGGGGCAGGGACGGCGAGACCCTGCGCCCCGAGGACAAGTTCAGCGAGGACGGCTGGCTGAAGACCGGTGACGTCGGTGTGATCAGCGAGGACGGCTTCCTCACGCTCACCGACCGGGCCAAGGACGTCATCAAGTCCGGCGGCGAGTGGATCTCCAGCGTCGCACTGGAGAACGTACTGATGGCGCACCCCGATGTGGCCGAGGCGGCCGTCGTCGCCGTCCCGGACGAGAGGTGGGGCGAACGGCCGCTGGCGACCGTGGTCCTCAAGGACGGGGCGAGCGCCGACTACGAGGCGCTGAAGGACTTCCTCGCCACGTCGGGCATCGCCAGGTGGCAGCTGCCGGAGCGCTGGACGGTCATCGCGGCCGTGCCGAAGACCAGCGTCGGCAAGTTCGACAAGAAGGTGATCCGCAGGCAGTACGCGGAGGGCGAGCTGGACATCACCCAGCTCTGAGCCGAGGGCCGTGGGCACGACGAGGGCGGTACGGGAGGCTCCCGTATCGCCCTCGTCATGTCCGGTGTCTCAGTTCGTACCGATCTTCGCGAGCAGGTCGACGATGCGCGCCTGGACCTCTTCGCTCGTGGACCGCTCGGCCAGGAAGAGCACGGTCTCGCCCGAGCTGAGCTTCGGCAGCTCCGGTCCGTGCATGTCGGCGGAGGTATAGACGACCAGCGGGGTCCGGTTCAACTGACCGTTCGCGCGCAGCCAGTCGACGATGCCGGCCCGGCGGCGGCGCACCTGCATCAGGTCCATCACCACGAGGTTGGGCCGCATCCGGGTGGCGAGCGACACCGCCTCGCTGTCCGTGGAGGCCCGCGCCACCTGCATGCCGCGGCGCTCCAGGGTCTCCGTCAGCGCCAGCGCGATCTCCTCGTGCTCCTCGATCAACAGCACCCGGGGCGGATGCTGTTCGCTGTCGCGCGGGGCGAGCGCCTTGAGGAGCACGGCGGGGTCGGCACCGTACGCCGCCTCCCGCGAGGCCTGCCCCAGGCCCGCCGTCACCAGCACCGGAACCTCGGCCGCCACGGCCGCCTGACGCAGCGACTGGAGGGCCTTGCGGGTGATGGGGCCGGTCAGCGGATCGACGAACAGCGCGGCGGGGAACGCCGCGATCTGGGCGTCGACCTCCTCGCGCGAGTGCACGATCACCGGCCGGTAACCGCGGTCGCTCAGCGCCTGCTGGGTGGAGACATCGGGCGCGGGCCAGACGAGCAGCCGGCGCGGGTTGTCCAGCGGCTCCGGGGGCAGCTCGTCGTCGACCGGCTGCGGCGAGGGGCGGTTGGCGACCTCGACCGCGCCGCCCGGACCGTCCAGCGGCTCCGGCCCCTCGGCGCCCTCGTCGGGCGCCCCTATCGCGTACGCACGCCCCTCGGCCTCCGGGCCGGAGCGCAGCGGGCCCTGCGCGGGGACGGACGGGGACGGCGCCGACGCGGCGGCCTGCGGGGTGCGCTCGCCCTCCGGCGGCGCGGCGAGCTTGCGGCGCCGTCCGGCACCGCCGAGCGTCTGGTTCTGCTGGTGCGCGATGTGCTGGGCGAACGGCACGCCCTGCCCGAGCGTCCGCACACTGAACGCGCGCCCCTGAGTCGAGTCCGACGAGCCGCCGGGCATCGGAGCCTCCGCGGGCAGCGGCTGCCTACGCGCGTCCGCCAGGGGCGCGATGCCCCGGGCGTGGCCTTCCGGGCCCTCCGGGCTCTCCTCGGGGTCTGGCGAGACGGCCGTGGTGCCCGTGGCGTGCGTGGTCCGTCCGGCCGCGAGCGGCTCCGCACCCTCGCCGGGCAGGTCTTCGCCCTGCTCGGGCTGCTCGGCCTGTGGCGGGGCCTCGGAGTGGCGGGCCCGGCGACGGCCGGTCGGTACGGGATGCGGCTGGGGCGGGGTGTGGTCGTCGTCCGGCGCGATGCGCACGGCGTCATGGCGCCCCGGCAGCGAGGCGTCCGCGTCGGCGACCGGGGCCGGGGACCGGTCGGCCTCCGCCGGCGGCAGCGCGAACGCGGTACGGGGCCCTGCGGGCTCCGCCTGGGCGGTCCGCTCCTGGGCGGCCGCCAGCGCACGCCGGGCCCGCCGCCCGGTCGGCGGGGACGCCTGCGACGGTACGGGCGAACCGGCAGCCGAGGCGGAATCCGGAGCCGGGACCTGAGCCGGGGCCGAATCCGAGGCGGAGGCAGGCAGAGCCAGCTGGTTCTGTCCCTGCGCCTGGTTCCGGCTCTCGGCACCCTGACGCGCGCGGTGTCCGCCCGCGGGCACCGGCACACCGATCTGCCCCTCGGCCGGCACACCCTGCGGCGGCACGGTCTGGCCGAGCTGCGGCCGGCTGCTGCCGCCGCCCTGCGCGCCCTCGGCAGCCGTCACCACGGAACCCTCGGACGGCGCGGACGGCGAGGCGGGCGCCGAGGCCGCGGGCAACGCCAGCGCCTGCCCGGCACCCGACCCGGGAGACCCGGCCGACGGGGCAGAAGAAGCGGAGGCGTCGGACGCGGCCGACCCGGGCACCGGGTGCTGGGCACCGGTCTCGGCCGGGCTCGGCCGGCCCCGCCTGCGCCCCGAACCCTCGCTGCGCGCGTTCTCCGCGACCTGGACGTCCGGCACCGCGGGCTCACGGCGCGCACGTCGCCGCCCGGTCGGCTCGGCCGCGGCAGTGTCGCCGTCGGCCCCGGCACCGCCCACCGGGCTCTCCAGGAACGCGTCCGTGGACGACCGCCGCGCGCGTCGCCGCCCGCCGCCCGACTGCTGCCCGGTCTCCGGCCCGCCCCGACCGGCCACCGGCTCGGCCTCCGGCTCCGGCGCGGGCGCCGTCACCGTCCCCGAGCCGGCCCCCAACGGGACTTCGAGCACATACGCGCTGCCGCTCATCCCCGGCACCTCGTGCGTCTGGAGCACACCGCCGTGCGCCCGCACGATCCCGCGCACGATCGGCTCGTGCACCGGGTCTCCCCCGGCGAACGGTCCGCGCACCTCGATCCGTACGACCTCACCGCGCTGCGCCGCCGCGACGACGACCGTGGAGTCGACGTACCCGCCGCCGGGCACCACCCGGGCCTTGCCGGTCGAGTCGACCCCGGCGACATCCGCGACCAGGTGGGCCAGCGCGGTCACCAGCCGGGCCGCGTCCACCTCGGCCTCGATCGGCGGCGCGTGCACGGCGAACTGGGCGCGCCCGGGACCGATCAGCTCGACGGACGCGTCGATACCGGCCGTCACGACCGAGTCGAGCAGCACGTTCGCCTTGACCAGCTTCTCGGAGCCGGCGTCCAGGCGCTGGTAGCCGAGGACGTTGTCGACGAGGGTGGTCATCCGGGCGTAGCCCGCCGCCAGGTGGTGCAGGATCTGGTTGGCCTCGGGCCACAGCTGCCCCGCCGGGTCGGCGGCGAGCGTCGAGAGTTCGCCGCGCAGCTCCTCCAGCGGGCCGCGCAGCGATTCGCCGAGCACGGCGGTGAGCTGGGTGTGCCGGTCGGTCAGCGCCGCCAGCCGGTCGGCCTGCGCCTCCAGCTCGGCCGCGTACCGCTCGGTCCGGTCGGCCAGCTCCGAGCTGTGCCGCTCCGTCAGCTCGGTGACCTCGGCGGTGTGGCTGTCGGTCAGTTCGGCGAGTTCGGCCCGGTGCTGCGCGCCGAGCTCCTCGTACGGCCTGCGGTCGGTGAACGTCATGACGGCGCCGACCAGCTGGTCGCCGTCCCGGACCGGCGCGGTGGTCAGGTCGACCGGCACCTGCGCGCCGCTCTTGGACCACAGGACCTGGCCGCGCACCCGGTGCTTGCGCCCGGACCTGAGGGTGTCGGCGAGCGGCGACTCCTCGTACGGGAACGGCTCGCCCTCCGCCCGCGAGTGCAGGATCAGCGGATGCAGCTCCTGGCCGCCCAGGTCGCTGGCGCGGAAGCCGAGGATCTGCGCGGCGGCGGGGTTGACCAGCACGACCCGGCCGTCGGTGTCCGTACCGACGACCCCCTCGGCCGCGGCCCGCAGGATCATCTCGGTCTGCCGCTGCGAACGGGCCAGTTCGGCCTCGGTGTCCACGGTGCCCGACAGATCCCGTACGACGAGCATCAGCAGCTCGTCGCCCGTGTAACTGCCGCTGTAGCTGCTCTGGAAGTCGTTGTACGCGGCCTGCCCGTCCTCCAGGCTGGCGCTGGTGACCTCGACCGGGTACTCGGTGCCGTCGGTCCGCCGGGCGATCATCCGGGTCGGCTTCGTACGGCTGCGGTCGTCGGCGGCGTCGGCGCGGCGCATCGAGCCGGGGATCAGCTTGGAGTCGAACTCGGGCAGCAGGTCCAGGAGCCCGCGCCCGACCAGCGCGGTGCCCGGCGTCTCGAACATTTCCAGCGCGATGGTGTTGGCGTTGACGACCGTGCCGTTGCAGTTGACGAGCAGCAGCCCGTCGGGGAGTGCATCGAGTATGGCTGCGAGGCGAGCAGCGCCTCGGGATGGCCTGCTGCTCACGACGACGCTTCCTCCCTGGTTACCGCACCTTGCCGACAGCGGGCCCCATCTTGCCCCTCGGGCCGCAGGCTGTCACTGGAGGAGTCTAAAGGCAGCGGAGCGACGTGGGGCTGCGGATGAGGGGGAGCTCTCACCAAGGTTCTGTGCATACGGTGTACGACTCCGCCCCGTCATGTGTCGTCGATGTGCCCCGGCCGGGGCACGATTCCCTGCTCACGGGGTACGCCCGGTTCGTCCGGACGCACTCCGGTCACCGGACCGCCCCGGCCCGGTCACCGGACGTTGGGGAGCACCGGGATCAGATTGTTCCAGCGGGAGATCTCGCAGCCGTTGGTCCGGCTGAAGACCGTGTCGATGTGCCGCCCCTCCCAGGTCCCGGTGATCCGGGCGGTGGCCGGACCCCCGAACTGCAGGGTGCACAGCGCGTCCTCGGGCACCGGGGCGAACGGGTCCTCGTCCTCGCCCGCCAGTTCGTCCAGCCGGTCGCAGGCCCGCTCGGCCACCGGATGGCTGCCGCCCGCGGGCGCGCACCGCAGCTCGAAGGTCCCCTCGGCCGCGGAGTCCTCCGAGCCCGAGACGGTGATCGTCAGCCGGGCACGGGCGTCGTCCTGGAGCACGGGCAGCGGCAGGGGCAGCGGGACGGGGCCGGTGGCCGCGGTCGCGGCCGGGGTGACGGCGGACAGCGTGGCGAGGGAGACGACGGCGGTGAGGGCGAGGCGGCGCAACATTGCGGGCTCCTGTGCTCGTGCACTGCGGGCGGGAGTGCCGGTGGAACGGACGGAAGGACGGGAGGGCGGCGCCTCCGACATCACTAACGCTCCGCGCGCCACGGCGTTGCGCAACCGCAGGCGCTTTGCCCTCGCACCCGACTGCCTAGTACCGTAGGCAGCGATTGGTGACGCACCGCTCAGTTGTGTCATCATCTGCACGCACCACTCGCGCTCGCGCGGGGTGTGCTGGAGGCGTCGCCTAGTCCGGTCTATGGCGCCGCACTGCTAATGCGGTTTGGGTCTTAAAGCCCATCGAGGGTTCAAATCCCTCCGCCTCCGCTTCATCACCGAAGCCCCGTGCCACCGGCACGGGGCTTCGGTCGTATCCGGACCCGAACGATCCGCCGACGCCGTCCCGAACGGTCCCGGCAGCACTCGCACGACACCGTCGTACAGGGTGTTTCCGCAGGTCAGGACTGGTGGGGCTAAAGGATTTCGCGTCACGGCGCAGGTCATGTAATGTTGTTCTCGCAACGCCGACCGGGGAGAAAAAAACCGGGAAGCACAAGCACTCGTAGCTTAACGGATAGAGCATCTGACTACGGATCAGAAGGTTGCAGGTTCGAATCCTGCCGAGTGCACAGCAGGCAAGAGGCCCCCAGGAGAAATCCCGGGGGCCTCTTGCCGTTCCCTCCGTCTGTACCGAATCCGGGGGTTCGTCCATGGGGTGGCAGTGCACCGGGCTGCGGTGGCCGGATGTGCAGGGGCCGCCCGTGCTGGGCTGGCGGCGGGGCAGGGCCGTACGGGTGAGTGCGCAGGCGTACGGGACGGAGTTCGGGTTCCGGGCCGAGGGGGAGCGGCGGTGTATCGGGGCGCGCGGGAATGTGTGCCCGGTGGGGGCCCCGGTGTCGGAGCGGAGCACGGGCGCGCGGTGTCCGGAGTGTGCGCGGCTGGACCGGGCGCATTCGGTGGCCGCCGACACGATCGCCGACGACCCGAGGACGTACCGGGTGTATCTCGCCTGGTTCGGGCCGGGGATGGTGAAGGTCGGGATCACCGCCGAGCAGCGGGAGGCGGCACGGCTGCGTGAGCAGGGGGCCGTGGTGTTCAGCTGGCTGGGGCGGGGGCCGTTGATGGCGTGCCGGCGGACCGAGGAGCTGCTGCGGTCGGCGCTCGGGGTGCCGGACCGGATTCCGTACGTGAGGAAGAGGGCCGTGCGCGGGGCGCTGCCGGGGGCGGCGGAGCGCCGTGCCGAGGTGGCGGAGCTGTACGGGCGGGCCGTGGCGCTGGAGGGGGACGGCTGGCCGGAGTCGCTGGAGCGGCTGCCGTTCGAGGCGGTCGACCACGTCGGGGTGTTCGGGCTCGACGGTGCTGCCGAGCCGGCGTGGGCCGTCACCGGGTTGGTGGCCGGGGGCGCGGTCGCGGGGCGGCTGGTGGCGGCGGCCGGGCCCGATCTGCATCTGGCGACGGCGACGGACGGGGTCGTGGTGCTGGACACCCGGCTGATGACCGGGTGGGAGCTGGTGGCGGCGGACCCGCGGGCCGGGGTGGGGGTGCCGGTGGCGGATCTCGGGGGCGGTGGCGTGCAGGGCGGGCTGTTCTGAGATCGTCGGAACGGTCCGGACGGTGAGAGGGGCGCGGGATGAGTGGTGACGCCGACGACGTCGTGCGGTTCTGGCAGCGGCTGGGGCTGCCCGGAATCATCGATGTCCATACGCACTTCATGCCGGAGCGGGTGCTCAGCAAGGTCTGGGCGTACTTCGACTCGGCGGGGCCGCTGACCGGGATGGAGTGGCCGATCGCCTACCGGCACGACGAGGACGAACGCCTCGCGCTGCTGCGTTCGTTCGGCGTGCTCCGGTTCACCTCGATGCTCTACCCGCACAAGGCCCGGATGGCCGCCTGGCTGAACGGCTGGGCCGCCGACTTCGCCCGCCGGGTGCCGGACTGTCTGCACACCGCGACGTTCTTCCCGGAGGAGGGCGTCGAGCGGTATGTCCGCGAGGCCGTCGAAGCGGGGGCGCGGGTCTTCAAGTCGCACGTCCAGGTGGGTGCGTACGACGCCAATGACCCGCTGCTGGAGCCGGTCTGGGGGCTGCTCGCGGAGGCCGGGATCCCGGTGGTGATGCACTGCGGCTCCGGGCCGGCGCCCGGTAAGCACACGGGCCCGGAGCCGGTCGGCCGGCTGCTCGCCCGGCATCCGCGGCTGCCGCTGATCGTGGCGCACATGGGGATGCCGGAGTACGCGGAGTTCCTGGCGCTCGCGGAGGCGTACCCGCGGGTGCGGCTCGACACGACGATGGCGTTCACGGACTTCACGGAGGACTTCACCCCGTTCCCGCCGGCCGAGCGGGGGCGGCTCGCGGCGCTCGGGGACCGGATCCTGCTGGGCACGGACTTCCCGAACATCCCGTACCCGTACGCCCATCAACTGCACGCCCTGGAACGGCTGGAGCTGGGGGACGACTGGCTGCGGGCGGTCTGTCACGGGAACGCGAGCGCGTTGTTCGGCGTGGGCTGACCGCCGCAGCCGGGCCGGCCCTTTTCTCAGGGAATTCACAGAAACGGGTAAGGGCCCTTTCACGGGAGCCTCACAGGGTTGGGGCATGACGACGACGACCTCGCCCCAGGGACGTACCGAACTGCTGAGGGCGGACCGCACCCCGGTCCGTGTGCTGGTGGTGGACGACGAGGCACCCCTCGCCGAGCTGCTGTCCATGGCCCTGCGCTACGAGGGCTGGGAGGTGCGCAGCTCCGGGGACGGTGCCGGGGCCGTCCGGATGGCGCGCTCCTTCCGGCCCGACGTGGTGATCCTCGATGTGATGCTGCCCGACACGGACGGGTTCGCCGTGCTCGGCAGGCTGCGGCGGGAGCTCGCCGAGGTGCCCGTACTGTTCCTGACCGCACGCGACGCGGTGGAGGACCGGATCGCCGGTCTCACGGCGGGCGGCGACGACTACGTCACCAAGCCGTTCAGCCTGGAGGAGGTCGTGGCACGGCTGCGCGGGCTGATCCGGCGCTCCGGCACGGCCGTGGTGCGCAGCGAGTCGACACTCGTCGTCGGCGATCTGATCCTCGACGAGGACAGCCACGAGGTCAGCCGGGGCGGTACGTCCATCCATCTCACCGCGACCGAGTTCGAGCTGCTGCGCTTCCTGATGCGCAATCCGCGGCGGGTGCTGAGCAAGGCGCAGATCCTCGACCGGGTGTGGAACTACGACTTCGGCGGACAGGCGAACGTCGTCGAGCTGTACATCTCGTACCTGCGCAAGAAGATCGACGTCGGACGCTCACCGATGATCCACACCCGGCGCGGGGCGGGATACCTCATCAAGCCCGGTGAGTAGGCTCCCCCGCGGGTGGCGGGGGCCGTGGACGCTGCGGACCCGGCTGGTGGTCTCGGCGGTCACGCTGATCGCCGTCGTCGCCGCGGTCATCGGGACGGTCACCACCATCGCCTTCCGCAGCTACATGTACGACAAGCTCGACGACCAGCTCGACACCATCGCCATGCGGGCCGCGAAGCCGCCCGGCAGGGGCCCGATGCCCGGCGGCGGTGTGCCGCAGAGCCTCGACCCGCTGGCCTTCGTCGACTCCCGCGGGCTGCCCGTCGGCGCCTTCGGGGCGGTACTGGCGGACGGCTCGGTCACCGAGTCGCGCGTGGTCGTGGCGAGCAGCACCACGCCGGGGCCCGGCTCCGAGGACAGCGGACAGTCGATGACCGCCGCCCAGAGCAGGGCGCTGGCGGCGGCGGACCTCTCCGTCGGGGAGGACGCGCGCACCGTCGACCTGCCGGGGCTCGGGTCCAACCGGGTGGTAGCGGTCACCGATCCGCACGGCACCACCGTCCTGGTCGGCCTTCCCGCCGCCGAAGTGGGCTCCGCGCTCACCGCCCTGATCCTCGTCGAGGTCTGCGTCACCGGCGCCGGACTGATCGCGGCGGGGATCGCGGGCGCCGCCATGGTCGGTGTCGCCCTGCGGCCGCTGCGCCGGGTCGCCGCGACCGCGACCAGGGTCTCCGAACTCCCGCTGCACAGCGGCGAGGTGGCCCTGCTGGAACGGGTACCGCAGCCCCAGGCCGATCCGCGTACCGAGGTCGGCCAGGTGGGCGCGGCGCTCAACCGGATGCTGGGGCACGTGGGTTCGGCGCTGGAGGCCCGGCAGAAGAGCGAGACGCGGGTACGCCAGTTCGTCGCGGACGCCAGCCATGAGCTGCGCACCCCGCTCGCCTCGATCCGCGGATACGCCGAGCTGACCCGGCGCGGCCGCGAGGAGGCCGGACCCGACACCCGGCACGCCCTGGGGCGGATCGAGTCCGAGGCGGAACGGATGACCGGCATGGTGGAGGATCTGCTGCTGCTCGCCCGGCTGGACGCCGGACGCCCGCTCGGCCTGGAGAGCACCGACCTCTCCCCCGTCGTCGTCGACGCGCTGAGCGATGCCCGCGCCGCCGGGCGCAGCGGCCACCACTGGCGCCTCGAACTTCCGGACGAGCCCGCGACCGTGCACGGCGATCCGACCAGGCTCCACCAGGTGCTGGTCAACCTGCTGGCGAACGCCCGTACCCACACCCCGCCCGGCACCACCGTCACGGTCCGGGTGCGGTGCGCGGCCGGACGGCCGTGGGTGACGCTGGAGGTCCAGGACGACGGGCCCGGCATTCCGCCCGAGCTGCTGCCGCACGTCTTCGAGCGGTTCGCCCGGGGTGACGCCTCGCGCTCCCGCAACGCGGGCTCCACCGGGCTCGGGCTCGCCATCGTGCAGGCCGTCGTCGCCGCGCACGGCGGCCGGGCCGAGGTGGACTCGGTGCCGGGACGCACGGTGTTCGCCGTCCAGCTGCCCGCGGAACCCGAGGCCGGTCCGTACTCACAGCAGAGGGACAGGCTCAGCACACCGGTGTGACAGCGGGGTTGGCGAGTGTCGGCCGCATGCGAACCGACACTCCCTGGGGCACCCTGCCGGCCCGGGACCACCTCCTCGCCGGAGCGGTCGATGCGGCGGGTGCGCCCGTACTCGATGTGGTGGTACCCGTCTTCAACGAGGAGAAGGACCTCGAACCGTGTGTGCGGCGCCTGCACGACCATCTGGCGCGCACCTTCCCGTACAGCTTCCGGATCACCGTCGCGGACAACGCCAGCACCGACCGGACCCCGCAGGTGGCGGCCGGGCTCGCGGAGGTGCTGCCCCGGGTGCGCTCGTACCGTCTGGAGGAGAAGGGGCGGGGGCGGGCGCTGCGCACCGTCTGGTCGCATTCGGACGCCCCGGTCCTGGCCTACATGGACGTCGACCTGTCCACCGACCTCAACGCGCTGCTGCCGCTGGTCGCGCCGTTGATCTCGGGCCATTCCGACCTGGCCATCGGCTCCCGGCTGAGCCGTGGTTCGCGGGTGGTGCGGGGGTCGAAGCGGGAGTTCATCTCGCGCGCCTACAACCTGATTCTCCGCTCGTCGCTGGCCGCCCGGTTCAGTGACGCGCAGTGTGGGTTCAAGGCCATCCGGCGCGATGTCGCGAAGCGGCTGCTGCCGATGGTGGAGGACTCGGGGTGGTTCTTCGACACCGAGCTGCTGGTGCTCGCCGAGCGCGCCGGGCTGCGCATCCACGAGGTGCCGGTCGACTGGGTCGACGACCCCGACTCCACCGTCCACATCGTGCGGACGGCGACCGAGGACCTGAAGGGCGTGTGGCGGGTGGGGCGGGCGCTGGCGGTCGGCGCACTGCCGCTGGACCGGCTGGCCCGGCCCTTCGGGGACGATCCGCGCGACCGTGCGCTGAGCGGGGTGCCTGGCGGACTGGCCCGGCAGCTCGTCGGGTTCTGCGTCGTCGGGGCGCTCTCCACACTCTGCTACCTCGCCCTGTACTCGCTGTTCCGGCTGGGGGCCGGCCCGCAGCTCGCCAACGGCGGTGCGCTGCTGGTGTCGGCCGTCGCCAATACGGCGGCCAACCGGAGGCTCACCTTCGGTGTACGGGGACGGGGCGGGGCCGTACGACATCAGGCGCAGGGCCTGGTCGTCTTCGCCATCGGCCTCGCGCTGACCGGCGGATCACTGGCCGCGCTCGGGGCGGCGTCCGGATCCCCGTCGCACGGCACGGAGCTCGCCGTGCTGATCGCGGCCAATCTCGCGGCGACCGTGCTGCGGTTCCTGCTCTTCCGCGCCTGGGTCTTCCCGGACCGGGCGGACCGGAGCCGAGAGGCGTACGAGGACGGCCCGGCCGCGGCCGCTCCTTCGGCCGGGCACGCCGATGACACTCACCACGAACTGGGGAACGTCCGATGACCACGCTGCATCCCGACCACCTTCCGGCCCCGCCGGGCACGCCGACGCCCCCGCCGGCCCACGGACGCCCGAACAGTTCCCTGACGCACCGGATGTGGCGGGGCAGGCCGGAGGACCCGCGCTGGGCGCGGCCGGCCTTCCTCGCGCTGCTGCTGGTCATCGCGGGCGCGTACGTGTGGAACCTCAGCGCCTCCGGCTACGCCAACTCCTTCTACTCCGCCGCCGCGCAGGCGGGCAGCCGGAGCTGGAAGGCCTTCTTCTTCGGTTCGCTGGACGCGGCCAACGCCATCACCGTCGACAAGCCCCCGGCCGCCCTCTGGCCGATGGCCCTGTCGGTACGCGTCCTCGGCCTCAACTCCTGGGCGATCCTGCTCCCGCAGGTGCTGATGGGGGTGGCCACGGCCGGGGTGCTGTACGCGGGCGTACGCCGCCGCTTCAACGCCGTCGCCGGGCTGATCGCGATGGTGGTGTTCGCGCTCACACCGGTGGCCGCGCTGATGTTCCGCTTCAACAATCCGGACGCGCTGCTGGCGCTGCTGATGACCGTCACGGTCTACTGCGTGCTGCGCGCGCTGGAGCACGGCCGCACCAAGTGGCTGGTGTGGGCGGGCGTCGCGGTCGGGTTCGCGTTCCTGACGAAGACCCTCCAGGCGTTCCTGATCCTGCCGCCGCTGGCCGTGCTGTACGCGCTGTGCGCGCCGGTCCCGGTACGCCGACGGCTCGGCCAACTCGGGCTCTCGGCCCTCGTGATGGCCGTCGCGGGCGGCTGGTGGGTCGCGATCGTCGAACTGTGGCCCGCCTCGTCCCGCCCGTACATCGGCGGCTCGCAGAACAACTCCTTCCTCGAACTGACCTTCGGCTACAACGGCCTGGGCCGGATCAACGGCGACGAGACCGGCAGTGTCGGCGGCGGGGGCGGTCCGGGCGGCGGGTCCGGCGGCCAGTGGGGCGAGACCGGCATCGGCCGGATGTTCAACTCCGAGATCGGCGGCCAGATCTCCTGGCTGCTGCCCGCCGCGCTGATCCTGCTGGCCGCGGGCGTCCGGCTGACCTGGCGGGCGAAGCGGACCGACACGGCCCGTGCGGCGTTCCTCGCCTGGGGCGGCTCGCTGCTGATGACGGCGGTCGTCTTCAGCTTCATGGCCGGCATCTTCCACCAGTACTACACGGTCGCCCTCGCCCCCTACCTCGCGGCGCTGATCGGCATGGGCGCCACGGTCCTGTGGGAGGAGCGGTCGCGCTGGTGGGCGGGTGCCACGCTCGGCGGCACGGTCGCCGTGACGGCGTACTGGTCGTACGTGCTGCTGGGCCGGACCACGGACTACCTGCCGTGGCTGCGCACGGCCGTGCTCGTCGCCGGGATCGTCGGCGCGCTGGGGCTGCTGCTCGCGTCCCGGACGGGGCGCCGGGCGGCGATCGTCGCCGTGGGCCTGGGCTTCGCCGCGTCGCTGGCGGGGCCGACCGCGTACGCCGTGAGCACGCTGAACACCGGGCACCAGGGCTCGATCGTCACGGCCGGCCCGTCCGGCGGCGGGATGGGCGGCCCCGGCGGAGGTGGCCGCGGCGGCCCCGGCGGAGGCATGCGGTTCCCCGGCCAGGGCAACCAGCAGGGCAACCAGCAGGGCGGCGGCATGGGCCGGCCCCCGACCGGCACCCCGCCCGGCCAGGGCCAGGGGCAGGCGAACGGTCGGCCCGGCACCCCGGGGAACGGGCAGCAGCCCGGCGCCATGCCCGGCATGGGCGAGGGCTTCGCAGGACGCGGCGGAGGCGGAGGCATGGGCGGACTGCTCAACGGCGCGTCCGTCGGCACCGAGGCCGGGAAGCTCCTGGAGAAGAACGCCGGGGACTACACCTGGGCCGCCGCGGCCATCGGCTCGCAGAACGCCGCCAGCTACCAACTCGCCACCGGTGACCCGGTGATGGCGATCGGCGGCTTCAACGGAAGCGACCCGTCCCCGACGCTCTCCCAGTTCGAGAAGTACGTCGAGGACGGCCGGATCCACTACTTCATCTCCGGCGGCCGGGGCGGCGGCATGGGCGGCAACGGCACCTCGTCACAGATCTCCTCGTGGGTGGAGGAGAACTTCGAGAAGGTCACGGCCGGCAGCGCCACGTTCTACGACCTGACCCGGCCGAGGACGAGCGGCTGAGGCTCAGCGCCGCAGCAACAGGTCCGCGACAACAGGGCGGTGGTCCGAGGCGAGCGTCTCGGCCACCGCCGCGTCGCGTACCCGCACGGTGTCCTTCGACACCGCCACGTAGTCGATCCGCTGCACCGGATCCTGTGCCGGGTACGTGGGACCGCCGGGCTCCACGTCCGTGAGCTCCCGCCACAGCGGGGCGAGTTCGGGCGCGGCCGGCGCCGCGTTGAAGTCACCGAGCAGGATCTGCCGCACCGGCCGCCGCTCCGACCTCCGGTCCTCGGCCATGATCCGGCGGGTGTCGGCCACCTGGGCGATCCGGACGGACGGGTCGCCGCGGTAGTCGAGGTGCGTCGCGTACACGTGCACGGGCAGCCCCTTCACCCGCAGCACCACCTCACCGAAGCCGGGCGCGGGCGCCGGCACCGGGTTCGGGTCCTGGGTGGAGAGCCGGGTGATGTCGTGGTTCTCGGCGCTCACGATCCGGTACCGGGACAGCACCGCGACGCCGAACTCCCGGCTCGGCGCGCCCGGCGTCACCGGATCCAGGTGGTATATCGGGGCGAACGACACGTGCATGCCCAGCCGCCCGGCCAGCTCGCGGGCCAGGTCGCGCCACTCGCTGCGGTCGCCCCAGTGGACGTCGACCTCCTGGAGCCCGATCACATCGGCGTCCAGCGAGCGCAGTTCGGCGGTCTGCCGGTCGAGATCGAAGACGTTGTCCATGCCGGCCCCCGCATGGATGTTGTACGTGGCCACGCGCAGCGGCACCGAGTGCCCGTGCCCCTGATCCGCCGCCGCTGCGGGCGGCACCAGGGCGGTCACCGACAGCCCTGCCGCTACGAGCACTTCCACCGTACGACGACGCAGTGACATACCACTCCAGCCCTTGTCGGATCAGCGGCGAGCACGGTACCGCGCATAAATGTGTTGTACGCCGTACAGGATCAGCTATACGGTGTACAGCGCTTGCTACTCGTACACCGTATAAGGGATCAGGAGTCCGTATGACGGCGACCGCCGCCGAGCAGAACCACCTCTCGTCGCCGAGCCATCCGCAACGCTGGCTGATCCTCGGCGTCATCTGTCTCGCCCAGCTCACGGTGCTGCTCGACAACACCGTCCTCAACGTCGCGATCCCCTCCCTCACGCGGGAGCTGGACGCCTCCACCGCCGATGTGCAGTGGATGATCAACGCCTACTCGCTGGTCCAGTCGGGCCTGCTGCTCACGGCCGGCAGCTCCGCCGACCGCTACGGCCGCAAGAAGATGCTGATCGCCGGGCTCGCCCTGTTCGGCATCGGCTCGCTGGTGGCCGGGCTGGCCCAGACGTCCGTACAGCTGATCGCCGCCCGTGCGGGCATGGGCATCGGCGGTGCGCTGCTGATGACCACGACGCTCGCCGTCGTCGTGCAGATCTTCGACGAGACCGAGCGCGTCAAGGCGATCGGCATCTGGTCGACCGTCAGCTCGCTCGGGTTCGCCGTCGGACCGCTGATCGGCGGAGTGATGCTCGACCACTTCTGGTGGGGCGCGATCTTCCTGATCAACATCCCGGTCGCGGTCATCGGACTCGTTGCCGTGGCCCGGCTCGTCCCGGAGTCCAAGAGCGCCGGCGGCGAGCGCCCCGACCTGTTCGGCGCCCTGCTCTCCACCATCGGCATGGCATCCGTCGTGTACGCGATCATCTCCGGCCCGGGGCACGGCTGGACGTCGGGCCGGGTGCTGCTGACCGCCTTCGTCGGGGTCGCCGTCCTCACCGGCTTCGTGCTGTGGGAGCTGCACATCCCGTACCCGATGCTGGACATGCACTTCTTCCGGAACCAGAAGTTCATCGGGGCGGTCGCGGGCGCGATCCTGGTCGCCTTCGGGATGGGCGGCTCGCTCTTCCTGCTCACCCAGCAGCTCCAGTTCGTGCTCGGCTACGAGCCGTTGGAGGCCGGTCTGCGCACGGCCCCGCTGGCGCTGAGCGTCGTCGCGCTCAACCTCACCGGACTGGGCGCCAGGCTGGTGCCCAAGCTGGGTACGCCGGTCACCATCGCGTCCGGGATGAGCCTGCTGGCCGCGGGCCTGGCCGCGATCGCGCTGCTCGGCGGCGACGGCTACGGCGGCATGCTGCTCGGCCTGGTCGTGATGGGCGCGGGCATCGCGCTCGCCATGCCCGCCATGGCCAACGCGATCATGAGCGCCATCCCGCCGGAGAAGGCCGGGGTGGGCGCCGGGGTCAACGGCACCCTCGCCGAGTTCGGCAACGGCCTGGGAGTCGCCGTCCTCGGCGCGGTGCTCAACTCGCGGTTCGCGGCCCTGGTGCCGGCGGCCGTCGGGGCGGCGTCGCTGCCCGCCGCGCTCGCCTCGGCGGGCGACGCCGGTGAGCGGGCCCGGATCACGGACGCCTTCGCCTCGGGACTGGAGACCAGCCAGCTCTTCGGAGCGGTCGCGGTGCTGGTCGGCGGCCTGCTCGCGGCCGTGCTGCTGCGCCGCGCGGAGCGCGCGGAATCCGCCCGGCCGGACTCCACCGGCACCGCCGCGGCGGCATAGCATCAGGAGGGGCGCACCGGACCGTACGGATCCGTTCCGTGCGCGGGTCACGCGTACGAGGCCGGTCCGCCCCGCCGGCAAGACGAGGAGAGTGCGCCATGGTGTCCGCGGCCGACCGTGTGAAGAACCCCGCCAGGACCAGCGTGTGGCTGGATCAGCGGACACCGTCGCGCACCCGCAAACCGGACCAGGCGGCGGGCCTGGACCGGGAGAGGATCACCGCGACCTCGGTCCGGCTGCTGGACGCCGAGGGGCTCGCCAAGTTCTCCATGCGCAGGCTCGCCGCCGAGCTCGACGTCACCGCGATGTCCCTGTACTGGTACGTGGACACCAAGGACGACCTGCTGGAACTGGCCCTCGACTCGGTCTACAGCGAGTTCACGCCCCCGCGGGAGGACGCGCACTGGCACGACCGGCTGCGCGGAATGGCCGCCGAGTACCGGGAACTGCTCGTCCGGCACGTCTGGGTGTCGGCGCTCGCCGGCCACTTCCTCAACATCGGCCCGCACGCGATGCTGATGTCGTACGCCGTCCAGGACGTGATCCGGGCGACCGGCCTGCCGCTGGAACACCAGACCGGCGCGCTCTCCGCGGTCTTCCAGTTCGTGTACGGATTCGGCACGGTCGAGGGCCACTTCGCGCAGCGCAGCGCGGCTGCGGGAATCAGCCAGGAGCGTTACTACCAGCAGGCGATGGCCACGATCCGCGACCAGCCGGAGCTCAGCCGGATCATGGAGGCCTCGCAGGACCTGATGGACGCCCGCGGCGGCGACACGGTCGAGGAGATGCGCGACCGGGACTTCACGTTCGCCCTGGACCTGCTGATCGCGGGCATCGAGGCGATGCGGGACCGCTGAGGGGCCGTCGGGGACTGCTGAAGGGCGGCTGGGGAACGCCGAGGGCCGCCTGAAGACGCCGAGGACGGCCGGGGGCGCTGAGGGACCGCCGAGGACGGCCGGGGGGCCGCCGAGAGGCGTACTCCGTCCCCTCGGCGGTCCCGGCGGCCTCCGTTCGGACGCCTTCCGGTCAGTCGCCGGTCGCCAGGTGGGCCGGGAAGCCACCGGTGGCGATCGGCCCCCACCGCTCCGGAGTGATCCGGATGATCGACTTCCCCTGCTTCACCATCGCCGCCCGGTACTCGTCCCAGTCCGGGTGCTCACCCGAGATGTTCCGGAAGTAATCGACGAGCGGCTCGACCGACTCCGGCGAGTCGATCACCTCGGCCGAACCGTCGATCTGGACCCATGGCCCGTTCCACTCGTCGGACAGCACGATCACGCTGACCCGCGCGTCCCGCTTCGCGTTGCGGGTCTTGGCCCGTTCGGGGTAGGTCGAGACGACGATCCGCCCCGCGTCGTCGACCCCACAGGTCAGCGGGGAGCCCTGGGGGCGGCCGTCGGACCGGGTGGTCAGCAGGATCGCCCGGTGCCTGGGCCGTACGAAGGCCAGCAACTCGTCGAGTTCCACGGCTGTGTTCGTCGCGATATTGGGTGCCATGTCCGCAGACTACGACGGCGATGACTCACCCCGCACGGTGACTACGACGGCAGGGACTCGCCCTGCACCGCCTGGATGTCGAGCTCCACCCGCAGGGTCGTGCCGATCGCCGAGATGCCCGCCTGCACCACCTGGTTGTAGTTCATGGCGAAGTCCTCGCGGCGCAGCTCCGCCGTGGCGTTGAAGGCCGCACGCACCCCGCCCCACGGGTCCGGGCCCGTCCCGAGGTAGCTCAGGTTCAGGTCGACCGGGCGCACGACACCGTGCAGCGACAGCTCGCCGTGGACCAGCCAGCGGTCCGGGCCGGCCGGGGTCAGCCCGATCGAGCGGTACGTGATCTCCGGGAACCGGTCCGAGTCCAGGAAGTCGGGCGACCGCAGGTGCTTGTCGCGCATGCCGTTGCCGGTGTCGATGCTCGCCGCAGTGATGACCGCGTCGACCCGGGACCGCTCGACGTCCTCGGCGATCTCGATCCGGCCGCTGAACTCGGTGAACCGGCCGTGCACGCTGGAGATCCCCAGGTGCTGCGCGACCGCGGCCACCGAGGAGTGCGCCGGGTCCAGCGACCAGGTGCCCGGCGGCGGCAGCTCCACGCCGCCCTGGCGGGCCAGCACCACCGTGCCGGCCTCGACCCGCCCGCTCGCCGTGACGAGGGCGGTGGAGGCGGCGGGAGCGTACCCGACCGCCGTGACGATCACGGTGTACGCGCCGGCCTGCAGAGGACCGTCGGTCCGCACCGCCCCGTTCTCGTCGGCAGCGGCCCGCAGCACCTGCGCTCCGGTCATGTCGGTGACCGTCACGACCGCGTGCTGGACCGCCCAGCCGTCCCGCGTCCGTACCTGTGCGCGAAGTCCCATCCCGTTTTCTCTCCTTGCTCAATGACTCAATGAGTCGGGCCCCGGGGCGGGGGCGGGGGGGGGGGCGCGCGGGCCGCCCGGGCCCCACGCCCCCCCGCGCAACACGCCGCCCGCCCAGACGCCCCAAAACAAAAACCACAACA
>NZ_JBHXTM010000090.1:0-24514 GCF_042677325.1 Streptomyces sp. NPDC127117
GGCCTGCTCGGTCCGTGCGGAGAACAGCCACGGAGCGATGGCCACCGGCTCCACAGCCACAGCCACAGCCGTTTCCGCTGCCGCTGCCGCTGCCGCTGCCGCTGCCGTTGCCGTTGCCGCTGTCGTTTCCGCTGCCGTTGCCGTTGCCGGGGGTGCAGGGGTGGGTGCGGGTGTGGGGGCGGGTGTGGGGGTGTGTTCGAGGATGACGTGGGCGTTGGTGCCGCTGATCCCGAACGAGGAGACGGCTGCCCGGCGTGGCCGTCCGGTCTCGGGCCAGGGGGTGGGTTCGGTCAGCAGGGCGACCGAGCCGGTGTTCCAGTCGACGTGGGGTGTGGGTTCGTCGATGTGGAGGGATTTCGGGAGGGTTCCGTGGTGCATGGCCTGCACCATTTTGATCACACCCGCCACTCCGGCGGCGGCCTGGGTGTGGCCGATGTTCGACTTCAGCGAGCCGAGCAGGAGCGGGTGCTGCCTGGGCCGGCCGTAGGTCGCGAGAACGGCCTCGGCCTCGATCGGGTCACCCAGCGCCGTTCCCGTCCCGTGTGCCTCCAGCACATCGACGTCCGGGGTGGACAGTCCCGCGTCCCGCAACGCGGCCTGGATCACCCGCTGCTGCGACGGCCCGTTCGGCGCCGTCAACCCGTTCGACGCCCCGTCCGAATTGACCGCGGACCCACGCACCAGAGCCAGCACACGATGCCCGTTGCGCTCGGCATCCGACAACCGCTCCAGGAGCAGCATCCCGACGCCCTCACCCCACCCCGTACCGTCCGCACCCGCGGCGAACGCCCGGCACCGGCCGCTCGGCGACAGCGCACGCTGCCGGCTGAACTCCACGAAGGCCGTGGGGGTCGCCAGCACCGTCGCGCCGCCGGCCAGGGCCATCGTGCACTCGCCCTGCCGCAGTGCCTGAGCCGCGAGGTGCAGCGCGACCAACGACGACGAGCACGCCGTGTCCACCGTGAGCGCCGGTCCCTCAAGACCGAAGGTGTACGCGATCCGGCCGGACGCCACACTCGCCGTGTTGCCCGTCGACAGGTGCCCCTCGTAGCCCTCCGGTGCTCCGACGGCGTAGTCGCCGGCGATCACCCCGGCGAATACGCCGACCCGTTCGCCGCGCAACGTTCCGGGAGCGATGCCGGCGTTCTCGAAGGTTTCCCATGTGGTCTGCACCAGGAGGCGCTGCTGCGGGTCGGTCGCGGTCGCCTCGCGCGGGCTCATCCCGAAGAACTCCGCGTCGAAAAGGTCCGCGTCGTACAGGAACGCGCCCTCCTGGACGTAGGACTTGCCGTGGCGGTCGGGATCGGGGTCGTACAACTCGCCGAGATCCCAGCCGCGGTTGGTCGGCAACGGCCCCACCGCGTCCACTCCGGACTCGACCAACTGCCACAGCCGGCCGGGTGAGTCGGCGCCGCCCGGGAAGTGGCAGGCCATCCCGACGATGGCGATCGGGTCCTCGTCGAGCGACGGTGCCTCGTCGACCGGCTGATCGGACGATGCCGCCGAATCACCGAGCTCCCGGTCCAGGAACCCGGCGAGCGCGGTCGGCGTCGGGTAGTCGAACACCAACGTCGACGGCAGCCGGATGCCGAGCGCGTCGGCGATCCGGTTGCGGAGCTCGACCGAGGTGAGGGAGTCGAAACCCAGGTCCCGGAACGCCCGGCCGGCGCCGATGGTCTCGCTGCCCGCGTGACCGAGCACAGCCGCGGCCTTGTCCCGCACCAGTTCGAGCAGGGCGGCCGAACGCTCCGCGGGCGGTACCGCCGCCAGCCAGTCGGCCCGGCCCCCACCCGTCCCGGCGACCCGCCGAGCGGGTGTGCCGGCCAGGCCACGGAGCATCGGATGCACGGGTTCCCGCAGGGCCTTCACGTCGATCCGGGCACCGACGGCAAGCGCCCGGTCGGTGGCGAGCGCGGCGTCGAACAGAGCCAGTGCCTCGTCGTCACGGAGCGCGGGCAGACCGGCGCGGGCCATGCGGTCCCGGTCCTGGGCATCGAGGTGTTCGGTGATTCCGCTTCGCCGCTCCCACAGGCCCCAGGCCACCGACACCGCGGGCAGTCCGAGCGCGCGCCGGTGCTGGGCGACGGCGTCGAGTGCGGCGTTGGCCGCGGCGTAGTTTCCCTGGCCCGAGCTGCCGAGCACGCCCGCGAGCGAGGAGAACAGCACGAAAGCGGCCAGATCAAGATGGCTGGTCAGCTCGTGCAGGTGACTTGCCGCGTCGAACTTCGGGCGCAGCACCGCGTGCAGGCGCTCGGGGGTGAGCGAGTCCACGACGCCGTCGTCGACGATCCCGGCAGCGTGGACGACCGCGGTCAGCGGATGCTCCTGCGGGATGCCGGCGAGCACGGCCCGCAGCGCCTCCCGGTCCGAGACGTCGCACGGGACCACGCTGACCTCGGCGTCGAGGTCGGCCAGCGCCCCCGGGTCGCCGCCGGAGCGGCTGAGCAGCACCAGGTTCCGCACGCCGTGCCGGCGCACCAGGTGCTCGGCGACCGTGCGGCCGAGGCCGCCCGTGCCGCCGGTGATCAGCACCGTGCCGTTCGGGTCGAGCTCGGTCGGGATCGTGACGACGACCTTGCCGACGTGCTTGGCCTGCCCCAGGAACCGGAGCGCGGCCGGGGCGTTCCGTACATCCCACGCGGTGACCGGCAGTGGGGTCAGCACGCCGGCTTCGAACAGGGCGGCCAACTCGGTGAGCATCTCCTTGATCCGGTCGGGGCCGGCGTCACCGAGGTCGAATGCCCGGTAGCGCACACCGGGATGCTCCTCGGCCACGTCGGCGGCGTCGCGGATGTCGGCCTTGCCCATTTCGAGGAACCGGCCGCCACGCGGCATCAGCCGCAGCGACGCGTCGAGGAACCCTTCGGTCAGCGAGTTCAGCACCAGGTCGAAACCCTCGCCGCCGGTCGCCGCCCGCAGCCGTTCCTCGAAGTCGAGGTCGCGCGAGGAGGCCAGCCGGTCCTCGGGCAGCCCGGTCGCCGGCCACTTGGCCCGGCTCGCCGTGCCGTGTACGACCGCACCCCAGTGCCTGGCCAGTTGGACGGCGGCCATCCCGACGCCGCCGGCCGCGGAGTGCACCAGCACCGACTCACCGGCCTGCAAGCGGCCGAGGTCGACCAGGCCGTAGTAGGCGGTGAGGAACACGATCGGTGTCGCCGCGGCCTCGGCGAAGGTGAATCCGGCCGGTATCCGGGTGACCAGCCGGTGGTCGGTCACCGAGAGGGGACCGGCGGCGCCGGCGAACATGCCCATCACCCGGTCACCCGGCCGGAGGCCGGTGACTTCGGCACCGACCTCGACGACCACGCCGGCGCCCTCGCTGCCGATCGTGGCCTCGCCCGGATACCTGCCGAGCGCGATCAGCACGTCCCGGAAGTTCACGCCGGCGGCACGCATGGACACGCGGACCTCTCCGGCCGCCAGCGGGGCGATCACCTCCGGGCAGGGCACCAGCTCGACGCTGTCGGTGGTGCCCCGCTCGGCCGAGACGTCCAGTCGCCACGGCTCGCCGGGAACCCGCAGCCGGGAAGGACTGCCCACCGCGATCCTGGGAACGTGCGGGATCCCGCCGCGGATCGCGAGCTGGGGATGATCGGTGGGAAGGCCGGGCGGGAGTTCCCCGTCGGTGTCCACGAGCACGAACCGGTCGGGGTGCTCGGCCTGTGCGGACCGCACCAGCCCCCACACCGCTGCCCGGGACGGGTCGGCGACCCGGTCGCCCGGGACGGCGGCGACGGCGTCGCGGGTCGCGATCACCAGCGGCGGCCCCTCCGCACCGAGACGATCCTGCACCACCCGCAGGGCCTCGTCCGCGGTCGAGCACCACACGACGTCCAGCCGCTCTGCGGAGCCCGGCGTCACCGGCGTCCAGCCGATGTCCAGCAACCGGTCCGTGGCCAGGCTCCCCTTCGGTACCGGCCGCATGGTCAGCGATTCGACGGTCAGCACCGGCTCGCCGGCCGGGTCGGTGCACACCAGCCGGTAGCTGTCCGTCCCCAGCGGACGGATGTGCACCCGCAGTTGGGTCGCCGCGTCGGCGTGACGGTGCACGCCGGACCAGGCGAACGGCAGCCGGACCCGGTCGGTATCGGTACCGCTGAGACCGATGGCGTGCAGCGCGGCGTCGAGCAGCGCGGGGTGCACGCCGTAGCCCGCACTGTCGGTCCCGTCGGGCAGCCGCACCTCGGCGTACACCTCGGCGCCCGCTCGCCAGGCGGCGCGCAATCCGTGGAACGCGGGGCCGTAGCCGTAGCCGGCCGCCGCGATGCTCGGGTAGAAGTCGTCGACCGGGACCGGTGTGGCCCCGGCGGGCGGCCACGCCATCCGGTCCGGCACCGGTGCGCTGGTGCCGGCGAGGACACCGCTCGCGTGCCGGACCCACTCGCCGTCATCGATACGGGAATGGATGGTGACCGGCCGGCGTCCCGTTTCGTCGGCGCTGCCGGCAACAGCCTGGACGGTCACCGAATCCCGGTCCGGCAGGGCGAGTGGCACCTCGATGGTGAGTTCCTCGATCCCGGCCGCACCGACCTGGTCGGCCAGGTGGTCGGCCAGGTCGACGAACGCCGTGCCGGGGAGCAGCAGGGCACCAGCGATGGTGTGGTCGGCCAGCCACGGGTGCGACCGGGGCGAAAGCCGCCCGGTGCACACCACTTCGTCGCGCTCGGCCAGCCGGACCGCGGTCCCGAGCAGGGCGTGCCCGGCGCCGCCGTCCCCGACCCGCCCGGCCAGCCAGTACCGGTCCCGGCGGAACGAGTACGTCGGCAGCTCGATCCGGCGACCGCCCGTTCCGTCGAAGTACGCATCCCAGTTCACGTCGGCGCCGCGGACATGCAACCCCGCGAGCGCCTCGGTGGCGGTGTGGTCCTCCGGCCGGTTCGCCCTGGCCACCGGCAGCAGCGCGACCCCGGGTTCGTCCCCGAGCACGGAGCCCACCATCCCGGCCAGCACGGCGTCGGGACCGACCTCGACGAACGTCTCCGCGCCCGCGGTACGTGCCGCCCGTGCGCCGTCGGCGAACCGCACGGTCGCGCGGACGTGTTCGACCCAGTACTCGGGTGAGCACAGCAGGTCGGCCGGGGCAACCTCACCCGTCACGTTGGACACCACGGCGATCCGGGGTTCCCGGTAGGTGAGGCTCTGGGCGACGGTACGGAACTCGGCCAGCATCGGTTCCATCCGGGGCGAGTGGAACGCGTGGCTGACCCGCAGCCGTTTGGTCCGGTGCCCTCGTGCGGCCAGTTCCTCCGCGAGCCGGAGCACTGTTTCCTCGTCGCCGGAGAGCACGCCGGACCGGTCGGTGTTGACCGCTGCCACGGTCACCCGGTCGGCCACCGGAGCCACCGCCTCGGCGAGGACGTCCGCACCCGCCTCCACCGCGACCATCGCGCCACCGGCGGGCAGCACCCGCATGAGCCGGCCACGGGCGCCGACCAGGGTGCACGCGTCGTCCAGGGACAGCACGCCGGCCACGTGCGCGGCGGCGATCTCTCCCACCGAGTGCCCGATCATCAGGTCCGGACGCACACCCCAGTGCTCCAGCAGCCGACACGTGGCGACCTCGAAAGCGAACAGGGCCGGCTGTGTCCACCCGGTGTCCTGAAGGGCGCTTTCGCTGTCCACGCCCCACATCACCTCGCGGAGGCCGTCGAAACGGTCCACGATCTCGTCGAATGCCGCAGCGAACACCGGGAACCTGGCGGCCAGGTCCCGGCCCATCCCGGCGCGCTGACTGCCCTGACCGGTGAACAGGAACGCCACCCCACCGAGTTCACCCGCCTCGCCCTGACCGCTCACCGTGGTCAGAGCGGTGCGGAGACCGTCATGGTCGGCGGCGACGACAGCGGCCCGGCGGGGCAGCGCGGTGCGGTGCCTGGCGAGGGTCACGGCCACGTCGACCGGACGGGTGTCGGGATGGTCCTCCAGATGGCGGGCGAGCGAGTCGGCCTGGGCACGCACACCGGCGTCGTCCGGCCCGGACAGCAACCAGGGCACCGCGCCGACCGGCGGGGCCGGGTCCGGGTCCGGCTCGGGGCTCGCCGACACCTCCTCCAGGATCACGTGCGTGTTCGTTCCGCTGATGCCGAACGAGGACACCGCGGCCCGGCGCGGCCGGTCGGCCGCGGGCCACGGGACCGACGCGGTGAGCAACTCGACCCTGCCCTCGGTCCAGTCGACGTGCGGGGTCGGTGCGTCGACGTGCAAGGTCTTCGGCAGAGTGGCGTGCCGGATGGCCTGGACGGCCTTGATCACGCCGGCCACCCCGGCGGCTGCCTGGGTGTGCCCGAGCGTCGACTTGACCGTCCCCAGCCGCAGTGGCTCCGCCCGGTCCTGGCCATAGGTGGCCAGCACGGCTCTGGCCTCGATCGGGTCGCCGAGCGTCGTTCCGGTGCCGTGCGCCTCCACCAGATCGACATCGGCGGGAGACAGGCCGGCGTCCGCCAGCGCCTGCCGGATCAGACGTTCCTGCGCGGCACCGTTGGGCGCGGTCAACCCGTTGGACGCGCCGTCGGAGTTCATCGCGGTGCCCCGCACCACCGCGAGCACCGGGTGGCCGTGCCGTACGGCGTCCGACAGCCGTTCGACCAGCAGCATGCCGGCGCCCTCGGCGAACGCGGTCCCGTCGGCCGCGGCGGCGAACGCCTTGCACCGCCCGTCCGGTGCCAGCCCGCGTTGCCGGCTGAACTCGGTGAACACCCCGGGCGTGGCCATCACCGTCACCCCGCCGACCACCGCGAGCCCGCACTCACGCCTGCGCAGTGCCCGCACCGCGAGGTGCAGCGCGACGAGGGAGGAGGAGCACGCCGTGTCCACCGTGAGCGCGGGGCCCTCGAAGCCGAAGGTGTACGCGATCCGGCCGGATGCCACGCTGGTCGTGGTCCCGGTGAGCAGATGCCCGCCGACCCCGTCCGCCGGCTCGTGCAGCCTGTTGGCGTAGTCCTGGGCGATCACGCCGACGTACACGCCGGTGTCGCTGCCGCGCAATGTGTCGACGGCGATGCCCGCGCGCTCGAACAGCTCCCACGAGGTCTCCAGCAACAGCCGTTGCTGCGGGTCGGTCGCGGCGGCCTCTCGCGCGCTCATGCCGAAGAACCCGGCGTCGAAGCGGTCCGCACCGGTGACGAACCCGCCCCGGGTCACGTAACTGTGGCCCGGCAGGTCCGGGTCGGCGTCGTACAGCGCATCGAGGTCCCAGCCGCGGTCGGCCGGGAACGGTCCGATCGCGTCGGCCTCGGCGGCGATCAGCTCCCACAGTTCTTCCGGCGAAGTCACATCGCCCGGGTACCGGCAGCTCATCGCCACGATCGCGATGGGTTCACGGTCGGCGTCGGTGACCTCGCGCAGGCGCTGCCGGGTGCGGCTCAGGTCCGCGGTGACGCGCTTGAGGTAGTCGCGCAGCTTCGCCTCGGTGGTCACCGCACCTCCAGGTCGTTGTCGATGAAGTCGAAGATCTCCCCGTCCGACGCGGTCTCCAGCCGCTCGTCCACCTCGTCCGGCGGGGCAACGCCGGCGAGCAGGTCGCGCAGCCGGTCACCGACCCGCAGCAGGGTGGCCGGATCCTCCACCTCGCGCAGTGCGGCGGCCACCCGGTCCAGCTCGTCGAGCACGGATGGCGGTGCCTGCCGGGGAACCAGCCGGTCACGAAGGTGGGTGGCCAGTGCGCGGGGCGTGGCATGGTCGAACACCAGGGTCGCCGGCAGGGTGAGCCCGGTCGCCGCGGCGAGGCGATTGCGCAGCTCGACCGCGGTCAACGAATCGAAACCCAGATCCTTGAACGCCCGGGTGTCGGCCACCGCCTGTATGCCGCCGTGGCCGAGCACGGCGGCAGCGGTGGATCGCACCAGGCCGAGCACCGAGTCGAACCTGGCACGCTCGGACAGGCCGATGAGCCGCGTGGCCCACGACGCGTCGGGTGCGCCGGCGGTCCTGACCCTGGTGCGGGCCGTTCCCACCAGGCCACGCAGGACCGGGGGCACGGCATCGGCTCTGCGCAGCGCCGCGGTGTCGATCACCGCCGGCACCACCACCGGCAGGGCGCTGCCGACAGCCACGTCGAACAGCGCGAGCACCTGCTCGTCGGACATGGCGGGCAGGCCGTCGCGGGCCAGCCGGTCGCGGTCCGCGTCGCCGAGATGACCGGTCATACCGCTCGGCGTGGCCCACAGACCCCACGCCATCGACGTGGCGGGCAGCCCTTCGGACTGCCGCCGCCTGGCGAGGCCGTCGAGGAACGCGTTCGCCGCGGCGTAGTTGGCCTGCCCCGGGCCGCCGAGTGTGCCGGCGAGCGAGGAGAACAACACGAACGCCGACAGGTCCAGGTCACGGGTCAGCTCGTCGAGGTGCGCCGCGGCGTCGACCTTGGGGCGCAGCACGGCCTCCAGGTCCTCCGGGGTGAGCCGGTCCACGGTTGCGTCCCGCAGCACCCCCGCCGCGTGGATCACGGCCGTGAGCGGGTGCTCGGCCGGGATGGCGGCGAGCACCCCCGCCAGGGCGTCGCGGTCGGCGGCGTCCGCCTTGACGATCGTCACCTCGGCGTCCATGCCAAATGTGTCGACCGCACGGCCGGACCGGCTCACCAGGACCAGGTTGCGCATGCCGGCGGCGGCCAGGTGCCGGGCGACGAGAGTGCCGAGGCCGCCGGTGCCGCCGGTGATCAGCACCGTTCCGGCCGGGTCGAGCGGTGCCGGGACACGCAGCACCACCTTGCCGACATGACGGGCCTGGCTGAGGTGGCGGTACGCGTCGGGGGCGTGCCGGATGTCCCATGCGGTGACCGGCAGCGGCCGCAGTACGCCGGCCTCGACGAGGTCGCGGAGTTCGGCGAGCATCTCGCCGATCCGGTCGGGGCCGGCCTCGGCGAGGTCATAGGCGCGGTAGCCGGGCAGCCCGGAACGGATGTCGGTCTTGCCGAGTTCGAGGAACCGGCCGCCCGGCCGCATGGTCCGCAGCGAAGCGTCGACGAAGGGGCCTGCCAGCGAGTTCAGCACGATGTCCAGATCCGCGAACCGGTCGGCGAAGTCGAGGTCGCGCGACGAGGCGAGCCGGTCGGCCGGAATGTCCAGCGCGGACCACTTGGCCGGGTGCGCGGTGCCGAACACGTCGAGACCGAGATGGCGGGCCAGCTGGGTGGCGGCCATCCCGACCCCGCCGGCCGCGGCGTGCACCAGGATCCGCTCGCCCGGCCGCGCGGCGCACAGGTCGACCAGCCCGTAGTAGGCGGTCAGGAACACGATCGGCATGCCGGCGGCCTCGGCGAACCCCGTGCCGCGCGGCATCCGGGTGACCAGACGCCGGTCGGTGACCGTCACCGGTCCGGCGCCACCCGCGAACAGGCCCATCACCCGGTCACCGGGTGCCAGATCGGTCACGTCCGGCGCGACCTCGGTGACCACGCCCGCGCCCTCGGTGGCCGCGGCCCGGTCGTCGTCGGGCACCATGCCCAGGGTGATCAGCACGTCCCGGAAGTTCACCCCGACCGCGCGCACGGAGATACGGACCTGACCGGTCGTCAGGGGATCCGCGACCTCGGGACACGGGTCCAGGCGCAGCCGGTCGAGGCTGCCGAGCGCGCCCCGGGCCAGCCGCCACGGTCCGGCGGGCACCGGCATTCCCTCGCCGGCGCGGGCCAGCCTGGGAGCCATGGCGACACCGTTCCGTACCACCAGCTGCGGTTCGCCGGTGGCGGCCACCTCGGCCGGCACCTCGTCGACATCCAGGAGGGCGAAGCGGCCGGGGTGCTCGGCCTGCGCGGTGCGGATCAGCCCCCACACGGCCGCACCGACGGGGTCGACCGCTCCGGCTCCCTCGGCTCGCCTGGTCAACACCGTCACGGGCGGCCCCTCGGCAGCGTGGTCGCGGACGAGCTGGAGCGCCCGGGTGGTGGCCGAGCGAACGTCGGTCCGAGCCGTGAAGTCCGCGACGACGCGGTCCTTGTCCTCGGTGGCCTCGGCCTCGACCCAGTCGAGCGCGTAGAGCGGCGGCCGGAAGGCCTGCGAGCCGGGGGTGAACGGACGCACGGTCAGGGCACCGATCTCCAGCACCGGTTCACCCTGTTCGTCGGTGATCAGCACGGAGACCGTGTCACCGTCCACTTCGGTCAGCCGGACCCGGACCCGGGTGGCGCCGACGGCGTGCAGGGTCACGTCGCGATAGTTGAACGGCAGCCGCGCCGCACCGCCGAGCGCCGCGGCGTGCAGCGCGGCGTCGAGCAGGGCCGGGTGCACCCCGAACTTGCCGGCTTCGACCGGCAGCTCCACCTCGGCGTAACGCACCCGTTCGCCCTGCCAGGCCGCCACCAGGCCGCGGAACGCCGGACCGTATCCGAGGCCCACCTCGGCGAGCCGCTCGTAGGCGCCTCGGACATCGAGTTCCTTCGCGTCCTCGGGTGGCCATGACAGGGACGGCACGGGGGCGTCGGTGTCCGGCGAGAGCAGACCGGAGGCGTGGACGGTCCACTGCTCGTCGCCGCCGCTGTGGATGCTGATCTCGCGGTGACCGTCCCGTTCCGCGCCGACCACCACCTGCACGCGCACGGACGCCGTCTCGGGCAGCGGCAACGGCTGGTGCAGGGTCAGCTCGGCGATGCGGCCGCAGCCGGTCAGGTGCCCGGCATGGGCCGCCAGCTCCACGAACGCGGCCCCGGGCAGCAGCGGCGTACCCGACACCGCATGGTCGGCGAGCCACGGCTGGCGCAGGAGCGACAGCAGTCCGGTGAGGACGGTCTCGCCGGTGTGCGCGGTGTCGACCACGGCCCCGAGCAGGGGGTGGTCGGCCTGCCCGAGACCGAGATCGGTGACATTGCCGGCCACGGTGTCGACCCAGTACCGGCTGCGCTGGAACGGATAGGCGGGCAGGTCGACCGGTTCGGTGGGTTCGATGAGGGTCGCCCAGTCGACTTTCGCGCCGTGGACATATGCCTCGGCGGCCGCGGCGCGGAACCGGCGCAGGTCGCCCTCGTCGCGCCGCAGGGTGCCGACGGCGGTGTGGTCGAGGCCGACGGTGAGCACCGGGTGCGGGCTCACCTCGATGAACAGACCGTGCCCCGCGTCCGCGAGCGCCGCCGTCGCCTGCGCGAACCGCACCTGTTCGCGGAGGTTGCGGTACCAGTAGTCACCGTCCAGGGCGGACGTATCGATGAGCTCGCCGGTCAGCGTGGAGTAGAAGGGCACGCTCGACGGCCGGGGTGTGATCCCCGCGAGCGCGGTACGCAGCTCGTCCTGGATCTGCTCGACCTGCGGGGAGTGGGACGCGTAGTCCACGGGCACCCGCCGCGCGCGTATGTCCCTCTTCGCGCACAACGCCATGAGGTCGTCGAGCGCCTCGTTCCGTCCGGACACCACGGTCGATGTCGGACCGTTGACGGCCGCGACGCCGGCCCCGGCGCCGAGCAGCGCCTCGACCTCCTTCGCCGGCAGTGCCACCGACACCATGCCGCCCCCGCCGGCGAGTGCGGTGAGGGCCCTGGACCGCAGGGTGACGATCCGGGCGGCATCGTCGATGCCGAGGGCGCCCGCGACGTAGGCCGCCGCGATCTCCCCCTGCGAGTGCCCGACGACGGCGTCCGGCCGGACACCGGCCGACTTCCACAGCTCGGCCAGGGAGACCATGACGGCGAACAACGCGGGCTGCACGACATCGACCCGGTCGAGCGGGCCGGCCAGCTCCTCGACCAGGTCCCAGTCGACGAACGGGGCCATCGCCGCGGAGCAGCGGCGGATCGACTCGGCGAACACCGGTGACTCGGCCATCAGCCCGGTCGCCATGCCCACCCACTGCGACCCCTGCCCGGGGAAGACGAACGCGCAGCGGCCGTCCTGGGCGATCCCTCGGACCAGCCCGGGGGCCGGGCGGTCCTCGGCCAGCGCACGCAAGCCGGCCGGCACGTCGTCGAGCAGCGCGGCCCGGTGGCCGAGGTGTGCCCTGCGGGTGGCCAGTGTGTGGGCGACAGCACCGGGCGCGGTGGTGGTCGCCGTGCTCGCCAACTCCTCGGCACGTTGCCGCAGGGCCGCGGCCGAACCGGCCGACAGCACCCACGGCGCGTCGGCGGTTCCCGGCGACAGCGTCGCCTCGGGGCCCTGCTCCAGCACGATGTGGGCGTTGGTGCCGCTGATGCCGAACGATGACACCGCGGCTCGCCTCGGCCGGTCGGCGGTGTCGTCGGGGCCGGGCCACGGGGTGTGCTCGGTCAGCAGCGACACCTCGCCCGAGGCCCAGTCCACGTGCGGGGTCGGTTCGTCGATGTGCAGGGTTTTCGGCAGCATCCCGTGCCGCATGGCCTGCACCATCTTGATCACACCGCCGACCCCGGCGGCGGCCTGGGTGTGGCCGAGGTTGGACTTGAGTGATCCCAGCAGCAGCGGAGTCGGCCGGTCGCCGCCGTACGTGGCGAGCAGGGCCCCGGCCTCGACCGGATCCCCGAGCGTCGTGCCGGTTCCGTGCGCCTCGACCGCGTCCACATCCGAAGGGGAGAGGCCCGCGTCGGCCAGCGCGTCGCGGATGACCCGTTCCTGCGACGGTCCGTTGGGCGCGGTGAGCTGGCTGCTGGTGCCGTCCTGGTTGACGGCGCTGCCGCGCACGACGGCGAGGATCGGGTTCCCGTCCCGCTGGGCGTCGGAGAGCCTGCGCAGCATGACGATGCCGGCGCCCTCGGCCCAGCTCGTGCCGTCGGCAGCCGCGGCGAACGGCTTGCAGCGCCCGTCCTTCGCCAGGCCACGCTGCCGGCTGAACTCGATGAAGGTGTCGGGGGTCGCCATCACCGTCACACCGCCCGCCAGCGCGTGATCGCACTCGCCGCGCCGCAGCGACTGCACGGCGAGGTGGATGGCGACCAGGGAGGACGAGCACGCGGTGTCGACCGTGAGCGCGGGCCCCTCGAAGCCGAAGGTGTAGGAGATCCGGCCGGAGGCGACGCTGCCCGCGCTGCCGCTGCCGAGGTAGCCCTCGTACTCCGCGGGCATGGGACGCAGCCGGGCGGCGTAGTCGTCGTACATCACGCCCGTCCACACGCCGGTCCGGCTGCCGCGCAGCTCCGCCGGGTCCATCCCGGCCCGCTCCACCGCCTCCCAGGCGATCTCCAGGAGCAGCCGTTGCTGCGGGTCGGTCGCCGCGGCCTCGCGTGGGCTCATACCGAAGAACTCGGCGTCGAACTCGTCCGCGTCGTGCAGGAACCCGCCCTCGCGCACGTAGGACCGCCCGTGCCGCTCGGGGTCCGGGTCGTGCAGTTCGCCCAGCGGCCACCCGCGGTTGGCCGGGAACGGTGTGATCGCGTCGACACCGCCGGACACCAGCTGCCACAGCTGGTCCGGGTCTCGTACGTCTCCCGGGTACCGGCAGGCCATCGCCACGATCGCGACCGGCTCGGCCGCTCTGGCCTCGACCTCGGCCAGTTGTCTGCGGGTGTCGCGCAGTTCGGCGGTCGCCCGGCGCAGGTAGTCCCGGAGCTTGTCCTCGGCGGTCAGTTGGGTGGTCACGAATGAAAGGCTCACGGCGCGGGCTAAGGAGCCCCTTGCAACCGTCTAAAGGCTTTAGGGCGGACGAAGGTTCCGGTTAGCGGGGGTGGCGAGGCTGGGCGGCACCACCACCAGTCGCTGCCGGGAGGGGACGATCATGACCGAAGCGCCGGAGATACCGGCCACGCTCGAGGAACGCATCCGGAACTGGAGCATCTACGCGCCGTGGTTGCAGCAGTCCACCGTCGAGCACTGGGAGGAGATACGCGCACACGCGCCGATCGTCCGGTCCGAGGAGCACGGCGGGTTCTGGATCCTCACCAGGTACGAGGACATCGAGTGGGCGGCGAAGAACCCGGACATCTTCTCCAGCGCCGAACTCACCGTGCCGCACCGGCGGATCTTCCATGAGAAGCTGATCCCGATCCAGCTCGACGGCGACGTCCACCGCAAATGGCGCCAGACGCTCGCCGAGCTGTTCAATCCGAGCGCGGTCAATCACTTCACCCCGCAGTTGCGCCAGGCGACCATCGACACCGTCGAGCCGATCGTCCGCAAAGGACGGTGCGAGCTGATCTCCGAGTACGCCTCGGTGCTGCCGTCCGAGGCGTTCCTGATCGCGTTCGGTATCGGTCGCGAACACCTCAAGGCGTTCGTGGACCACAAGGACTGGCTGCGCCGGGTCGGCATCCCCAGCGCCCGTACCGACGAGGAGTTGCGTGCGGCGAACAAACCGCTGTGGGACTTCTTCGGAGCGGCCATCGACCGGCGCAGGGCCGAGGGCACCGAGGGCAGACGGGATGTGATCAGCAGGCTGCTGCACGCCTCCTACGACGGGCGCCCGCCGACCCGTGACGAGATGATCAACGCGTTGTTCGTCGCGATGCTCGCCAGCCTGGACACCACCTCCTCCCAGCTGGGCCTGGTCTTCCGGTACCTGGCCACGGACCCGGAGGCGCAGCGCATGGTCGTGGAGTCCCCGGAGTCCATTCCGCGCATCGTCGAGGAACTGATCCGGCACGAACCGGTGTCCACCACCGGCCGGGTGGTGACCCGTGATGTCGAGCGGCACGGGGTCACCCTGCGCAAGGGCGACCGGGTGCTGATGTCCTGGGGCATGGCCGGGCGGGATCCGGACGTCTTCACCGACGCCGGCCGGGTCGACTTCGACCGGCAGGTGACCAGGCACCTCGCCTTCGGCGCGGGCCCGCACCGCTGCCTCGGCATGCACCTCGCCCGCCGGATCATCCAGCTGGCCGTGGAGGTCTGGCACGAGAGGATCCCGAGCTACCACCTGACTCCCGGCACCGCCCCTAGGCACCACTACTCACCGGCACTCGGCGTGTTCGACCTCGATGTCACCGTGGGAGCTCCGGCATGAAGGTGCGCGTCGACCCGGAACTGTGCATGGGGCACACCATGTGCCAGGCCCGCGCCGCCGAGGTGTTCACGCTCTCCGAGGACGGCTTCAACGAGATGGGCGAGTTCGACGTCCCGGACGGGCTGGCCGCCGCGGTCCGCCGGGGTGCCGTCGCCTGCCCCGAACGGGCGATCACCATCCTCGACGGGCAGGGCGGGACCTAGTGACCTGGGTCCGGCAGGCCCTGACGCTTCTTGTCCGTGAGGGCTTCCAGACACGGCTTCATCACGTCGGCGATGCGTTCCGGGTTGACCGTGCGGAGTGGGTCGAGTTCGAGCAGGTGGCGACCGATGGTGATGCCGAGCAGAGTGCTGACCGTGAGCGCGGCCCGCAACTCCGCGTCGTCGCCGCCGATGACGTCGCTGATCTGGGTGAGCTGGCGGGTGTTGGCCGCCCGGACCTGCTCGGCCGCCTCCGGGTAGGTCAGCATCGAGCGCAGCAGGGCCAGTGATGTGTCGGGCACCTCGCCGAGCTTGACGCCGAGAATGCCGAGCAGCAGCTCGGCCAGCTTCTCCTGGCCGCCCTCCATCGCCTCCTGGGACGACACCGTGATCGCCCGCCGGAACAGCTCGTCCTTGCTGCCGAAGTGCTGCATGACGAGTGCGGGGTCGACCTGGGCCTTGGCGGCCACCGCGCGGATGGTGGTCCGGTCGTAGCCGGACTCGGTGAACAGCGCGCGGGCGGCGGCGAGGATCCGCTTGGCTGTCTGCGCACGTCGTTGGGCGCGGGGCAGGCGTTCATCGGATCTGGTCACGGCGCCACTGTACCCAAGTTCGCACAACAGGCGTTGACTGAATTCTGGTGCCACTTGTAAGGTCATTCACTCATCAACCGTTGAGTGAATGGAGTCTCGCGTGGCAACGTCCACGACAACCGCTGAGCGGACGGAGCTGATGCGAGTCCTACCCGGTCTCCTGTTAGCGATGTTGCTCGCCCAGCTCGACGCGATGATCGTCAGCACGGCGCTGCCGACCATCGTGGGCGAGATGGGCGGGGTGGATCAGCTCTCCTGGGTCGTCACCGCGTACACCCTGGCCACGCTGGCCTCGACGCCGTTGTACGGCAAGTTCGGCGACCTCTACGGTCGCAAGTGGATCCTGGTCTTTGCGATCGTCGTGTTCATGCTCGGCTCCGCGCTGTGCGGCGTGGCTCAGACCATAGGCCAGCTCATCGCGTTCCGCGCACTGCAGGGAATCGGCGCGGGCGGCCTGCTCGTCGGGGTCATCGCGATCATCGGACACCTGGCCACCCCCCGCGAACGCGGGAAGTTCCAGAGCTTCATCGCCGCGCTCGGCGCCGTCGCAATGATCGGCGGGCCGCTGGTGGGCGGCTTCCTCACCGACGCGGCGTCCTGGCGGTGGGCGTTCCTGATCAACCTGCCGATCGGCGCGATCGCGCTGGTGATCGTCGTGACCCGGCTCAACCACGTCGGGCAGCGGGTCGAGCACCGGATCGACTACCTCGGCGCGCTGCTGGTCGCCCTGTTCGCCGTCGCGATCGTCCTGGTCACCAGCTGGGGAGGGGTGAAGTACGACTGGGGCTCGCCGCAGATCCTGCTGCTCGCCGCCGCCGGCGTGGTGGTGTTCGTCGCGATGCTGCTGGTGGAACGCAAGGCCGCCGAACCGGTGCTCCCCTTGCGGCTGTTCGCCATCCGGAACTTCAGCATCGCCCAGATCCTGACCTTCCTGGTCGGGTTCGCGATGTACAGCATGGTCGCGTTCCTGCCGCTGTACCAGCAGTCGGCGCACGGCTACTCGGCCACCAGCAGTGGTCTGCTCCTGCTGCCGATGCTCGGGGCGTCGCTGGTCACCACCATGTACTCCGGCACCCTGCTGACCAAGACCGACAACCACCGGGCGATCCTCATCGGCGGCAGCTTCCTGTTCGCCGCCGGCCTGTGTCTGCTGCTGCTGGTCGACCAGGGCACGAGCGAGCTGCTGTTCTCGCTCTACATGATCGTCTTCGGCCTCGGCCTCGGTGTGCTCTTCCAGGTCACCGTGGTCACCGCGCAGAACAGCGTCGAACGCGCGAACATGGGGGTGGCCAGCAGCACGGTCACCTTCTCCCGGTCCATCGGTGGTTCGTTCGGTGTCGCGTTGTTCGGCTCGGTGTTCACCGGACGCCTGCTGGACGGGCTGGCACAGCGCCTGCCGGCCGACGAGTACGCGCGGCTGGCCGGTGAGTCGGGGCGGCTCGACCCCGCCGGCATCGACGGGCTCGCGGACTCGGTGCGGCAGGGCTACATAGCCTCGGTCGTCGACGCGACACACATGCTCTTCGTGTGGGCGGCGCCCTTCGGAGTGCTGGCGCTGGTGATCGCCTTCGCGGTCCGGGCACACAAGACGGCCGAGTAGCAGGACATCACACCACGGGCGCCCGCCGACCGGACGTCCATGGTGTGACCACCCTTGAAACGAAAGCGGCCCGGCACCGGTCTCCCGACCGGTGCCGGGCCCTTTTCGGCGTTCCGAACCGGGCCGGCGCTTTAGATCAGGGCTAGGCGTCCCTTAGCGAACCTCTCGATCCTTGTGTTGAGTCTCAACACAAGAAGAGGGGCGAGTCATGACGCAGACAGCTTTTGAGCTGCCGGGTTCCGCAGGCCGTATCAACACGCTGTTCGGCGGGAAGCTGCCGGTCGAGAGCATCTACGGGCCGCACGGATCCCAGATCTACAACCACTTCACCCGCAACGACCGCGCGGAGATCGACGACATGCTGCGCGTGTCCGAGCCCCACTCGGGAACGGTGCTGGAGCTGGCGTGCGGCAACGGCCGGACGACAATACCGTTCCTGGAAGCGGGCTATGACGTCGTCGGCCTCGACTCCTCGCCCGACATGCTGGCCCGGCTGTCGGACCGGCTCACCGAGTCCGACCGGCCCGAGCTGGGGGACAAGCTCGAGACCGTCGAGGGCGACATGAGCTCCTTCTCCCTCGGCCGCACGTTCGGCATCATCCTGCTCGGCATGACCACCGTGTGGAACCTCGACGAGGAGCACCGCGCCGGTCTGTTCCGCTCCGTGCGCGAGCACCTGGCCGAGGACGGCCGGTTCCTGCTGACCCTGCTGGAGTTCCCCGGCCTCGAAGACTCGGCGGCCCCCTTCGAGACCATCGTGGCCACCGATGCGCACGACAGCGTCGCCCCGGTCTCGGTCACGATGATCGAGCACGTCGACCCCGGCGAGCGGCGACGGCTGACCAGCTTCGTGACCCACCGCGTCGTGGACGGCGCCGTCACCGACAGCCGGATCTACACGGCCTGGACCCACCTGATCACCCCGGCGATGCTGACCGAGGAGATCGAGAGCGCCGGGCTGCGGGTGCGCGAGATCCACGAGGTCAGTGTGCGCAACCAGATCATGAAGCACAGCGCCTACGTCGGGCGGCGCCGGGTGCTGCTCGAGGTCTCCCACTAGGGCCGGCGCATGTCCAACGAACTCGATTTCGTGACCGCGGCGCCGGGATCCGCGCCCGCGGCCGAGGGGGAGGGGACGGCGGTCTCGCTCGCGTTGATCGTGGGCTGTCAGCTGATGGTCGCGATTGGGTTCTCGTCGTTGAACATCGCCCTGCCGGCGATCAGATCCGGGCTGGACCTCTCGCTCAGCGAACTGTCGTGGGTGACCAACCTCTACATGCTCACCTTCTCCGGCCTGCTGCTGCTCGGCGGCCGGGCAGGCGACCTGCTCGGCCGGCGCCGAGTGTTCCTGGCGGGCATCGCGGTGTTCACCGTGTCCTCACTCATCGGGACGCTGGCCGACTCGTCGGCGATGCTGCTCGTCGCCCTGATCGGGCAGGGTGCGGGCGCCGCGTTCGCCGAGCCGGCCTCGCTCTCCCTGATCGCGGTCAATTTCACCGAGGGCGGTCGCCGCGACCGGGCGCTCGCGGTGTTCGCCACCGCGGCCGGGCTCGGCCTGGCCGTCGGCCTGCTCGTCGGCGGCCTGCTCAGCGAGATCTCCTGGCGGGCGGCGCTGTTCGTGAACGTCCCACTCGGACTGATCATCCTCGCGGGCACGCCGTTCGTACTGCGGGAGTCCCCGCGCAACCGTGGCCGGTTCGATGTGGGCGGCGCGCTGACGGTGACCTTCGGCATCGTTGCGCTGGTGTTCGGGCTGACCAGGGCCGGCTCGGCCGGCTGGAGCGACAGGTGGGTGCTCGGCTCGTTCGCCGCCGCGATCGTGCTGCTGGTGTCGGCGGTCCTGGTCGAGGCGCGGGCCAGCCACCCCCTGGTGCCCTTGCACCTGTTCCGGAACGGGCGACGGGCGACGGCGTACGTCAACACCGTGCTCGTCGGCACGGTCGGCGCGGGGATGCTGTTCTGCCTGACCCAGTTCCTGGAGGACATCGCGGGTTTCAGCCCGATCGAGGCCGGCTTCGCGTTCCTGCCGCTCGCGGTGACCCTTTTCGGCGCGGCCGTCGCCACACCGAGGCTGATCGCCCGCCGTGGGGCGAAGGCGGTCGTCGTCGCCGGGGCGGCCTCGCTGACGGCGGGCACGCTCTGGCTGTCGTTCCTCAGCTCGGACACCTCGTACGCGGCGGGCGTGCTCGGCCCGTTGCTGCTGATCGGGGCGGGGCAGGGCAGCAGTGTCACCGCGCTCAACTCGCTCATCCTGGCCGGAGTTCCGCACGGTGACTCCGGTGCGGCATCCGGCCTGCAACAGAGCACGATGCGCATCGGCGCATCGCTCGGGCTGGCAGCCACGGTAACCATGATCAGTACGGTCGGCCGCGCGGCGCCGGGTGAGGACGGCGCTTCGACGGCACGGGTGCACGAGATCATGGCCGACGGGTTCGGGCGGGCCTTCGCCCTGTCGAGCGCGCTCATCGCCGTCGGCCTGGTGATCGCGGTGTTCCTGTTGCGGGACAACCGCCCGGTGGCCCGAGCGCACTAGAAGCCGTTGTCCTACCGGTCACGACCGGTAGGACAATGCCTTTTTGACCCGATGTTCAACCTTGTCGGTCCCCCGACCCGCTTGGTCTACAGGATTCGGCAGCATGTGACGCGGCCGTTCTCCACGCTTCGAGATGTCGATCGACGAAGCCCGGGAGAACGGCCGTTGTTCATCCGTCTTCTCGCCGGTGTGCTCGCAGGCGGCCCGTCTTCTCGCCGGCGGGCCGTCGAGCCTGCTGTCCCGTTCCCGGGCCGAAGTTCCGCGCGAGCCGCTGCGGACGCGCGGACGCGCTCCTTGAGCCCACTCGTATGTATCGCGCCTGTCGGGCCCCGCTGCCGAAGGCGGCCAACGCGCGGCTCGTACTGGCCGTGGATGCGAGCAACTGGCCCCGCCCCGACGCTCCCACCGGCGACAACCGGCTGCTCCGCCACGTCCGCGGACGTGACGACCGCAGCGCGGAACGCTCATCCCGTGGCGGCAGTCACTGCTTCGTAGCCGCGCCGGAACCCGGCCATACCTCTCGGTGTCCCCGCTCCACGTCAGCAAATGAGACAGTGCCGTTGGGTTGACACCCCCGTTCACCTTGAGCTTTAGGGACCGACAAGGCCGTCGCAAGACGGGGCTAAGACGCCCGGCCGACACTGGAGGCCGTCAAGGAAGGTTCCGCACGTTCCGCAGCGGCCCAGATCGCTCATCGTCTGTGTTGCAGCTGCCGCAAGCCCCGGATGCGAACCGGTATGAGGACTTTGCTCCATCGGCTCATCGGGCGACTGAATCCACGGTGAACGCAGCGACCTCCCTTGACTGGGGCACTGGCCGGAAGAGTCGAGCTAAGGCGGGGTTGCTGGATGTCCGAGGGCATTGCCGAGAACGCGGTCGCGATCGTGGGCATCTCGTGCCGGTTGCCGGGAGCGGCGGATCCGGCCGCCTTCTGGCGGCTGTTGCTGGCCGGCGAGCACGCGATCGCCGAGGTCCCTTCCGGCCGGTGGACACCGACGCCGATGACCAGGTTCGGTGCCTTCCTGCCGGAGGTCGACCGGTTCGACGCCGCGTTCTTCGGCATCAGTCCACGAGAGGCCGCACTGCTGGACCCACAGCAGCGGCTCATGCTCGAACTGGCCTGGGAGGCCGCGGAGGACGCCGGGGTCGCACCGACGAGCCTGCGCGGCGGCCGGACCGGCGTCTTCGTCGGCGCGATGTGGGACGACTACGCGTCGATCGTCCGCAACGCCGGGATGATCGGCCAGCACGCGATCACCGGGGTGCACCGCGGCATCCTCGCCAACCGGGTGTCCTACGTGCTCGGGCTGCGGGGGCCGAGCCTCACCGTGGACACCGCACAGTCCTCGTCGCTGGTCGCGGTGCACCTCGCGGTCGAGAGCCTGCGGCGGGGAGACTGCGAGACCGCGATCGCGGGTGGGGTGAACCTCAACCTCTTCGCCGACAGCGCCCTGATGGCCGCCCAGTTCGGCGGACTGTCCCCGGACGGCCGCTGCTATACCTTCGACGCGCGCGCCAACGGCTACGTGCGTGGCGAAGGCGGTGGCGCGGTACTGCTCAAGCCGCTGGCCAGTGCGGTCGCCGACGGCGACGACATCTACTGTGTGATCCGCGGCGGTGCGGTCAACAACGACGGTGCCACCGACGGGCTGACCGTGCCGAACGCGGCGGCGCAGCAGGACGTCGTCGAGCGGGCCATGCGCGACGCCGGCGTGCGCGCCACCGACGTGCGGTACGTCGAACTGCACGGAACCGGCACACCCGTCGGTGATCCGATCGAGGCGACCGCACTCGGCGCCGCGCTCGGCGGTGACCGGGCCGAGCCGCTGCTCGTCGGATCGGCCAAGACCAACGTCGGGCACCTCGAAGGCGCGGCCGGGATCGTCGGCCTGCTGAAGACCACCCTGAGCATCCGGCACGGAGAGCTGCCGGCGAGCCTGAACTTCACCGAACCCAACCCACGCATCCCGCTCGACGAGCTGCGCCTCAGCGTGGTCACCGAGCCGAGGACGTGGCCGGGACCGGCGGTCGCCGGGGTCAGCTCGTTCGGCATGGGCGGCACCAACTGCCACCTCGTCCTGGCCGGGGTCGAGCGGCCGGAAGGCCCGCCCCGGCTGCCCGCCCCGCCCTCCGGGCCGTGGGTCCTGTCGGCGCCCACACCGGCCGCGCTCCAGGCACAGGCCGGACGCCTGCTGGACGCCCTGCCCGTCGGCGAACCCGACGATGTCGGGCTGTCACTCGCCACGACCAGGTCGGCGTTCAAGCACCGGGCCGCCATTCTCGGCCACGATTTCACCACCGGGCTCGCCGCGCTCCGCGACGGCACGGAGTCCCCGGCCGTCGTCACCGGACGGGCCGGAGCGGAAGGCCGCACGGCGTTCCTGTTCACCGGTCAGGGCAGCCAGCAGACCGGCATGGGCCTGCAACTGCGTGAGCAGTCACCCGTGTTCGCGGCGGCGTTCGACGAGGTGTGCGCCGAACTCGACCGGCACCTCGACCGGCCGATGGCCGCGGTGATCGCCGACGACGTGGCCCTGCAGCAGACCGGTTACGCACAGCCCGCGCTGTTCGCCGTCGAGGTCGCGCTGGCCCGACTGCTCGAACACTGGGGCATCCGTCCGGACATCCTGTGCGGACACTCGATCGGGGAACTGGTCGCCGCACATCTGGCCGGTGTGCTCGACCTGCCGAGCGCGGCGGCCCTCGTGGCCGCGCGTGGACGACTGATGCAGAACCTGCCGTCCGGCGGTGGGATGGCGGCGATCGAGGCTGCCGAGGACGAGGTCCGGGAGGCGGTGCGGGAGTTCCCCGGCGTGGACATCGCCGCGGTGAACGGCCCACTGGCGACCGTCGTCTCCGGCGACCTGCACCAAGTGGCGGAAGTCGCCTCCGTGTTCCGTGAGCGGGGCAGGCGGACCAGCTCGTTGCGGGTGAGCCACGCGTTCCACTCCGGGCTGATGGATCCCATGCTCGATGAGTTCCGCCGGGTCGCGGAAGGACTCGACTACTCGTCTCCCTCGGTTCCGGTGCTGTCCAACGTCACGGGGACACTGGCCGGGGACGAGCTGGCCACCCCCGACTACTGGGTGCGGCACGTACGGGCGACCGTCCGGTTCGGGGACTGCGTGCGCATCCTGCAGGACCACGACGTCACGGCCTGTGTCGAACTCGGCCCCGATGCCGTGCTGAGCGCGATGGCCCGGCCGTCCCTTCCGGACACCGTGCAGGTGATCCCGACCTTGCGCCGTGATCACGAGGAGCTGCCGGCGCTGCTGGCGACGCTCGGCCGGGCATTCACGGCCGGAGTCGAGGTGGACTGGCGGGCCGTGTTCGCACAGGCCGGGCGGGTTCGCCTGCCCACCTACGCCTTCCAGCGGGAAAGGCACTGGGTGGACACGGGGGAGACCCAGCCGGCCGAACCGCAGACGGAGGTGTCGTTCGCCACCAGGCTCGCCGAGGCGAGCGAGGACGAGCAGGACACCATGCTGCTCGACCTGGTCCTCAGCACCACCGCGACCGTGCTCGGACATGTGACGCCGGACGCGGTCGACGTGGATCGGGCATTCCGGGAGCAAGGGTTCGACTCGCTGACCGCGGTCGAGTTCGGCAACCGGCTCTCCGTGACCACCGGGCTGCGGCTGCCGTCCAGTCTGCTCTTCAACTACCCGACGCCCATGGCGTTGACCGAGCACCTGTCTGCCGAGCTGCTCGGCGGCGGGGCCGTTGCCGAGCCTGTTGCGCCGGGACGAGTCGCCGACGACGATCCGATCGCCATCGTCGGGATGGCCTGCCGTTACCCGGGTGGGGTCGCCACCCCGGCGGACCTGTGGGAGTTCGTGGCCGGTGAGCGGGACGCCATCGGTTCCTTCCCCACCGACCGGGGCTGGGACCTCGACGAGCTGTTCGACCCCGACCCGGCCGCGCGCGGGAAGTCGTACGTGCGGGAGGGCGGCTTCCTGGCCGACGCCGCCGGGTTCGACGCGGAGTTCTTCGGTATCGGTCCGCGCGAAGCGGCGGCGATGGATCCGCAGCAGCGGCTGCTGCTGGAGGTTTCGTGGGAGGCGCTGGAACGCGCGGGTGTCGAGCCGAGGTCGTTGCGGGGCGGCAACGCCGGGGTGTTCGTCGGCGCGACCGCGCAGGAGTACGGCCCTCGGATGCACGAGCCGGCCGACGGTTTCGACGGGTACCGGCTGACCGGCAGCACGGCGAGTGTGGCGTCCGGCCGGATCGCGTACACGTTGGGGACCGAGGGACCTGCCGTCACGGTGGACACGGCGTGCTCGTCGTCGTTGGTGGCGCTGCACCTCGCGGTCCGGTCGCTGCGGCAGGGCGAGTGCACGATGGCCCTGGCCGGCGGCGTGACGGTGCTGGCCACTCCCGGCATGTTCGTGGAGTTCAGCCGGCAGCGCGGCCTTGCGCCGGACGGGCGCTGCAAGCCGTTCGCCGCCGGTGCGGACGGTACGGGGTGGGGTGAGGGCGTCGGGATGGTGTTGCTGGAGCGGCTGTCCGATGCCGAACGCAACGGGCACAGGGTCCTGGCCCTGGTACGCGGCACAGCCATCAACTCCGATGGGGCGTCGAATGGGTTGACGGCGCCGAACGGGCCGTCGCAGCAGCGGGTGATCCAGGCCGCGTTGCGGGACGCGGGACTGTCCACCCCGGATGTCGATGTGCTGGAGGCACACGGGACGGGAACGGCGCTGGGTGACCCGATCGAGGCCGAGGCCGTTCTCGCGACCTACGGCCGGCCCAGGCAGCA
>NZ_JBHXTM010000091.1:0-24267 GCF_042677325.1 Streptomyces sp. NPDC127117
GTGCCGTTCCGCGTCGCGCTCAGGCGGTACGCGCCGCCTTCAGGGCTCAGCTTCCTTCAGGGCTCAGCTGAAGGAGTCGCCGCAGGCGCAGGAGCCGGTGGCGTTGGGGTTGTCGATCGTGAAGCCCTGCTTCTCGATGGTGTCGACGAAGTCGATGGAGGCGCCACCCAGGTACGGAGCACTCATCCGGTCGGTGACGACCTTGACGCCGTCGAAGTCCTTCACGACGTCGCCGTCGAGCGAACGCTCGTCGAAGAAGAGCTGGTAGCGCAGGCCCGAGCAGCCGCCGGGCTGGACGGCGACGCGCAGCGCCAGGTCGTCACGGCCCTCCTGCTCCAGCAGGCCCTTGACCTTGGCTGCGGCGGCGTCGGACAGGAGGATGCCGTCGCTCACGGTGGTGGTCTCGTCCGATACGGACATCTGCTTCTCTCCCGGGTTGTACGGAGACTGCTTGCCGACGTTGCAACCGTCGGGACCGCGGATTCATTCCGGGCCGAGCGCTTGCCTGTTCCATTCATGCTCGCACACCGGTCGGCCGGGGGGATGCGTCACATAGACACTATGGCCATCGTCAAAGTGACGTGAACCGGATATGATAGATAGCGTCAATTAGACGAAAAGGCTTCGCGGAAGCTATTCGCAGAGGCTTTCAGCAGAGAAGAAAGGGTGCGTGACGTGACCACGGCCCACCCCGTCCAGGATCTCGACGTCCAGCCGACGCCCCTCGCCCTGCTCCTGCTCGGCCGTGAGGCCGACCCGAAGAGCGAGCGCGGTGTCGAGTGCCCCGGCGACCTGCCCTCCCCGTCCGACCCGGACCTGGTGGAGCGCGCCCGCGCGGCCAAGGAGAAGCTCGGGGACAAGGTGTTCGTCCTCGGCCACCACTACCAGCGCGACGAGGTCATCCAGTTCGCGGACGTCACGGGCGACTCGTTCAAGCTCGCCCGGGACGCGGCCGCGCGGCCGGAGGCCGAGTACATCGTCTTCTGCGGCGTGCACTTCATGGCCGAGTCGGCGGACATCCTGACCACCGACGACCAGAAGGTCGTGCTGCCGGACCTGGCCGCGGGCTGTTCCATGGCCGACATGGCCACCGCCGAGCAGGTCGCCGAGTGCTGGGACGTGCTGACCGAGGCCGGGGTCGCCGAGCAGGTCGTGCCCGTCTCGTACATGAACTCCTCCGCCGACATCAAGGCGTTCACCGGCCGGCACGGCGGCACGATCTGCACCTCGTCCAACGCGAAGCGGGCGCTGGAGTGGGCCTTCGAGCAGGGCGAGAAGATCCTCTTCCTGCCCGACCAGCACCTGGGCCGGAACACCGCGGTCCGCGACATGGGGATGTCGCTGGAGGACTGCGTCCTCTACAACCCGCACAAGCCGAACGGCGGTCTGACCGCCGAGGAGCTGCGGAACGCGAAGATGATCCTGTGGCGCGGGCACTGCTCGGTGCACGGCCGCTTCTCGGTGGAGTCCGTCAATGACGTCCGTGAGCGGATACCGGGCGTCAATGTGCTGGTGCACCCGGAGTGCAAGCACGAGGTCGTGGCGGCGGCGGACCACGTCGGTTCGACGGAGTACATCATCAAGGCCCTGGAGGCGGCCCCGGCCGGCTCGAAGTGGGCGATCGGCACCGAGCTGAACCTGGTGCGCCGGCTGGCCAACCGGTTCGCGGCCGAGGACAAGGAGATCGTCTTCCTCGACAAGACGGTGTGCTTCTGCTCGACGATGAACCGGATCGACCTGCCGCACCTGGTGTGGACGCTGGAGTCGCTGGCCGAGGGCAACCTGGTCAACCGGATCGAGGTCGACCCGGAGACGGAGAAGTACGCCAAGCTCGCGCTGGAGCGGATGCTGGCGCTGCCGTAGGCGGCGGTGTGCGGGCCTCCTGGCCCGCCGGAGACACAGAGCGGCCCCGGCACCGTGGGAAACGGTGCCGGGGCCGCTGTGCGTCCCGGGCGTTACGCCTTCGCGGGCTCCGGCTCCTCGGAGGCGGTCGCCTCCGCGGGGGCCGGGGCGGGCACGCCCGCCTTCTTCGCCCGCTTGAGCGCCTTCTTCTTCGCGCGGCGCTCCTTGCGGAGCTCCACCATCGCGTAGAGCGTCGGCACCAGGAGCAGCGTCAGCAGGGTCGAGGTGACCAGGCCGCCGATCACGACCACGGCGAGCGGCTGCGAGATGAAGCCGCCCTCGCCGGTGACGCCGAGTGCCATCGGGAGCAGGGCGAAGATGGTCGCGAGCGCGGTCATCAGGATCGGGCGGAGCCGGTGGCGACCGCCCTCGATGACCGCTTCGACGACGCCCATGCCCTGGGCCCGGTACTGGTTGATCAGGTCGATCAGCACGATCGCGTTGGTGACCACGATGCCGATCAGCATCAGCATGCCGATCATCGCCGGGACGCCCATCGGGGTGCCGGTGATCACGAGCAGGCCGATGGCACCGGTCGCCGCGAACGGGATGGAGACCAGCAGGATCAGCGGCTGGATGAGGGACTTGAAGGTCGCCACCAGCAGCATGAAGACGATCGCGATCGCGGCCAGCATGGCCAGGCCGAGCTTCAGGAACGCGTCGTTCTGGTCCTCGGAGACACCGCCGATGGTGGCGGTGGCGCCGTCCGGGAGCTTCAGCTCGTTGATCTTCGTCTGGAGCGCGGCGCCGACGGCGCCGGTGTTGTCACCGATGGGCTTGGCGGTGATCGTCGCGGCGCGCTGGCCGTCGATCCGGGTCATCGAGACCGGGCCGGGGACCAGCTCGACGTCGGCGATCTGTCCGAGCTTCACCGGGCCGAGGGGAAGGTTCTTCAGCTCGGCCATGGTGGTCGCCGGGTGGGCGGACCTGATGACGACGTCGCGCTCGGTGTCGTCCATGATCGCCTTGCCGGACGGGGTGCCGCGCACCGCTCCGGCGACGGCCGCGCCGAGCGTGGCCTGGTCGAATCCGGCCTCTGCGGCCTTGGGCGTGGCTTTGACCGAGATCCGCGGGATGCTCTGCGCGAGGTCGCTCTGGACGTCGGTGACGTCCTTCAGCCCGGCCACTCCGGCCCGGACCTGCTCGGACGCCTTCTTCAGCACGTCCGCGTCGGCGGCCTTGACCACGACGCTGAGGTCCTGGCTGCCGAAGCCGTCGCCCGCGGCGATGGTGGTGTCACCGATGCCGTCGAGCTTGCCGAGCGCGGTGTCGATGCGCTTCTGCGTGGCGTCGAAGTCGCCCGAGTCCTTCAGGGTGACCTGGTACGAGGCCTGGTTGGCGCCGGTGCCACCGCCGAAGGCCGCCATGAAGCCGGACGAGCCGACGGTGACCTGGTAGTCCTTGACGCCCTCGTCGTCGGTGAGGACCTTCTCGACCTTCCTGGCCGCCTTGTCCGCGGCCGCCAGGCTGGTGCCGGGGGCCAGCTCCTGCTTGATGGAGAGGACCTCCTGCTCGCCCTGGTCGAAGAAGTTGGTCTTCAGCAGCGGGGCCATGCCGAAGGTGGCGAGGAACACCACGATCGCGATGACGATGCTGGTGATGCGGCGCCGGGTGGCGAAGCGCAGCACCGGGACGTACAGCTTCTGGAGCCGGCTGCGGGCCTCCTTCTCCTCGGCCTCGCGACGGGCCTCGTCCGGGTTCTCCGTGGCGCCCTTCGGGGCGCGCAGGAACCAGTACGACAGGACGGGGACGACGGTCAGCGAGACCAGCAGGGATGCCAGCAGGGCCGCGGTGACGGTCAGCGAGAAGGAACCGAAGAGCTCGCCGACCATGCCGCCGACGAGACCGATCGGCAGGAAGACGGCGACCGTGGTGAGGGTCGAGGAGGTGACCGCGCCGGCCACTTCCTTCACCGCGGTGATGATCGCCGACTGGCGCTCCTCGCCATAGCCGAGGTGACGCTTGATGTTCTCCAGGACCACGATCGAGTCGTCGACGACGCGGCCGATCGCGATGGTCAGCGCGCCCAGCGTGAGCATGTTGAGCGAGAGGTCACGGGTCCAGAGCACGATCAGCGCGAGGACCACGGAGAGCGGGATGGAGACCGCGGTGACCAGGGTCGAGCGCAGCGAGGCGAGGAAGACCAGGATCACGATGACGGCGAAGAGCAGACCGAGGGCGCCCTCGGTGGTCAGGCCGGAGATCGCCTTGGAGACGGCGGGGCCCTGGTCGGAGACGACGGTCAGTTCGGCACCGGCTCCGAGGTCCTTGCGGAGGTCGGGGAGCTTGTCCTTGACCGCGTCCGAGATGGCGACGGCGCTGCCGTCCTTGTCCATCGTGGCCATCACGGCGAGGCTCGGCTTGCCGTTCGTACGCGTGATGGAGACCGCGGTGGACGGCTCCTGCTTCACGGTGGCGACGTCACCGAGGCGGACCGGTTCGCCGGGCTTGCCCGTGGCCGGGTTCTGACCGGTGACCCGCAGGTCCTCGATCTGCTTCAGGGAGGTGAAGGCACCGCCGACCTGGATGGTGCGGCTCTTGCCCGACTCGGAGAAGGAACCGGCGGGGACGGTCGCGCCGCCCGCCTGGAGCGCCTGGGAGAGCGTGCCGGTGTTCAGACCGGCGGCGGCGAGCTTCCGGTCGTCGGGGGTGACGGAGATCTGGAGGTCCTGCACACCGTCGACGGTGACCTGGCCGACTCCGCTGATGTCCTCCAGGGCGGGGACGACCGTGCGGTCCAGCTGGTCGGCGAGCGCCTGCTGGTCCTTGTCGGAGGTGACGGCGAGGACGACGGCCGGGATGTCGTCCGTCGAACCGGCGATGACCTGCGGGTCGACGTCGTCGGGAAGCTGGGCGCGGGCGCGGTTCACCGCCTGCTGGATGTCGGCGACGAGCTGCTTGGTGCCCTCGCTGCCGAAGTCGAAGGACGCCATGATGACGGCGCTGCCCTCGCTGGCGGTCGAGGTGATCCCGGTGACGCCGTCGACGGCCTTGACCGAGTTCTCCAGCGGCTCGACGACCTGCTTCTCGACCACATCGGGGGACGCACCCTGGTAGGGGGCGATGACCGACACCATCGGGAGTTCGATGGTGGGCAGCAGCTGCTGCTTGAGCTGCGGGATCGCTATCGCCCCGAATACGAGCGCGACGATCGAGATCAGACCGATCAGGGCCCGTTGCGCGAGGCTGAATCTGGACAGCCAGGACATGGGTGGGTCTCTCTTCTGTGGCTTACGCGGCAGGTGGGCGGGCGGCTGAGGGACAGACCCGGCCCATCTATACGATCGCCTGCCGGCAGGGCCCGGGGCGTCGGCCCCAGGTCGCTTTCTTATGCCGCGCATACCGCAGGTGGAGTACGCCGTATCTCCACCCCTCACTCCACCCTGGGGCGCACCAGGCCGGATTCGTAGGCAATTACCACCAATTGGGCCCGGTCCCTGGCGCCGAGCTTCGCCATCGCCCGGTTCACATGGGTCTTGACCGTGAGCGGGCTGACGACGAGCCGCTCGGCGATCTCGTCGTTGGAGTGGCCGCCCGCGACCAGGACGAGCACCTCGCGCTCGCGTCCGGTGAGCGCGGCGAGCCGCTCGGAGTACTCCGCGGTGCTCGGCCCGTCGCCCTGCGAACTGCCGCCCTGCGCGAGGAAGGTGGCGATCAGTCCCTTGGTCGCGGCGGGCGACAGCAGCGCCTCGCCGCCCGCGGCGATACGGATCGCGTTGAGCAGTTCCTCGGGTTCCGCCCCTTTGCCGAGGAAGCCGGACGCCCCGGCCCGCAGCGACTGCACCACGTACTCGTCGACCTCGAAGGTGGTGAGCATGACGACCCGTACGCCGGCCAGCTCCGGATCGGCGCTGATCATGCGGGTCGCGGTGAGTCCGTCCGTACCGGGCATCCGGATGTCCATCAGCACCACGTCGGCGCCGGTCGAGCGGGCGAGCTCCACGGCCTGTGCGCCGTCCGCCGCCTCGCCGACCACCTCCATGTCGGCCTCCGAGTCGACCAGCACCCGGAACGCGCTGCGCAGCAGCGCCTGGTCGTCGACGAGCAGCACCTTGATGGGCCCTGTCATGCGGTTTCCCCCGTCCGGCCCGCCGCGCCCGGCTCCCCGGACTCTCCCGTGCGGGCCTCGACGGGCAGGATCGCATGGACCCTGAATCCGCCGCCGTAGCGGGGCCCGGCGGTGAGGGTGCCGCCGAGCGCGGCGACGCGTTCGCGCATGCCGAGCAGGCCGTGCCCGCCGCCGTGGCCGTGGCAGCCGCCCACGCCGGAGCCGTTGTCGATCACGGTGATCTCGGCCGTGGACCCGACCCGTACGACGCTCACCTCGGCCCTGGCCCCGGGGCCCGCGTGCTTGCGGACATTGGTCAGCGCTTCCTGGATGACCCGGTACGCGGCCAGGTCGACGGCCGCGGGCAGCGGGGGCCGCCGGTCGGTGCAGACCACCTCGACGGGGAGCCCGGCCCGGCGGACGGTGTCGACCAGTGCGTCGAGGACGGCGAGCCCCGGTGCGGGTTCGGTGGGCGCCGCCGGGTCGCCGGACTGCCGCAGCAGCCCGACGGTGGCCCGCAGTTCGTCGAGCGCGGAGCGGCTGGCCTCCCGGACGTGGGCGAGCGCCTCCTTGGCCTGGTCGGGGCGCTTGTCCATGACATGGGCGGCCACCCCGGCCTGGACGTTGACCAGGGCGATGTGGTGGGCGACGACGTCGTGGAGATCGCGGGCGATCCGCAGCCGCTCCTCGGCGACCCGCCGCCGGGCCTCCTCGTCGCGGCTGCGCTCGGCCCGTTCGGCCCGTTCCCTGATCGCGTCGACGAAGGCGCGCCTGGAGCGGACGGCGTCCCCCGCCGCGCAGGCCATGCCGGTCCAGGCGAAGACGCCGAAGTTCTCCTGGCTGTACCAGGGCGCCGCGCCGAAGAGCATCGCCGAGGCCGTCAGCACGGCCACCGTCAGCAGACCGACCCGCCAGGTGGTGGGCCGGTCGGTGCGGGCGGCGACGGTGTACAGCGCGATGACGGTGGCCATGACCACCGGCGCGGGCGGGTCGGACTTCACCAGCTCGACGACGGTCAGCCCGACGATGACCGCGAGCACCACCATGGGCCTGCGCCGCCGCCAGATGAGCGCCACGGCACCGGCCACCATCAGCAGCACGCCGCTCACCGCGGGCGGACGGGTTCCGAAGGAGGGCCCCTCCCCCGCGCGCGGGTGGACGAACGACCCGACGATCATCGCCACCAGCACGGCCAGGGCCAGGGCGGCGTCCAGCGCGAGGGGATGGTCGCGCAGCCAGTGCCGGACGCGCAGAACCCCGGTTCCGAGGGTGGTCACGTCAAGCTACGTTACGGCGTGTCGCACGGGAATCGGGCCGGCCCCGTGCGAAAGGCCCGGACACACCCGTGCCCCGGGTCCGGCGGACCGGACCCGGGGCACGGGTTCATGCGTGTGCTGGAGAGGGGCGAACGGCGTCAGCCGGGGATCAGGCCGTCGTCGCGGAGCATGGCGCGCACCTCTTCGAGGGTCGCGTCGGACGACGGCAGGATCAGCTCGGACGGCTCCAGGGAGTCGTCCGGCAGCGCTGTGCCGAGCTCGCGCACCCTGGCGAGGAGCGCGTGGAGGGTGGTGCGGAAACCCGGTCCGTCACCGCTCTCCATCTCGGCGAGCAGTTCGTCGTCGAGCCCGTCGAGCTCGGCGAGATGACTGTCGGCCAGTGCGACCTGGCCCTCCCCCATGATCCGTACGATCATGACGCCGCCTCAACTCTTGTCGAACCTGTGCGGGGACTGCGACGACTGCTGCTGGGCGGCGTCCTGCGTGCCGCCCTCGATCGCCTGCTGCTGGCTGGAGCCGCCGGCCAGCTCGGCCTTCATGCGCTGGAGCTCCAGCTCCACATCCGTACCGCCGGAGATCCGGTCCAGCTCGGCGGCGATGTCGTCCTTCGCCGTGCCGCTCGGGTCGTCCAGGGCACCGGAGGCGAGCAGCTCGTCGATCGCGCCGGCCCGGGCCTGCAGCTGCTGGGTCTTGTCCTCGGCCCGCTGGATCGCCAGGCCGACGTCGCCCATCTCCTCGGAGATCCCGGAGAATGCCTCGCCGATCCGGGTCTGCGCCTGGGCGGCGGTGTAGGTGGCCTTGATGGTCTCCTTCTTGGTGCGGAAGGCATCGACCTTGGCCTGCAGCCGCTGCGCCGCAAGGGTGAGCTTCTCCTCCTCGCCCTGCAGCGTGGTGTGCTGCGTCTCCAGGTCGGTGACCTGCTGCTGGAGTGCGGCGCGCCGGGACAGCGCCTCGCGGGCCAGGTCCTCGCGACCGAGCGCGAGCGCCTTGCGGCCCTGGTCCTCCAGCTTGGACGACTGTCCCTGCAGCTGGTTCAGCTGCAGCTCCAGCCGCTTGCGCGAGGTCGCCACGTCGGCGACACCGCGACGTACCTTCTGAAGCAGTTCGAGCTGCTTCTGGTACGAGTAATCGAGGGTCTCGCGCGGATCCTCGGCCCGGTCAAGGGCCTTGTTTGCCTTCGCGCGGAAGATCATCCCCATACGCTTCATGACACCGCTCATGGGCTTCGCGCGCCCCCTTCTGACGGACTGAGCTCCAGCACTCCAACAGAACCCACAGTACGGGCCCTGCCTCTATTACCGCACTGTTCGGGCAAGGATGGGCTCCTACCCAAGGACGACTGCACCAGGTCACCACTCCGGCCCGAGGAGTAGGCGGGGGTCAGGGAGACCCGGTTGCGTCACCCGTACCGGGCACCCCGGCACACCTGCGAGGACGCAGGCCGTTGCCGGATCGTTCCCGACCGGCCTGGGGTCGTGGCGATCGAACCCGTACCCTTGGGCCTTGTGTTCCGTAGCCGTTCGAAGGAAGAGAAGGCGCCCACCGGCAAGGTGATGGCGGACCTCTCCAAGCAGCCCCGCGACCCGCAGGCCCCCAAAGGTCGCCCCACCCCCAAGCGCAGCGATGCCCAGTCGCAGCGCCGTCGCGCCTCCAGTGGCGCGCCGCTCGACCGCAAGGAGGCCATGAAGCGGCAGCGCGAAGCGCGCCGTGTGGACATGGCCAAGCAGCGTGAGGCGCTCGCCAGTGGCGACGAGCGCTATCTGCCGGCTCGCGACAAGGGCCCGGTGCGGCGCTTCGTCCGCGACTACGTGGACTCGCGTTTCTGCATCGCGGAGTTCTTCCTGCCGCTCGCCGTGATCATTCTGATTCTCAGCGTGATCCAGGTGCAGAACATCCAGAACATCTCGCTGCTGCTCTGGCTCGTGGTGATCGTGCTGATCGTGATCGACTCGATCGGCCTCTCGATCCGCCTGAAGAAGCAGCTCAAGGAGCGCTTCCCCGATACGCCCAAGCGTGGCGCGGTCGCCTACGGCCTGATGCGCACGCTTCAGATGCGTCGCCTCCGGCTGCCGAAGCCGCAGGTCAAGCGTGGAGAGCGGCCCTGAGTACGCATGTCTCCGGCTCGGTCGGCGGTCTGTCCGCCGGCCGGCCGGACGATGCCGTTCCCGTCACCGGGTTCTCCGGAGCCTCCTCGGTGTGGCTGAAGGGGCTCGGCGGGCTGCGCAACACCGTCCGCCAGGAGCTGGTGGCCCGGCAGCTCGACGAGCAGATAGCGGCCCGCTTCCCGGTCGGGCAGCGGCTGCGGGTGCTGGACGTCGGCATGGGCCAGGGCACCCAGGCGCTGCGCCTGGCGCGGGCCGGTCATACGGTGACCGGCCTGGAGTCGGACGCCGAGATGCTGCGGGTGGCCAAGGAGGCGCTCGGCAGCGAGCCCGCGGGCATCCGTGAGCGGGTCCGGCTGATCGAGGGCAACGGCCTGGACACCGGGGTGCACTTCCTGCCCGGCAGCTTCGACGTGGTGCTCTGCCACGGGGTGCTGATGTATGTCCGGGATCCGGACGCGATGCTGGCGGGCCTGGCCCGGATGCTCGCCCCGGGCGGACTGCTCTCACTGCTCGTACGGAACGCGGACGCGCTGGCGATGCGGCCCGGGACCGCCGGGGACTGGGCCGGGGCGCTGGCCGCCTTCGACACGGACACGTACACCAACCGGCTGGGCCTCACCGTGCGGGCCGACCGGCTGGACACCCTGACGTCCACGCTCGCCGGGATCGCGGCGCCGCTGCACGCCTGGTACGGGGTGCGCGTCTTCACGGACAACGTGAGCAACGACGTGGAGCTGCCGGCCGCGGCCGAGCTGGAGCAGGTGCTCGCCGCGGAGGACCGGGCCGGGCGCACCGATCCGTACCGCCGGGTGGCCGCGCTGCTGCACCTGTGCGGGGTCCGGGGCTGAGAGGACGCGGGTACGGGTCGCCGGGGCTGCCCGGCGGCGTGCCCCGCCCGGCCGATCCCAGGAGGCCGCATACCGGGCCGAAAGCGATGATTCGGACATGGATGCATTCCACTCCCGTGCCCGTGTTCGCCGGCTGCTGCTGTCCCTGGCCGCAGGTGTCTGTGCGATCGCCCTGGTGAGCGGCTGCTCGGACGCGGCCTCCGAATCACCGAGGTCCGACCCCAGCACCCCGGCCTCCGCCTCCCGGACCGCCAGTGATCTCCAGAACGACTACCAGGCCGTGATCGAGAACGTGCTGCCGTCGGTGGTGCAGATCGAGGCCTCCGAGGGCCTGGGCTCCGGCATCGTCTACGACACCAAGGGCCATATCGTCACCAATGCCCATGTGGTCGGCAACGACAAAGATTTCAAGGTCACCGTCGCCACCGGCGAGAAGGTGATGAAGGCCACGCTGGTGGCCGCCTACCCGGAGCAGGATCTGGCCGTCATCAAGCTCGACAGCGTGCCGTCCGGTCTGAAGCCCGCGAAGTTCGGCGACTCGGAGAAGGTCGAGGTGGGGCAGATCGTGCTGGCGATGGGCTCACCGCTCGGGCTGTCCTCCAGCGTCACCCAGGGCATCGTCTCGGCGCTCGGCCGGACCGTCAGCGAGAGCCGCGCCGGCGGCGGCACCGGCGCGACGATCGCGAACATGGTGCAGACCTCGGCCGCGATCAACCCGGGCAACAGCGGGGGCGCGCTGGTCAACCTGGACAGCGAGGTGATCGGCATCCCGACCCTGGCGGCGACCGACCCGGAACTGGGCGGCAGCGCGGCGCCGGGGATCGGGTTCGCGATCCCGGTGTCGATGGTGAAGACGGTCGCCGATCAGATCATCGAGAGCGGCAGGGTCACCGACTCGGGCCGGGCGGCCCTGAACATCACCGGCCGCACCGTCGTCGACGACAACTACCAGCCGGCCGGGGTGGCGCTGGTGAGTGTGACGAGGGACGGCGCCGCGGACAAGGCGGGCCTGCGGCCCGGCGACATCGTCACCAGGATCGACGACCAGCCGGTCACCACGATCACCTCCCTGTCGGAGGCGCTGGCCTCGGACAAGCCGGGCGAGAAGGTCACGGTGACCTATCAGCGCAACGGGGCGCAGAAGACGGCGCGGGTCACCCTGGGCGAGATCTGACGACCCTCCTCGCGCGAGGAGTGACGAGAGGAGATCGAGCGCTCCTCGCGCGAGGCGGCGGATCAGCCCTGGTCCGCCTGGAGGCTCATGGGGCCGTAGATCTTCGTCGAGTCGTCGAAGAGCGTCACCTGGTCCGCCCCGCCGTCGAGGAGTTCCTTCCAGTGCTCACCGATCCAGGATTCCGCGTCGCCCTGGGTGGTGAATTCCTCCGGCTGCAGGGCCGGTTCCGTCTCCGTACCGTCGGACTTCTCGAACCGCCACGTCCACGCCATGTCCGCCTCCTGGGTCGCTTTGCTGCCCCGCAGCCTAGTCCCTGCGTCCGGTACGGGGACCGGCTCCGCACCCGTCCGGACGCCCCCAGGTCGCGCACCGGTCGCACGGACGCGGGAGGATCAAAGGCGTGGAACTGACTCTGCTCGGCACCGGAGCCCCCGACGGGCTGCCGCAGCCCGAATGTCCCTGCGCCGCCTGCGCCGTCGCCCGTGGCGGGCGCTCGCGGGCCGCGACCGCGCTGCTGGTCGACGACGCGCTGCTGCTCGATCTCACTCCGGGGGCCGTGTTCGCGGCGGCCCGTGCGGGGCATTCGCTCACCGGGGTGCGGCAGGTACTGCTCACCCATCCGCACGACGGGCCCGCCGTGGAGCTGCCCGCGGGGCTGCCCCCGGCGGGGCGGGTGCCGGACGGGCGGGTACTGACGCTGATCAGCGGGCACCGGGTGCGGGCGGTGCCGATGGACGCTCCGGGCACCGGGTACGAGGTCACCGGTCCGGCGGGCCCCCGGCTGCTGTACATGCCGCCGGGGGCCGCGCCCGCCGGTCTCTCCGACCGGGTGGCGGAGCCGTACGACATGGTGGTCGGCGATGTGGTGGGGCGGCCGGACGCGGTGGCGCGACTGCGGGCCGTGGAGGCGATCGGCCCGGCCACCGAGATCGTGGCCGTCCATCTGGACCATGACGCACCGCCCGGGGCCGAGCTGGACCGGCGGCTCGCGGCGGCCGGCGCGCGGGCCGTGCCGGACGGGACGACGCTGGTGGTGGGCGAGTACCACGCCCTCCCGGCGGTGCCCAGGCGCACGCTGGTGACGGGCGGGGCCAGATCGGGAAAGTCGGTGGAGGCCGAGCGGCGCCTGGAGACGTTCCCCGAGGTGGTGTACGTGGCGACCGGCGGCGGCCGGGAGGGCGACGCGGAGTGGGCGGCCCGGGTCGGTCTGCACCGGGAGCGCCGGCCGGCCGCCTGGCGCACCGAGGAGACCTGTGAGCTGGTGGAGCTGCTGGAGTCGGACGGGCCGCCGCTGCTGATCGACTGCCTGTCGCTCTGGCTGACGGACGCGATGGACCGGGTGGACGCCTGGGACGACGCGGCGTGGGCCGGGGGCGGTGAGGGCGCCCTTCGCGAGCGGGCCGCCGAGCTGGTCGCGGCGGTACGCGGAACGCGTCGTACGGTCGTCGCCGTCACCAATGAGACCGGCTCGGGCGTGGTGCCCGCGACGGCCGCCGGGCGGCGCTTCCGGGACGAGCTGGGCCGGCTGAACGCCGCGTTCGCCGACGAGTGCGAGCAGGTGCTGCTGGTGGTGGCCGGACAGGCGCTGGTGCTGCGCGGCTGACCGGGGCCGCCCGCGGTCGCGGGGCCTCGCGCCGACCGGGCGTCAGAAAGGCGGCGGGTACTGTTCCGCAGTGAGCCCGCCGCCGGGCTCACCGGCCCACTCGACGCATCGACCCGCGAGGCAGACCCCCGTGAATCTGGACGACTTCTCCGACCTGATCGAACGCCCCGACGGCGGCGTACGGCGCGATGCCGAGGAACGCCGGGAGCGCCTGAGCGTTCCCGTCGGCTCCCTCGGCCGCCTGGACGAACTGGGCGAATGGCTCTCGGCCGCGCAGCAGTCCGTACCGGTCAAGACGATCGAGCAGCCGCGCGTGGTGCTCTTCGCCGGTGATCACGGGGTGGCCGGACTGGATGTCTCCGGGCGCCCGGCCGGGAGCGCGTACGAGCTGGTGCGGGCCACGCTGGACGGCGCGACGCCGCTCGCGGTGCTGGCCCGGCAGTTCTCCGTACCGGTACGGATCGTCGATGCCGGGCTGGACTGCGATCCGGAGCTGCTGCCCGAGTCGGTGGTACGTCACCGGGTGCGGCGGGGCAGCGGCCGGATCGACATCGAGGACGCGCTGACGGCCGAGGAGGCCGAGCGGGCGGTACGGCTCGGCATGGCGATCGCCGACGAGGAGGCCGACTCGGGCACCGATCTGGTGGTGCTCGGTGATCTGAGCGTGGGCGGGACCACGGCCGCGGCCACCCTGATCGCGGCTCTGTGCGGTACGGACGCCTCGGTGGTCACCGGGCGCGGCGGCGCGGGCATCGACGACCTGGCGTGGATGCGCAAGTGCGCGGCGATCCGGGACGCGCTGCGGCGGGCCCGGCCGGTCCTCGGTGACCAGCTGGAGCTGCTGGCCACGGTGGGCGGTGCGGATCTGGCGGCGATGACCGGGTTCCTGTTGCAGTGCGCGGTGCGCAGGCTGCCGGTGATCCTGGACGGCGTGGTCTCCGCGGCCTGTGCGCTGGTGGGCCAGCGGGCCGCCTTCCGGGCGCCGGACTGGTGGCTGGCCGGTCAGGCGAGCGGTGAGCCGGCCCAGGCCAAGGCGCTGGACCGGATGGCACTCAACCCCTTGCTGGACCACGGCGTCATCGTGGGGGAAGGAAGCGGGGCATTGCTCGCACTCCCGCTTGTCCGGGCGGCGGCCGCACTCGCGGCCGAGCTGCCCGAACGCGACCCCGTCGCCGAGGAGAAGGACGCTGCCGACGAGGGAGCCGGGGCCGGCGCCGCGTACGGCGACGCGACCTGAGGCTCCCGGACCGGCGTTGCTGCGGCCGGTGAACACCGGCCGCAGCGCAGTCCCTCATGCAGTGCGATGCACCATATGATCGCTTTTCATGGGAGAGGTCCGATTGTCCACCGACGCATCCGGGCGGGACAGCGTCCGGCCACCGAGCACCGTCCGGTCCCGGCGCAGCGCGGCATTCGCCATCTGGTACCTGCGCGTCGTTTCGTTCATCAACTTCCTGAGCGCCGTCTGGGTCACTCTCGGCAACGATCTGCGCCGCCACAACACGGAGAACTACTTCACCCCCTACCTGCTCACCGCGGGCTTCTCCTCCGGGGTCGTCGCACTCTTCCTGGCGGTCACCATGCGCCGCCGCAAGCGGGCCGCCTGGATCGTGAACATGGTGGTGAGCGGCCTGCTGCTGCTCCTCTTCGCCCTGGTGATCGCGTTCCCCGAGGTACGGCGGTATCCGCAGAACTGGATCTCGCTGGCGCTGACCGCCGCCTTCGTCCTGGCCCTGATCCTCGGCCGGCGCGAGTTCTACGCGAAGGGCGACCGGTCCAACCCGAAGCTGGCGGCCGTCGTCGCGATCGGCGGACTGCTGGTCACCTCGCTGATCGCCGCGGGCCTGGTCACCCTCACCAACACCGCGTCCGACGGCTACCGGGCGTCCTTCCTGGACCGCTGGCGCTACGGGGCGCTGAGGCTGGTCTCGGTCGCCGACAACGACGCCGCCTTCCCCGGGATCACCGCCCCCGGCTGGGTCAACGTCACCATCAACGTGCTCTCCACGCTGCTGCTGATCGCCGTCGTGTACGCGGCGTTCCGGTCCCGCCGGGCCGTCGACCCTCTCACCCCCGAGGACGAGGCCCGGCTCCGGGCGCTGCTGGAGAAGCACGGCGAGCGCGACTCGCTCGGCTACTTCTCGCTGCGCCGGGAGAAGAGCGTCATCTGGTCCCCGACCGGGAAGGCCGCCGTCACCTACCGGGTGGTGGGCGGGGTCTCGCTCGCCTCCGGTGATCCCATCGGCGACCCGGAGGCCTGGCCGGGGGCGATCGAGCCGTGGCTGGCCGAGGCCCGCGAGCACGGCTGGATCCCGGCGGTGATGGGGGTGAGCGAGGAGGGCGGCACGGTCTACGCACGGCACGGCCTCGACGCCCTGGAGCTGGGCGACGAAGCGATCGTGGAGACCGCCGAGTTCACCCTGGAGGGGCGGGCGATGCGGACCGTCCGCCAGGCGTACAACCGGGTCGGGCGCGCCGGGTACGAGGTGACCGTCCGCCGCCACGCGGACATCCCCGGGGCGGAGATGGCCGAACTGGTGCGGCGCGCCGACGACTGGCGCGACGGGGCGACCGAACGCGGCTTCTCGATGGCGCTGGGCCGGCTCGGTGATCCGGCCGACGGCCGGTGCGTGATGCTCGAATGCCGCGACGCCCCCACCGAGGAAGGCGCTCCGGGCGAGTTGCGCGCCGTACTGAGCTTCGTGCCCTGGGGGCCGAACGGCCTCTCGCTGGACCTGATGCGCCGTGACCGGAACGCGGAGAACGGGCTGATGGAGTTCATGGTCATCGAACTCCTCCGGCGTGCCGAGGAGATCGGGATCACGCAGGTCTCGCTGAACTTCGCGATGTTCAGGTCCGTCTTCGAGCGCGGTTCACGGCTCGGTGCCGGACCGGTGCTGAGGCTGTGGCGCTCGATGCTCAGTTTCTTCTCGCGCTGGTGGCAGATCGAGTCGCTGTACCGCGCCAACGCCAAGTACCGGCCGATCTGGGAGCCACGCTTCATGCTGTTCGAGAAGAGCTCGGACCTGCTGCGCATCGGCGTCGCCGCGGGCCGCGCCGAGGGATTCCTGGAGGCACCCGGTCTGCCCAAGTGGCTGCACCGCTCGCATCTCGGGGCCGATGGATGAGACCCGTGCGCGCGCTGCGCCGGGCAGCTCGCCGCGAGTGGGGTCCGCTGTCGGCGACCGTACGCGCGGCGCTCGCAGCCGGCCGGCTGCGGGTGATCCCGATGGCCCTCGCCGCGGTCTGTCTGACGGCGCTGCTCCACGCGCTTCAGCACCACTCGTGGGGTCTCGGGGTGGTGCACGCCCTCGGGGCGGTGCGGGCCGAGGACCCGTTGTGGGTGTCCCTGCTGCGTACGCCGTTGTCGCTGTTCGTGCCGGCGCCGGATCTGCCGGTCTGGGGGGCGCTGGTGCAGATCCTGGTGGTGTTCGGCACCGCCGAGATCTGCCTGGGCCGGTGGCGCACGCTGCTGATCGCGTACGTGGCGACGCTGGCCGGGACGCTGTACGCGCGCATCGGTGTCGCGCTCGGCCCGGACGGGCCGTTCGGGCTGCCGGCCTCGGACGCCCGGATCATCGACACCGGGCCGTCCGCGGCGGTGGTCGGCCTCGCCGTCTACCTCTGTTACGTCCACCGGGCCCGCTTCACCGGGGCGCTGGTGATCGCGGCGATGGTGGCCGAGGTGTTCCTGAAGAACAATCTGGCGGGCAAGGAGCATCTGGTGGCGATCGCCGCCGTCCTCCTGATGTGCGTCCGCGCGCCCCGCCGGGACCGGCCCCGGGATCAGGACTTGCGCCCCGGGAGCGGCACCCGGTCCGGTGCGCCGCCGATCAGATCCTCGAACCTGCGCCGCGGGCCCGCCCAGCGCACGTCGTGATGGTAGGCGCGCAGCACCGAACGGGCGCGGGCCCGGTGCCGGTTGCGGTAGAAGCGCCTGGCCCACATCGAGGTCGGCCGGGCCAGCCGGACCGCGCCGATCAGCGCGACGAACGGGACCAGCGTGCCGACGACCGCGAGCCGCGCCTTGCCCTTGAAGAGCGCGATCAGCACGAAGCAGAAGTTGACGACCAGGGTCAGCACGACGCCGAGCCGGTCCTGCTGCTCGTCGCTGCTCAGCTCGTTCACGCCGAGCGGTGAGAATCCGCCCAGCACCAGCAGCACCAGCGCCGCGGTGAGGACCACCACCTCCACGCTCCGGCGGCCCTCCTCGGTCCAGTACACGTCGTCGAGATGGAGGATCAGGGCGAACTCGTCCAGCACCAGCCCCGCGCCCGCGCCGAAGACCACGGCGCAGATCCCCGCGGTGACGCCCTCCCGCCCGCTGGCGACCGCGCCGAAGCCGCCGACGACGCTCAGCACCACCCCGGGGACCACGTGATGGATGTGCATCCCGCCGGGCGTGATGTTGCGGAACGGGCCCTTCCCCGCCCGGATCATCCGAGTGATGAAGCGGGTGATCGCGAAGGTGAGCACGAAGGAGGCCAGGGCCAGGAGCAGCGGCAGCTTCCCCGGCTCGACGATGTTCTGATCGAACCAGTGACCCATGCCACCCACTCCCGATAAGCCGCTTCTGTCATGTTCTGTCGCGTTACGGGCAATCTATCGGCCGGGCTCAGCGATTAGCCTGCGCGCCGTGACCTCCCTGAACAGCCACGGCATCCGCTTCGCCTTCGGCACGCTGACCGTGCTCCCCGTCCGCGTCACCCGCTGGGACCGCGAGGCCGCCCGCGCCGGAATGCTGTGCGCGCCGCTCGCCGGTCTCGTGGTGGGGCTGCTCTCGGCGGCGGCCGGCGGCCTGTTGCTGCTGCTCGGCTCGGCACCGCTGCTCGCCGCGGTCGCCTCGGCCGCCGTGCCCGCGGCGCTGACCCGGGGTCTGCATCTGGACGGTCTCGCGGACACCGCCGACGGCCTGGGCAGCGGCAAGCCCGCCGACGACGCCCTGCGGATCATGAAGCAGTCGGACATTGGGCCATTCGGTGTGATCACCCTGCTGTTCGTGCTGCTGGCCCAGGTCGCCGCGCTGGCCGGGCTGTACGGGCGGGGCTGGGCGTACGGCGCGGTGGCGGCGGCCGTCGCCGCGGTCACCGCCCGGCTCGCGCTCACCCTGGCCTCCCGCCGGGGTGTGCCGCCGGCCCGTCCGGAGGGGCTGGGCGCAGCGGTGGCGGGGACGGTCACGGGGCGGGGCGCGGTGTCGGTCGGGGCCGTGGTGGTCGCGGGCTGTGCGGGGGCCGGTGCGCTGCTCGGCGGGTACGGGGCGCTGCACCACGCGCTGGCCGCGGTGGCCGCGCTCGGGGCCGCCCAGCTCCTGCTGCGGCACTGTGTGCGGCGCTTCGGCGGGGTGACCGGCGATGTGTTCGGCGCGCTGGCGGAGACGGCGGCGACGGCGGCCCTGGTGGCCCTGACGTTCGGTTAGCCGTTCTGCGCGCGGCCCTTCGGGCACTCCTGGCGCCACACACCGAGTTCGTACTTCTTCAGCAGGGAGCTGAGCCCGAGCCGCCGCGACCCGGCGCAGAACCGGGCGACGGGCAGCTCGTACTCGACGTGGAAGACCGCCTTGCCCGCCTTCACGAACGGGGTCAGCTCCTCGCACTCGTCGTACTGCGCGCACTGCTCGTTGACCGCGAAGTCGAAGTCCGGCTCCAGCTGCGGGATCTGCCCGAGGTCGTTCTTCAGGCCGACGGCGAGCCCGTGCCGGTGGGCGAGCCGGGCGATGAGCCGGTTGTAGCGCAACTGGTCGGCGGCGGTCAGCGGGAAGCCGGTGCGGTTGCGGTAGCCGTCCATGTTGTCGGGCTCCACCGCGTCGAACCCCTTGTCGGCGCACATCTCGATCCGCCGCTCCATCAGCGGCTCCAGGATGTCCGTGCGGCGGATGTCGAGCCAGTGCTCCCCCTCCCAGCCGTTGCCCCTGCCGCGTACCGAGGCGGGGAACTTCCCGGCGTCCGGGCGGAAGTCCTCCCAGGCGCCGGTGGAGAGGTAGCAGATCACCTTGCGGCCCCGACGGTGCAGATCCTCGACCGCCGCGGCCCCGTGGTCGAAGCCGTCGATGTCGTACACCGGGACGTCCACCGTCGGATCCAGCCGGCCGGAGAGCTGCCACTGCCAGCGGGTGCCCGGTTCCGGCCGCCAGTGGTCCTCCCCGGCGGGTTCCGGTGCCGAGGTGCAGCCGGCCGACAGCGCCAGCAGAATCAGTACGGCGACGGGCAGCGCCCGGCTTCCTCGCGCCCGGCTTCCTCGCGTCGTGCTTGCGACCCCACGGGCGCGCATGGTTCTCCCCCCATAGGGTCCTTCACCTCCAACGAGCCTATGTCCACCGTCCCTTCCGGCCGCACGGCCCCCGGCCGGGACGTCCGGGACCGGGACCGTGGCGCCACAACGAGCCACCGACGGCCCGCCGCCGTGTTCCCGCACCAAGGGCGCGCGTAGGCTCATTCCCGGCACATTGCGGCGGCGTCTACGATGCGCCGGGCACGGTCGGCCCACCCCTCGACCGACAACGAACTCAACGGAAGCGAGATTTCACCACCGTGACTGCTCTCACTCTCAGCACTGCCGGTGCGGCGACGCTGCGCGCCGACGCACTCGTCGTCGGCGTCGCCAAGGGCTCTGGGTCCAAGACCGGGAGTCTGGTCCTCGCGCCGGGCTCCGAGGCCGTGGACAAGGCGTTCGACGGAAAGCTCGCCACCGTCCTGGAGGCCCTGGGCGCCGCAGGTGCCGAGGGCGAGGTGACCAAGCTCCCCGCACCCGCCGGTCTCAAGGTCCCGGTCGTCATCGCGGTCGGGCTCGGCTCCGTCCCGAAGAAGGACGAGGCGTACGACACCGAGGCGCTGCGCCGTGCCGCCGGTTCGGCCGCCCGCGCCCTGACCGGCTCGAAGAAGGCCGGTTTCGCGCTGCCCGTCGCCTCCGCCGAGGACGCCGAGGCGATCGCCGAGGGCGCGCTCCTGGGCGCGTACGCCTTCACCGCGTACCAGGGCGGCGAGGACAAGCTCGCCCCCAAGGGCAAGAAGAACGGCAACGGCGCGAAGCTGCCGCTCGGCGAGGTCGCCCTGCTCGGCACCAAGCCGCGCGACAAGGCGTTCAAGGCGGCCGCCGAGCGCGCCGTCGCGGTGGCCGAGGAGATCAACCGTGCCCGCGACCTGATCAACACCCCGCCGAACGACCTGTACCCCGAGTCCTTCGCCGCCGTGGCCACCGCCGCGGGCAAGGAGCACGGCATCAAGGTGCAGGTCCTCGACGAGAAGGCGCTCGTCAAGGGCGGCTTCGGCGGTCTGCTGGGCGTCGGCCAGGGCTCGACCCACGGCCCGCGTCTGGTGAAGCTCGCCTACACGCACCCGAAGGCGGAGAAGACCCTGGCCCTGGTCGGCAAGGGCATCACCTACGACTCGGGCGGCATCTCGCTGAAGCCGGCCGGCCACAACGAGACGATGAAGTGCGACATGAGCGGCGCCGCCGCCGTGTTCGCCGCCGTCGTCGCGGCCTCCCGCCTCGGCCTCCAGGTCAACGTGACCGGCTGGCTGGCGCTCGCCGAGAACATGCCGTCGGGCAACGCCACCCGCCCCGGTGACGTGCTGCGCATGTACAGCGGCAAGACCGTCGAGGTCCTCAACACGGACGCCGAGGGCCGGCTCGTCCTCGCCGACGCGCTGACCCGCGCCTCCGAGGAGAACCCGGACGCGATCGTCGACGTGGCGACCCTGACCGGCGCGATGGTGCTGGCGCTGGGCAACCGCACCTTCGGCATCATGGCGAACGACGACGCCTTCCGTACCTCCATCCACGAGATCGCCGAGGAGGTCGGCGAGGCCTCCTGGCCGATGCCGCTCCCCGCCGACCTGCGCAAGGGCATGGACTCCCCGACCGCCGACATCGCCAACATGGGCGAGCGGATGGGCGGCGGCCTGGTGGCCGGTCTGTTCCTCCAGGAGTTCGTGGGCGAGGGCATCGCCTGGGCGCACCTGGACATCGCCGGTCCGGCCTTCCACGAGGGCGCGCCGTACGGCTACACGCCCAAGGGCGGCACCGGCTCCGCGGTCCGCACGCTGGTCAGACTGGCCGAGCGCACCGCCGCCGGCGACCTCGGCTGAGGCAGCTGCTGTGACGTACGGCCCCGGGCATAGGCCCGGGGCCGTACGTGTTACGCCGATGGCATCGCCGCACGGATCCGGCCGGTTTCGCTCTCGACGAAATCAGTAGGGGTCTACGCAGCGGTAACCCCCTGAGACCGATGATCATCCGTCTCAGACCCGGGCCCCGCGTCCCGCCCACCGTCAACAAGTGCGAAGATGGGTTCTCGGCAGGACAGGGCCCCCACCACAGGGCCGAATAACAAAAGCGGCCGAACACCAGCCGACCGGCCGGTCATCCCCCAGCGACGGGGCCCGGCGTACGGCGCACATGCATGGAGGACGTGACGTGGCGAACGACGCCAGCACCGTTTTCGACCTAGTGATCCTCGGCGGTGGTAGCGGCGGTTACGCCGCGGCCCTGCGCGGAGCGCAGCTGGGCCTGGACGTCGCTCTGATCGAGAAGGGCAAGGTCGGCGGCACCTGCCTGCACAACGGCTGTATCCCCACGAAGGCCCTGCTGCACGCCGGTGAGATCGCCGACCAGGCGCGCGAGTCCGAGCAGTTCGGTGTCAAGGCCACCTTCGAGGGCATCGACATCGACGCCGTCCACAAGTACAAGGACGACGTGATCTCGGGCCTGTACAAGGGTCTGCAGGGTCTCATCGCCTCGCGCAAGGTCACCTACATCGAGGGTGAGGGACGGCTCTCCTCCCCCACCTCGGTGGATGTGAACGGCCAGCGCGTCCAGGGCCGCCACGTGCTGCTCGCGACCGGCTCCGTGCCGAAGTCGCTGCCGGGCCTGGAGATCGACGGCAACCGCATCATCTCGTCGGACCACGCGCTCAAGCTGGACCGCGTCCCGAAGTCCGCGATCGTGCTGGGCGGCGGCGTCATCGGCGTCGAGTTCGCCTCGGCGTGGACGTCCTTCGGCACCGACGTGACGATCATCGAGGGCCTGAAGCACCTCGTCCCGGTCGAGGACGAGAACAGCTCGAAGCTTCTTGAGCGCGCCTTCCGCAAGCGCGGCATCAAGTTCAACCTCGGTACGTTCTTCCAGAGCGCCGAGTACACGCAGGACGGCGTCCGCGTGACCCTCGCCGACGGCAAGACCTTCGAGGCCGAGGTGCTGCTGGTCGCCATCGGCCGCGGCCCGGTCTCGCAGGGCCTGGGCTACGAGGAGGCCGGCGTCGCGACGGACCGCGGTTACGTCCTCGTCGACGAGTACATGCAGACCAACGTCGAGACCATCTCGGCCGTGGGTGACCTGGTCCCGACGCTCCAGCTCGCGCACGTCGGCTTCGCCGAGGGCATCCTGGTGGCGGAGCGGCTGGCCGGTCTGAAGACCGTTCCGATCGACTACGACGGTGTCCCGCGGGTGACGTACTGCCACCCCGAGGTCGCCTCCGTGGGCATCACCGAGGCCAAGGCCAAGGAGCTCTACGGCGCGGACAAGGTCGTCGCTCTGAAGTACAACCTCGCGGGCAACGGCAAGAGCAAGATCCTCAAGACCGCGGGCGAGATCAAGCTCGTCCAGGTCAAGGACGGTGCCGTGGTCGGCGTCCACATGGTCGGTGACCGTATGGGCGAGCAGGTCGGCGAAGCCCAGCTGATCTACAACTGGGAGGCGCTGCCCGCCGAGGTCGCGCAGCTCATCCACGCCCACCCGACCCAGAACGAGGCGATGGGCGAGGCGCACCTGGCCCTGGCCGGCAAGCCTCTGCACTCCCACGACTGATCCAGTCGACCGGGCGCGACGACCGACCACTTCCGCACTTTCGTAAGGAGCAACTGAAACCATGTCGGTTTCCGTAACCCTTCCGGCGCTCGGCGAGAGCGTCACCGAGGGCACTGTCACCCGCTGGCTGAAGGCCGAGGGCGAGCGCGTCGAGGCCGACGAGCCGTTGCTCGAGGTTTCGACCGACAAGGTCGACACCGAGATCCCGGCCCCGGTTTCCGGTGTGCTGCTGGAGATCGTCGTCGCCGAGGACGAGACCGCCGAGGTCGGCGCCAAGCTCGCCGTCATCGGTGCCGCGGGTTCTGCCCCGGCCGCCGCTCCGGCTCCGGCCGCGCCGGCCCCCGTGGCCGCTCCGGCCCCGGTCGCCGCTGCCCCCGCTCCGGCCGCTCCGGCCGCCCCAGCTCCGGCTCCGGCTCCGGCCCCGGTGGCGCCCGCCGCCCCGGTCGCCGCTCCGGCGCCCGTGGCCGCTGCTCCGGTCGCGGCTCCCGCTCCGGTCACCCCGGTTGCCCCGGCCGCGACCTCCGGCGACGACGGCGCGTACGTCACGCCGCTGGTCCGCAAGCTCGCCGCCGAGAACGGCGTCGACCTGGGCGCGGTCAAGGGCACCGGCGTCGGTGGCCGCATCCGCAAGCAGGACGTCGTCGCCGCCGCGGAGGCCGCCAGGGCCGCCGCCGCTGTCCCGGCTCCGGCCGCCGCCGTTGCTCCGGCCGCCTCGAAGGCGCCGAAGCTGGAGGCGTCCCCGCTGCGCGGTCAGACGGTCAAGATGACCCGCATGCGCAAGGTCATCGGCGAGAACATGATGAAGGCCCTGCACTCGCAGGCCCAGCTGACCTCGGTCGTCGAGGTCGACGTCACCAAGCTGATGAAGCTGCGCAACAAGGCGAAGGACGCGTTCGCCGCCCGCGAGGGCGTCAAGCTTTCCCCGATGCCGTTCTACGTCAAGGCGGCGGCCCAGGCGCTGAAGGCCCACCCGGTCATCAACGCCCGGATCAACGAGGACGAGGGCACCATCACGTACTTCGACTCGGAGAACATCGGCATCGCCGTGGACGCCGAGAAGGGGCTGATGACCCCGGTCATCAAGGGTGCGGGCGACCTGAACATCGCCGGTATCTCGAAGAAGACCGCCGAGCTGGCCGGCAAGGCCCGCGGTGGCGGCCTGACGCCGGACGACATGTCCGGTGCCACCTTCACCATCAGCAACACCGGCTCGCGCGGTGCGCTGTTCGACACCGTCATCGTGCCCCCGAACCAGGCGGCCATCCTGGGCATCGGTGCCACGGTCAAGCGTCCGGCGGTCATCGAGACCGAGGAGGGCACCGTCATCGGTGTCCGCGACATGACGTACCTGTCGCTCTCCTACGACCACCGTCTGGTGGACGGCGCGGACGCCGCCCGTTACCTGACCTCGGTCAAGGCGATCCTGGAGGCCGGTGAGTTCGAGGTCGAGCTCGGCCTCTGAGCCCTTCGGCTGTAACCAGCCTCACCAGCGGCGCCCCCGTCCGGAAC
>NZ_JBHXTM010000092.1:0-24220 GCF_042677325.1 Streptomyces sp. NPDC127117
TTGCTGTGCCACTCCGTGGCACAGGGTCATGGTCGGCGCTCCGCGCCAACCATGACGATCCGCCAGGGCGGATCACTACCAGCCACTCCGTGCCTGGTAGTCGGCCCGCTATGCGGGCTGCTGGCTGCGGAAGGGGTGCTCTCGTCCCGAATCGCAGGGGTAGCCGAACCTTGACTCGCAATCAGGCCCCGCACCCCTCGAACCCCATAACTGCCCCAAAACCGGCGTGCGTCATTCTTGTAGCGGGCTGGCTTTAGGACTCAGCGCGCACCACCTGGTGCCCGCCTCGTCCCTCGAAAACCTCACCTCGTTGAATCCGAATAATGACGGCAAATCAATCTGGAAAACTCTCCAAGGCTCCGCCATTCCGCGCTCTGAGCATGCGTCAAAATCCAACCAGGCTCCTTTGTGGAATCAGCACGCACACCTGCTCAAATTCAATCAGGAAGGTCAAAGGACAGTGCCGTGGAGCGCGCGGCGGTCTGAGGAGTGCGGGCGTAGCGGTGGGCGGCGAGGCCGTCGACGGCCTGGAGCGAGGCGGCGACCGCGGGTCCGCCGGCGGTTCGTCCGGAGGCGGGGCGGTGCGGATGTCGCGGACGGCTTGGCGGACCACCACGTGCACGGCGGCCGGGTCAAGGGCCTGAAGGCCGCTGTGAGCGAGCTTGGAGAGGCGGTGAGCGCATCATCAGGTCGGCGACGTCGCCGGAACGCGCGGAGACGGCAATCAGGGCGCGCTGGGACAGGCCCGCAGTCGAGCACGGCCGCGGGTCGACACGTCGGTGTCTCACATGCAGGACTCCTGCGGCCTGGATGGCCCCAGGGCGTGGGCGACGTCAAGCAGCCGGGACACCCGTGACCAGCCGATGCCGGCCACCCATCTTGGAACTCCCGCCCCGCTGACCAGGTATTCCTCACTCAATGACCAGCCAATCCTCACTGCTTGTCCAGCAGCAGCGCCCGGCCATCACTGCTCAACACCCCGTAGAAGCACCCGAATCGGCCCGGCCCACAGCCCCCAAGGGCGGACACCAGACTGAGAACCAACCCGGACACGAAAGCGAGAACTCCCACTTCACCGCCAGGAGCAGCAGGACGTCGGTGGCCGAGCAGCACGAGACGCTGCACCCGGCCGGTGACAGCCGCCGGTGTGCGGGTTGAATCTCCTTCCCCCCGAGGCGGAGCTCGGGCCGGGAGCAGCGAGAGGCGGCGTCCGAGGAGGAGAGCATGGCGCCCGTCGTGGAGCCGTTGCCGAGGGGCAGGGTGCTTCACCACCGCTCGAAGCGCTGTGCGCCGCTGTGAGCGCCTTTCTGGGCCTTGATTGTCTCTCGGGAGCCGGGAGGGCGACAGGGCGCCGCAGACGGCCGTACAGCGCCCACAGGGACATGATCGGCCACCTTCCCCAGCCAGAACGACGCGGGACCCGCGCCGCTCAACCCCACGGAGCCGTGCCAGGGCCAGTTGCACACCGATTTTTTGAGCGTGTTCAAATGGGTTGTGGGGGTGGCGATCCCGCTGCCTGATCCGGGGGGAGAAGTGTGTGGACACGCAGGTCGACATGAAGACGGCACGAGGGATGGGGAGGAGCGGCTTCGTCGCTGTGCTGGTCGCACTGATGACGGTTCTCGTATCGGGGTGTGTGGGTCTGGGCCCGGTCCATGTCGACCCGGGCGACCTGCCCGGGGTGTACCGGAATGACGACACGGGTGCGGAGATCCGCTTGGAGGCGGGCGGTCGGTTCTCCGCCGTCGGCTTTTCCCAGGACGATGTGGAGATCGATGGGGGTACCGCCCCTCTCGGCGACTTCGGCGGCACCTGGGATCCCACCCCCTCGAACTTCGTGTATCTGGAACCCGAACCCGACGGGATGAGCGACATCCAGCTCTGGACGGTGAGTTCGAAGAAGGTGTACCTGCAGCCGGACGTGGACGGGCCGATCACCCTGACACTGGGCAAGGTCAAGGACTCCTGATTCCTGAAGAACGGCTGGCGGCGGGGCGCGGACAGCACGGCCCCGGGCCGGTCTCGGCTACCAGTGAACACCGCCCTGACCGGTCGGCCTGGTCCAGGACGTCGCGGGTCAGACCTCGAGGTAGGCGACCACGACCACGGTCCGCAAAGCCGTCACCCAGTACAACAAGCGCACGCGCTCGACCTCGTCGGCGTACTCACGCAACTGGGGGCCAGCGGCGCTGCCGGGGATCGGCTCGCCGACCTCGGGATCGACGGAGACGACGACCAGGGCGCGGTCCAGGGCGTGGATCTCCGCCTCGCTGGTGATGTTCTCCAGCTGCTTGGCGGCGGAGTCGGTGAACGCGATCCGGGCGCGGCGCCGGCTGTGCTGCGGGGGCATCAGGCGACGGCCGGGCGCTGGGAGGCGAGGCGGGCGAGGTGGGCCTCGCGCAGCTCCTCCCAGGGGGTGCACTGCTCGGGGTCGGGCAGGCCGTTGGTGGCGATGTCCTCAAGGACGGCGGCAAACCGGTCGGCGTCGGCGCGGGTCTTGGCCGCGTACGCGCGGACGGCGTCGGCGGCCGCGGGCTCCAGCTGCCGGGCGGCGGGGGCCGGCTGTTCGCTCATCGAGGGCTCCAGGGGGCAGAACTGGCGTTGCTCACCACGGTATCGCCGGGCCAGGGGGCCCGGGACCACTCCGGCGGAACCGGCCCCCGTGACTACGGTCCGTACTGCTCGTAACCGCGCGGGCGATCAACTCTCATGTGTCACGCTCGGTTCCCGAATTGGGAGCTCTCACTTCCCTGACCAGGTAATCCTCACCCAGTGACCAGCCAATCCTCACTGCTTGTCCAGCACCAGCGCCTGGCCATCACTGCTCAACACCTCATAGAAGAACCCGAATCGGCCCGCCCCACAGCGCCCAAGGCCGGACACCAGACTGAGAACCATCTCGGACACGGAAGCGAGAACTCCCAGTGAAGGTACTCGGGGAAGGGGTGGATACAGCGGAGTGCGACGCGGTGCTTTTCGCGGACACGCGTGGGTCGATGGTCGACATCGTGCAAATGGTCGGGCGCGCCCTGCGGACCCGTCCCGGGCGCGGGAAACTCGCCACTTTGATCGTGCCGGTATTCCTCGGGCCGGGCGAAAGCGGCGATGAAATGGTGACGTCGGACGCCTACAAGACCCTCTCGAAGGTCCTCGGGGCGCTGCGGGCGCACGACACGGACACCATCGAGGCACTGGCCGACCCTCGCATCCGCAGCGGCCGGGAGGACACCGACGACCAGGACCAGGAGCACGACGACATCGACGCCGGGGACGTCCCAGAGGACGGAGACGGGGCGGGGGTGCTGCGGTTCAGCGAGGAACGCGACCCGGCCGTGCTGGCCCGGTTCGTGCGGCTGCGGGTCATCGACCCGGAAGGGGCGTACTGGCGGCGCGGGATCGAGGCGGCTGGGCGGTGGCTGCGCGAGACCGGGAACCCCGTGCTGCGGGTGCCGTACACCGTCGTCACGCCCGAGGGCTGGGGCGGGGTCGGCGGGTATCCGCTCGGGCAATGGATCGCCGACCAGCGCCGCGCCTACACGGCCGGGACGCTGGAAGCCGGACGCGTCGGCGAGCTGGAGAAGCTCGGGATGGTGTGGTCCGAGCAGGACGCGGCCTGGGCGGACGGGATCGCCGTCGCCAAGGAATACGCCGCGGTGCACGGCCACTTCCTCCCACCGACCACCGCAACGTGGAAGGGGCATCCGATCGGGGTGTGGGCGAAGAACGCCCGCGCGGCAGCGCGCAGGGCGCGCGAGAACGAGGAGCTCCGTGCGGCCGGCCTCCCCGTTCCCTCGTCGGCCGGCGCGATGAACCAGGCGCGGCAGGATGAGTTGGACGCGATCGATCCGGGGTGGTGCCCAGTCTGGGACACCGGGTGGCAGCGCTGCTACCGGCTTGTCCACAACCACGTCCAGGCCGGCGGCCACCTCCCGGAGACCGTGGGCGACGTCGTCGTCCAGGGCGAAGACCTCGGACGCTGGGTCACGGCGCAGCGGTTCGGGTGGGAGCAGCTGCTGCCCGTACAGCAGTGGATCCTGGAGAACACCCTCAAGCTCGCACCGGCCGAGGAGGACGAACGGCCGGTGAAGCAGACACAGGACACGAAGTGGGCAGCCAACCTCGCAGCAGCACGGCAGTTCCACACCCGTGAAGGACACCTGAGAGTCCCCCGCAAGCACGCCGCGCACCTGGAGACGGAAGACGGCCCGGCAGGCCGTCAGGGCGGTACTGACGGGGTCGTGGTGGTCAAGCTCGGCACCTGGCTCGACAACGTCCGCAAACGCGCCGCGAAACTCCCCCAACAACGCCGAACCGACCTCGACCAACTCGGCATGCGCTGGTAATCGCGCAACAGGAGCGGCGCACCAGATTGCCGATCCCCACACGCTCAGGCGGGAGGAGGGCTTAGCGGAGCTGCCTGGTCTGCCGGCTGGTCAAGTTGTTGCTCACGTCGCCGCTGCTCGTTGCGAAGGGCCTCTACCCGCTGCGTGAACACAGCTAGCGCCTCGTCCCCCTGGTCCTGAGTGAAATGACGGTACTCCCCGACGCCCAATGCCAGCGCGTTCGTCTCCTCCTCGATGGCGTCAGCAGTCTGGCGCAAGAAGTAGCTGCGCTCCCGGTACTTGTAGTACCCGCTGAACGCGGTGGCGACGGTCACACTAAACCCGAGACAGACCACAGTGATGTTCTGCCAGTTCCAGTTTTTCGCCTCCAGTGCGGCAATCGTCGTCATCGCGGTGGAACCGATCATCACCAGGTTTTGAAGGCCGTTGTGAACCCGCCGGTACTTCCGGCTCTCGGTCTGGTACTGCGCGATGACCTCAGCCGCATCCTCGCGGTACAACCCTCTGCGCTCCCTCAAAGGGGCCTGCGACAAGGCGCTCAGCAGCCGAAGGGCCTCCCGGTTTGTCTCCAGACGCTCCTGCATCTTGGTACGGCTGTGGTCGTACCGGTCGGGCACCATGGAAGGGCCGAGTTCCAGAAAGTTGTGCGCTTTCACAAGGTGATCAACGGACGCCACGAGCAGAGTCAGCACCGAGAAAACCAGCACCGTCGCCAGGGCGGCGTTCCCGGCGACCAGGGCCTTATGGTGACCGGCTTGCACGGCTGTCCAGGCCACGAGTCCCGGGATGGACACAGCAGCCAGAGCCAGCGCTGTCCCGCACTGTCGGGCGCGCCGCCTTTTCCAAGCGAGGTCGCGTTCGTCCTGCCTGACGGACACCTGCAGGCTTCTGATTCGCTCCGGCTCCGCTAACGGAGTGCCCTGCGTGCTGCTGGCCAACTCTGCTCCTGGTCCTGCGGTTATCCGACGGCGAGGATCCGAGTATCAGGTGATGCCAGGCCGTCCCTCAGGCGATCGACCCGGCTGTGACACGCCCCTTACAGAACCGGACCTGCAAAGAGGCCCACCCCGGTATGGGGGTTCCGTCGCTGGTAGGCCTTCTGCGTGTAAGCGCTGACCGGCCTCCTGGCGTCGCGCCGACCAACTACGAAAAGCGGCAGCGCGGCCTGGGGCTCCAGACGGCGTCTTGTGAGCAGGAGGAAGGCCGGTTTCAAAAATCGTCCCTGCCCCGAGGTCTGCTGGGCGGGGTGGACGAACTGGTCCGCTGGAGCGGGTCGGTCGTCCACCTCAAGGAATCCACACTGGTCAAGCATCCGAACAGCCTGGACGAGAACTGGTCCTCACGGCCGCCGCGGCTGGACAGAGCCCCTAACCCATGCGGCTGGCTGTCGTTGAACGGGCCAGGAGACGAGTTGGAGGCCGGGATGGATGCCACGGACCTGGGGATCACGCCGACGACGGGACCGAGCTGTGAAGGCGTCCGGGACCTGATCGTGGAACTTCTGGCGTCCAACTCCCTGATCGGCCATGTCGCCGCGCTTCAAGCACCCCGGGGCGACATCGGGCTTCAGCTGGAGATCGGCGGACTTGACTTCGAGGTCTGGGTTGAGCCCGCGTGAAGGTCTCTCCGGCCACCGCGATACATCGCTCCGGCCACCCGCTTCAGGGTCGGCCACCCGTGCGGCAGCGGATCCGGTGGTCCTGCCACTGCTCGGGCCAGCGAGCGGCTGGCCAACAGTCGGGTGCTCTCCTCGAAGATCTCCTCGGCCCGGCCCGTCGTTCCCGGCAGGGGGCTATGCCTGGTTCGCCTCGTTGGCCGCGTCCAGGGCGTACACATACTTGTCGCGGCTGACGTACACCACCCCGTCAGCGACCGCTGGCGTCGAGGAGACCTTGCCGCCGGTGTCGAGCACCCATTTCTCGGCCCCGGTCGTCGCGTCCAGGGCGTACACCTTTTCGTCGCTGCCGACGTACACCACCCCGCCGGCAAGCGTCGGCGACGAGGAGTACTTGCCGCCGGTGCCGAAGACCCACTTTCTGGTGCCGTTCGCGTTCAGGGCGTAGATCTTCCCGTCCCCCCTTCTGCCGTTGACGTATACCACCCTGTTGGCGACCGCTGGTGTCGTGAAGAGCGGGCCCACTTGATCGGTGTTCCACTGGAAGGCCCCGGTCGCCGCATTGACGGCGCTTACCGAGTTGACGCGGGCGTATGGACCGTCGTGGCTTTCGCCGCAGGTGAAGTACAGGATCCCGTCGGCCACTGCCATCCCGTATACCGTGCCGTCGGATTTGAGGGTCCATTTCGTGGCGCCGGTGGCCGCGTCCAGGGCGTACAGCCGAGTTAGTTCTTGGTCGCCGAAGTACACCAGCCCGTGGGCAACCGTCGGCGACGAGGCTGCCCAATGCTCGACGGCCCATTTCGCGGTCCCGGTGGCCGCGTCCAGGGCGTACACCTTGCTGCCCGTTGCGCCAGTGGACTCGTCGCAGCCGTACACAGTCCCGCCGTCGGCCGCCAGCGACCTGTTCGTCACCGGGTTGCCGGTGTCGAAGGCCCACGCCTCGGCCCCGGTGATTCTGTCCAGGGCGTGAATGTACCCGTCCGCGCTGCCGACGTACACCATCCCGCTGGCAACCGCCGGCGTCGAGGAGACCTCGCCGCCGGTGTCGAAGGCCCATTTCTTGGTGCCGGTGGCCGCGTCCAGGGCGTAGACCTTCTTGTCCGTGCTGCCGACATACAGCTCCCCGCCGACCGCCACCGGCGACGAGGCCACCCCGCCGGTGGCGTATCGCCACCGGATCCGCGGGTCGAGGTGGTCCTGGTCGAACAGGGCGAGGGCGGTGGTTGCGCCCGCGCCGATGGCGGCGGCGACACCGAGCCGCAGCGCCGTACGGCGGGTGACGCGCCGCCGCTGCGGCGGGGGGCCGACGGGCGGCCGGTGCGCCGGTGTGCCGACGGTCGGGTACGCGCCGTGTGGGGCGGTTTGGGTGGGGAGTTCGCGGAGTCTGTCGTGGACCTCGGCGGCCGTCGAGGGGCGGTGGTCGGGGTTCTTGGCGAGCAGTGCCAAGACGAGGTCGTCCAGGGCTGCGGGGACGCCGGGTCGGATGTCGCTCGGTGCCACGGGTTCCCGGTGCAGGTGGGCGGCCATCATCGCGACCGGGCCGGTGGCCTGGAAGGGAATGTGCCCGGTGAGGAGTTCGTGCAGGACACAGCCCAGGGAGTACAGGTCGGAGCGGGCATCCCCGGGGAGGTCGCCGAATCGCTCGGGCGGCATGTAGGCGAGCGTGCCGATCACCTTGCTCGACTTGTGCGTGGACTCCATGTACCGGGCGACGCCGAAGTCGAGGATCTTGATTCGGCCGTCCGGGCCGAGCATGAGGTTCGCCGGCTTCAGGTCCCGGTGCACGACCTCGGCCTCGTGGGCGACGTGCAGCGCCGCGGCGGTCTGCGCCGCCCAGTCCGTCGCCGTCCCCGGCTCGGGAGGGCCGTCCTCGCGCAGCACGGTGTCCAGGTCCCGCCCGGGGAGGTACTCCATCACCAGGTAGAGGGTGCCGTCCTCGGGATCCTGCCCGAGGTCGAACACGGTCACCACGCCGGCGTGGCTCAATCCGCCGGCGGTGCGGGCCTCGCGGAAGAGCAACTCGGCGCCGGAGGTGTCCCGCCGGTCGTGCGGCAGCAGCTTGACCGCGACACGGCGCTCGATCACCCGGTCACGGCCCTCCCACACCTCGCCCATGCCGCCCCGCCCGACGAACGCGACCAGCTCGTACCGACCGCCCAACACCCGTACAGCCATGGATAACTCCCCCGAACGGCCCACCGCGCGCCGCAGTCGTCGAATCGACCCGCCCTCGCGAGACACACGAAGATTCCACACTCGCACAGCCCACGAGGCGGATCGTGCCTACCGACCGGGATTCCCGGTCGGCGGCAAACTCCCGCAGGTGTGGATGTCGTGCGTCGCGATCCAACCACCGTTCTCCACGCGGCAATGCGGGCGCGAGGTTCACTGGGAGCTCTCAGTTCCCTGACCAGGTAATCCTCACCCAGTGACAGCCAATCCTCACTGCTTGTCCAGCACCAGCGCCTGGCCATCACTGCTCAACACCCCATAGAAGCACCCGAATCGGCCCGGCCCACAGCGCCCAGGTCCGGACACCAGACTGAGATCCATCCCGGACACAGAAGCGAGAACTCCCACATTTGCGCCGGACAGGGTTGACTTCTACGACAATCCGCTTTTCCGTGGAGAACTCCTATGACTTGGAGTCCCCGGCCTCACGTCTGTCCCCGGGCCGGTCTCCTGCAGGTGGTGGGCACGGCCAGTCCGGCACCAGCGGGGCGGCCAGCAGCCGGGGATCCGGAGTGGTCGGTGAACACAACCCTGACGCGGCTGGCCGGGGACATCGGCCTGAAGTTCAGCACAGTGAAGTAGGCCCGGTGGGTGGCTTCGCGCTGGCCGGCCGGCCGCCGCCAGACAGGGGTGTCCTGGACTGTCCACCACACCCTGGCCTACATCGAGAACGATGACGAGCAGTTCACCGCGGCCCTCACCCCGCCCGACGGCAAAGCCCGCTGGCCGACCCGACGACGCCAGCCGCCGGGTCCGCCACCAGGTCGAGAACCCGGTAACGCCGCAAGAGAAGATCAGCGCGATCCACACCCTTGCCCAGGACAACCACGTCGCCGCGGCGGTGACCAGCGACTTCCTGAAACGGCCGGAGGTGACCGCGGAGGCGACGGCGGTCGACAAGGCCCGAGTGGTGGAGGAATGCCAAACCGGGCTGTGCTGAGCGGCTCAGACAACGAGCACGCAGGAACAGGCAGGCCTCACACCCGACTTGGAACCCCACCCCCCGAACGGAAGATGACCCAGTCAACCCGCGAAACCCCAGCCCACAGAAACCCTCCCTACGCACACCCACCAACCGGAGACACAAATCCACACACCGCCATCCACTGCCACAACCAGCCATCAATACGGAAACTCCTCACGACAACCAGCTATCTGAGCACTCCAGCTCAGACAGCTGCAACACACACAGATCACTGGGTGCGGACATCCAGGAACCGGTCGTCACGCCCGAGCGGCTGATGGGCGAGGACCGGCACACCGAGGAGGTGCGCGGGCAGCGCCTCGGGGCGCTCCAGGCGGCGCTCCTGCACACGATGGAGCAGCACAACCTCCAGACGTGCATCACCTTCCACCACCGGACCATAGAGGCCGCGGCGTATGCGGAGGGCCTGGAGCGCGTGGCCGAGCGGCTGCACGCCGACCGGCCCGAGACGTACCCGGCGGAGATCTGGGCGGACTGGCTGTGCGGCGAGCACGTCCCGGAGCTCCGGCGGGAGGTGCTGCGCGGGTTCGGCTCCACCACCCGGCGGGCCGTGCTGTCTCCGGCACCTCGCAGGCGATCAGGTAGGCGTGCATCTGGCGAACTGAGGTGACCGGCTGCTTTCGCTCTCGAATCCGCCAGGCGGACATCCGCGAGAGAGGCGCGAACTCCTTGGACCGAACCTCTGCTCGCTCTTCCATCTGTCTGGACGAGGGCTCGCCGTTCTCCTACCAGACCTGCCTCAGCGCCGCTGCGAGGTCCGCCGAAGTGAGAACGAGTTTGAGGCGGGGCGCATCGGTCATGCGGTGGCCCCTGCCCGGCGGCGGCGCGGCGTGAGCGAACCGTAGTCCGACGCATAGGAGTTGCCGCCCTGCGCCCACGGCACGGCATGGGCCGGGCTCTACCGAAAGACAGAGTGCTGGATCGGTCCTGAGGCCCACGCCCGCGCGCCCGTGGCGACCAATACTGGATGGCGTGCCCCTCATCAGCCGTTTCCGTCGTTCCGCCCGCCCCATGCCGGACACCCCGGCGCGTCCGGGAGGGGCTGGCCGGGACATCGTGGAGACGGCCGGTGTGGCCCTCGCCGCCTTGTGTCTGTTCGTGGTCGCCCAGCGGCTGTGGAATCTGCCGCACCCCGTTTTCCAGCTGTGCGTGGTTACGGTCGCCGTGGTGCTCTTCCCGTTGCGGCGGCGCTGGCCCGAGGCCGTGCTCCTGGTCCTCGCCGTGCTTGCCGGGGCAGCGACCGTTGTCGGCCCCACGACGGCGGCCACCGCGTACACAGTGGCGCTCGACACGGCCCTGCCGCGCCACCGGGTCCGGCTGCTGGGCGGCGCGAGCCTACTGATCATTGCATCCGGGACCGCGACCGGCCCCTCGTGCGGCCCCGGCTCGGCCATTTACGGTCTGGAGCTCGGGTTGGTTCTGGCGGCAACCGCCGTGGTCGTTCCCGGCTTGGTCGGTACGGTGTACGGGCAGCAGGCCCGGCTGCTGCGGGCGCTGCGCGAACGCGGCGACGCGGCCGAGCAAGCCCGCCGGTTCGCCGACAGCGAGGCCCGCACCCACGAGCGGTCCCGGATCGCCGCCGAGATGCACGACCTGGTGGGCCACCGGCTCAGTCTCATCTCGCTGCACGCCGGCGGTCTGGAACTCGCCCTCGACCAGGCCGCGCCGGAACTGCGCGAGGAGGCCGTCCTGGTCCGGCGGACCACCCGGGAGGCGATGCGCGAACTGCGGCAGGCGCTCGGGGTCCTCGGGCCGCTCGGTCGGGACACCGGCCCGGACACGCTCACCGACGCCACCGGTACCCGGGCCGACGTCGAGGCACTGGTCGCGGAGTCCCGCGGTGGCGGGATCGCCGTGCGGCTGGAATGGAGCGGCCCCGACCTCGACGCATGCCCGGCGCGGGTGCGGCGCGCGGTGCACCGGGTGGTGCGGGAGGCCCTGACGAACGTGCACCGGTACGCATCGGCCGCCCATGTCACTGTACGGGTCGAGCAGGACGACCGGACCGTGCGGGTGACGGTCCGCAACGGTGCGTCCCCCGCTTCGGCCGGCACACCGTCCGAGACCGGGACGGGGCGCGGCCTGACGGGCCTGCGCGAGCGGGTCGAACTGCTCGGCGGCACCTTTGAGGCCGGTGCCCTGCCGCCCGGCGGGTTCCAGGTGGTCGCGGACATCCCGGCGCAACCGGACGACGAGGTCGTCTGGAAACCGTCCGGGGGCGGCGTGGAGGCTTCTCCTTCGGCCGCGACCAACGCCGCGGCGGCGCTGTCGCGTGAGCCGCGGACGGCCGGGGCGCTCACGCTCGCCCTTGGGGCGGTGGCGCTGTGGGTGCTGATGACGCTCGCGATCGCCCTGGTGTACGGCCAGCCCAGGCATTCGGCCCGGCCTGTGGAGCCGCGTCTGGGGATGTCGTACCAGGAGTTGAAGGGGGTCTTCGACAGCCCGGCCGTGCGCGCTGCGGCCACCGGGCACGAACCGCCGCGGCCCGCTGGCACGCTGGGCTGCGTCTACCCGGCCGCCGGCCCCGGCCCGCGGCCCGGCGCCTTCGACATCACCCGGTACTGCTTCAACGCTGCACAACGCCTCATCTCCATCGACCGTTTCAGCGTCCCGTCCGTACGGGACACCCCACCCTGGGAGACCCCATGACCGAGCCCACCCGGCCGATCCGTGTCCTGCTCGCCGACGACGAGGCAATGATCCGGCACGGGGTGCGGTTGATCCTGCGGCACGCCGACGGCATCGACGTGGTCGCCGAAGCCGCCAACGGGCACCGGGCGGTGGAGGAGGCCGCCGCGCACCACCCGGATGTGGCACTGGTGGACATCCGGATGCCCAGGTGCGACGGGCTGGCCGCGATCCGGCCGCTGCTCGCGCTCGATCCGGCGCCGCGCGTGGTGATGCTGACGACCTTCGGTGACGAGGAGAACGTGCTGCGGGCGCTGCGGGACGGAGCCTCGGGGTTCCTGCTGAAGGACGAGGGGCCGCAGGAGCTGATCAGAGCGGTCAGGGCGGCGGCGGCCGGTGACGCGGTGCTTTCCCCCGGGGTCACCGGAGCGGTGATCGCCCGGATGCTGCGCGGCGGCATCTCGGACGCCGACGGCGTGGCCCTGCAGGACGAGCGGATCGCCCGGCTCACCGGGCGCGAGCGGGAGGTGCTGGCGATGCTGGGTGAGGGGTTGTCGAACCAGGACATCGCGGAACGGCTGGTCATCGGCATCGGCACGGTGAAGACGCATGTGGGCGCGATCCTGGAGAAGACCGGATCGACGAGCCGGGTGCAGGCGGCCCTCCTGGCGCATCACGCTGGCCTGCGCCTCTGACCCCGGACCACTCCGCGTACCCGCGTGGCCCACGTGAGGGACTCATTCGGTGGGCCAGGTGCGCCGTCCGCGTTCCTGGAGCCCCGGCCGTGCCGCCCGTCGTAGGTCCGGCCAACACCGCGGGTTAGACCAAAGGCAGAGATAAGTCGGTGAAGGTCTATCGAAGGGCAGGGACGGGCAGCTCGTCTCTGCCCTTCGACGGACCACAACTACCGCCTCTGGGGCGATGTTTGTGCAGGTGAGAGCTTTGAGGATGGGAATGTCCCCTCTGGCCCGCGGGATGCTCGCGGGCCATCGTTCCCCAGGCGGAGTCCTCATGTCACAGATGTTCGTTTCCCCCGGTGCCCTTGACACCGGACCGGCCGCCCGTGCCACGGGCCTGACCAAGGTGTACGGGAAGGGCGAGACTCAGGTCACCGCATTGGACTCGGTGTCCGTGGAGTTCGCGCGGGCACGGTTCACCGCGGTCATGGGTCCGTCCGGATCCGGCAAGTCGACGCTGATGCACTGCATGGCGGGCCTTGACCCGGTCACCTCGGGTTCCGCCCGGATCGGTGGTGTCGAACTTGCGCGCCTGAATGACCGTCAGCTCACCGAACTACGGCGGGAGAAGATCGGCTTCGTCTTCCAGGGCTTCAACCTGCTGCCCACCTTGACCGCGCTGGAGAACATGACGCTGCCGCTGCGCCTCGCCGGCCGGCAGCCCGACGCCGAGTGGCTGGCCGTCGTCGTCGCCACCGTGGGGCTGGCCGGGCGCCTCGCACACCGTCCGGCCCAGCTCTCCGGCGGCCAGCAGCAGCGCGTCGCCGTCGCCCGCGCCCTGGTGTCCCGTCCGGAGATCGTGTTCGCCGATGAGCCGACCGGCAATCTCGACTCCCGTTCCAGCGCAGAGGTGCTGGGCTTCCTGCGCGACTCGGTGCGGGAACTGGACCAGACCGTGGTGATGGTGACCCATGACCCGGTCGCCGCAGCCCACGCCGACCGCGTGGTCTTCCTCGCCGACGGCCGGCTCATGGACGAGTTGCACACCCCGACCGCCGACGCCGTGCTCGACCGGATGCTCGCGTTCGAGTCCCAGGACCGCCACACCCGCTGACCGCCCTCACCAGCCCGCCGTTTCCCTCCCATACTTTCGAAAGCCCGCCATGCTGCGAACAGCCCTGCGCAACGTTCTCGCGCACAAGACCCGCCTGGCTATGACCGTGCTCGCGGTCTGTCTCGGTGTCGCATTCATCTCCGGCTCCCTGGTCTTCGCCGACTCCACCACCGCCGCCTACCGCGCCGCCATGTCCAAGAACTACGCGGACATCGCCGTGAGCGTGAGTCCGAAATCCGCTCCGGGCGCCTCCACCGACGAGCAGTACGGGGCCCTGGACGACGCCCTGGTGCGCAAGCTGTCCGCCATTGCTGGCGTCGCCTCCGTCCGCCCGATGGCCAACGGGTCGGTCACCCTGGCCGCCAAGGACGGCACACCGATGCGGGCCGACAACATGCTGGGCCGTTTCGGCGTCTCCTACATACCGGGTTCCGACGGCACAGACAGCCGCTACCCGCTCACGTCGGGCCGCGCCCCTCGCGACAGTGTTGAGGTCGCGCTGGACCGCGGGACCGCGGCGGCCGCCGGCTACTCCCTCGGCGACACCGTGACCCTCGCCACGGACGGACCGGTCCTCAAACTACGTCTGGTGGGCCTGGTGTCCACCACGGACAGCCGGGTGAACGCCGGCGGCACCCTGGCGGTGTTCGACAAGACCACAGCCCAGAAGCTATTCGCCACCCCGGGGCACTACGACGGGATCGACCTGACCGCCGCACCGGGCACCGACCAGTTCGAGCTGGCCAACCGGGTCAGTGCCGTGCTGCCGGCCGACCGGGCCGAGGCCACCACCGGTATCGCCCAGGCCAATCAGCAGTCCGTTTTCATCGCGGGCAAGACCAAGAGCTACGAACGCCTTCCGCTGCTCTTCGCCGTGGTCTCGCTGTCCATCAGCACGTTCCTCATCATCAACACCTTCACCATGCTCGTGACACGCCGTACCCGCGAAATCGCGCTGCTTCGGGCGATCGGCGCCACCCGCCGCCAGGTGGTCCACTCGGTCCTCGCCGAGGCGGCCCTGGTCGGTCTCGCCGCGTCCGCGCTCGGCTTCGTGCTGGGCCTGGGCGTGGCCACGGTACTGCCGAACGTGCTGGACACGTCCGGCGACCTGCTGCCCAGCGGGCCGCTGGTGATCGGCCCGGCCGCGATCCTCGCCTCGCTCGTCGTAGGCGTCGGCGTCACCGCGCTCGCCGCCTGGCTGCCGTCGCGGCGCGCGGCACGGATCGCTCCCATCGAGGCGATGCGCACGGCCGAGCAGCCGCCGTCCGCCATGGTCTCCCGCGTCCGCGGCGCGGTCGGCCTGATCATGGTCGTTCTGGGCGCGGGCCTGCTCTTCTCGCTGAGCAACGCGACGAGTGCCGACGACGACGATCTACAGACCGCAATGTTCGGATGCGGCATCCTCGTGACCGGTCTGATCGTGCTGGCCCCGCTGCTCGCCGGTCCGGTAATCCGCCTGATCGGCCGGCTCACCACCGGCTTCGGCGTCGTGGGCGACCTCGCCCGTGAGAACACCCTGCGCGATCCGCGCCGCACCGCCGCCACCGCCGTCGCCCTGATGATCAGTACGGCGCTGGTCTCCGATCTCGCCGTCATCAACCATTCCACGAACCAGGCCCTGGATGTCCAGGCCGCCGCCGGACTGAGCGCCGACTACGTCATCAGCACCCGCAACACCACCACCGCCATCGACTCCGCCGCCGTCCAGCGGGTCGCCAACGTGCCCGGGGTGCGGACCGCCTCCGCCGTGGCGGACTCCACCATCTCCGCCGGCCCCCTCGTCAAAACGGTCTCCGGGGTCGACCCGAAGACCGTCGACGACGTGATGAAGCTCCACTTCCTCAGCGGCTCCGCCAAGGACCTCGGCCCCAGCAAGCTCGCCGTCTCCCACAGCTTCGCCCGCGACCACCACGTCACCACCGGCGAGCAGATCAAGGCGAACATCGGCCCCGGAACCGGCGACCGCGACGAGCCCCACACCGTCGTCGGCGTCTACCAGGACAACCCCACCGCCCACGACGTCCTCGGCTACCGCGCCGACGTGCAGAAGTACGCCTTTCTGCGCGATTCCGTGCAGCGCATCCTGGTCCGCACCACCGACGGCACGGTCTCCAACGACCTGGAGAAGCGCCTGCGCGCCGCCGTGAGCGACAGCCCGCTGCTGAAGGTCCAAAGCCGCGCCCAGCTCGTCCAGGAGCAGGCCGGCGTCGCCGGCGACCTGCTGACCCTGATGTTCGGGCTGCTCGCCATCGGCGTACTGATCTCCGCGCTCGGCCTGGTCAACACCCTTGCCATGTCAGTCTCGGAGCGAACCCGTGAGATCGGCGTCCTGCGCGCCATCGGCATGGACCGCGCCGGAATCCGACGCATGATCCGCCTGGAGGCCATCTACGTCGCCGCCTTCGGCACCCTGCTCGGGCTGGCCGCCGGACTCTTCGGGGCGTGGAAGGTCAGCGGACTGGCCAACGGCGCGATCCCCCAGTACTCCTTCTCCCTCCCCTGGCCCACCCTCGCCCTCGTGGTCCTGCTCTCCCTCGCCGTCGGCACGGCCGCTGCCACCCTGCCCGCCCGACGGGCCGCAGCACTCAGCCCGCTCGAAGCGGTCACACAGACGTAGGAAGACGGCCGGCACCGCCGCTGACGTGGCCCCGCTCGGACCCCACAGGTCCGTGCCCGCCCGGAGAGGGGTTCTGCGAACAGCGATGGAACGCCGCGCCTTTGTCACGATCTCCGGCGCCGCCCTGTCCGCGCTGGCCGCGGACTGGGCTGCTGGCCCTCCGAGCGCGCATGGCCGGCAGGGTAGCGCCCGAGGGCGCCGGCCTGGGCGCCTCCTCGGACGTCAGCCCTTCGGTACGGGAGGCAGCTCGGCGTGCCTGACCGTGTAGCCACCCTTGGTCACCGGGGCGTACGGCGCAGGGGCCATGCAGGTGCCGACGGCGGCCTCTGCGGGAGCGGCGTCGCCGTCCGGCAGCAGGTTCACACCGTCCCAGGAGAAGCCCACACGGTCGTCGGAACGGCCCTTGTCCTTGCCGCCGTCGTAGACACTGAACCCGACCCGCTCGCCGAGGTTGTCCGGGCCGCCCGGGCTCACCTTTGTGATGATCGCCGTCAGTGTCGCCGTGTGGGGGCCGGTGACCACAGAAGCGGCTTCTGGAGCTCAGCATCACCGTGTCCACGCACCCTTTCTAGGATTCCGTGGACGGCGGCAGCCGTGTCGCCGCCCGTATGGCGCTAAAGCACGTCCACGAGCAGCCCGAGGACGAGGCGGCGTAGCCGACACCAACTGATATACGGCCACCGGACCGCTACCCCAGCCACTCCATCCTGTGCGACATCCCGTGAGTTCCCCTGAGCCCTGCTGAGTCCCCGTCCCTCTGGCCAGGGGTTTCTTCCTCCTTGGAGTGCTCTGTGGCCCCATGACGTAATTTCGCGGTCGAAGAGGCCCTCGTCCACGGGCCCAACCCGCACCACCTCACCGAGGACTTCGGCCTGGATGAGAAGACAGCGATCCGCTACGCGAACTCTGCTCGCGCTCTCCTGAAACGGCCCTTGGAGAACCACCCCTCGGCTTCACCTCGAACCCACGGGTCCGCCTTCTAACGAGCCCGCCACCAACGTTTCAGCGGAGGTATCCGAGCCACGGAACCGCCGTGCTTGAAGACGTCCGCTCCGCCCGGTGGCCGACACCCCGGTGGAGGGCACCGACCTGGTCGAGGCCGACGACCCCGGGCAGAACTCCGGCCAGCTCACGGCGCCGCTGCAGGCGGGCACTCTTGGGAAACTCGGGGCCCACCCGGGCGTCCGCCGCCTATACATAGGGGAACGAGAACTCCGCGCCCGGCCGGCCGCCGGGCCAGCCCGCACCGCGCGGGCCCCGACGGAACGGCGAGCACCTGGTGCTGAACCTGGAAGAGCGCGTCACCCGAGTCTGGCACCAGGAGGTCCGGCCGCTGGTCGCGGACGCCTGCCGCTGCCACAGCACTGGCACCCCCCGGGCCGCGGCTGGCGCGACGGCACCTCGACCGAAGTGGCGCCGGTCTACGGCACGGTGCCCGATCATGCCGCGCTGCTGCCGGTCATTGAGGCGTTCCACACGGAGCTGGCTGCGAGCTACCAGTATGCGTGAGGCGCTCGGCGAACCGGGCCACTGCTGGATAGACGAGGGCGGCGGCAAGAAAGATCACGGCGAGGCCGGTCCAACCGGGTCGGCCCGCCTCGACCACAAGTGTCACCAGCGGCGGGCCCACTACCTGCGCGGTGCTGAACCCCAGCCCGAACGTGGCGAAGTAGTCACCCTGCCGCTTGTCCGGGGCCAGCGCATGTGAGACCCCCCACGAGCCGGCGGAGCAGAACAGCTCTGCGGCAGTGATCGTCAGGACGGCGCCGAGCAGCAGTCCGAGCGCGACCGGCAGGGACAGACCGTTGTGGAATATCAGCAGGAACGCGCAGCAGGCGACGACCGACAGTCCACCGAGGCGACTGGCTCGCGCCGCACCGCGGACGTCTTCCGAGCCACGCGCAGCGGGAACTTGGAAGGCGATGACCAGCAGGGCGTTGAGGAGGGTGATGACGGCGACCGTCCAGTTCGGCACGCCTTCCGTGCGCACCACGATCAGCGGTAACCCCACGGTGGCAATGGCGGCGTTGAGCGCGAGAACGCCGGATATCGCAGTGATCGCCAGGAAGCCTGGTGCACGCAACGCGCTGGGCTGGACCGCGCCCGCACGGACCGCTGGAAAACGGACTGCGACCACACCACGACGGGTGGCGGCTCGGCTCTCACCCCACGGACGTGATCGACTCCGACACCCGCGTGCTTGGCGACCACTGGCACCAATGGCTGGGCTCCCACTGCCCAGCGCTACTCCTGCACGGCACGGCCAGCACCGTGCTGCCCACCGCGCAGGCCCGCGAGATGGCATCTCGACGCCCCGGCACCACCCTGGTCGAACTGAACGCCGACCACTGAGGTTTTCTCAGTGACCGCGACGTTCAATTCGCTCGCCAGTTGGCACGTCCGGCTCTACTCTCGCGAGGATCCGGGAGCAGCGAAAGGACAAGCATGGTCGGGCACGGCACAGTCGAAGCCATCAACGGACTGACCGCACGTTGGGCCGCGACTCTGCCTCAGAAGGGCACGGTTCTCGCCGCAGCCGGGGTGTGGCCGTTGCTCGGCCTCCTTGCCGACGGAGCCGCAGGTCCCGCCCGGCAGGAACTCTCGGATGCACTCGGCATCCCGGCGGACGGCGCCGCAACGGCAGCCCGAGATCTGCTCTCCACGCTCGGAGCGACGCGTGGTCTGAGCACGGCCCTGGGACTGTGGACCTGTGGCACCCTGCCCCTCGAACCGGCCTGGCTGGACCAACTGCCCGCCGACGTGCACGGGCAGCTCACCGGCGACCCCGACAACGACCAGTTGCACCTCGACGCCTGGGCGGCCAAGTGCACGGACGGGCAGATCGACGCGATGCCGGTCACGGTGAACGATGGGACTCTGCTGGTGCTGGCCAGCGCCCTGACCCTCCGCACCGACTGGATCCGGCCCTTCACCTCAGGCGGTATGGAAGCCGAGGCAGGGCCCTGGCGGAACAGGGACCTGGCCGGCCTGCACCGAACCACCAGTCTCCTGAATCGAGTCGGCATCGCGGACACGGCAACCGGCCCCCTCACCGAACTCCAAGTCATCGGCACCCACGGCGTCGACGTCCACCTGTACCTCGGAACACCTGAGGCGACGGCAGGCCAGGTACTGACTGCCGCCGTGGGCACACTCCACAACCGCCGGGCCATGGTCCCAGGCGATCACCTCCCCTACGGCACCCCGGGCCCTGGGCTGTCCGTGACTCGCGTTCCCAGTGTCGACGGCGAACCCGCGCTTCACGTATCCACCGTGCCGTTCACCATCACAGCCGAGCACGACCTGCTCGACCACCCCGACCTGTTCGGCCTGCGCACGGCGACGGACGCCTCAAGAGGCCACTTTCCCGGCATCAGCGCCAAGCCACTTGCCATCCAGGCCGCCGCACAGGCGATGACGGCGACGTTCGGCGCGCGCGGCTTCCGCTCCGCGGCCGTCGCCGCCTTTGGCGCGGTGGCCGGTGGCGTCCCGCGCTACTCCTTCCGGGCCCGCGAGATCAGCGCCTGCTTCGACCGACCGTTCGGGTTCCTTGCCCTGCACCGCACCTCCCGACTCGTCCTCAACGCGGGCTGGGTCACCGACCCCGACACCTTCGAGGCAGCCTCCTGGGACTGGTGAGCGCCCCATCAGAGGCAGGGCCGCAAGGAGCTCGGCCAGGCACTGAGAATTTGCAGCAAAGATCATTTCCAATGGCCGTTGAGGACGAGGGCGGCGCGGGCGATGTCGCCGATCCGGCTCGGGCTGAGCGTGACGTGCTTGAGCGCACGCCAGCGTTCCTTCAGTTCGGCGGCGGTCCGCTCGCCAAGTGCACGCAGGTCTCTGATCAGCATGTTCTTGGTGCGGGTATCGGCGTGAAGTGCCCGTTCGGATTTGCCCTTTGGGCGGCGGACCGGGATGCCGATGCCGATGCCCGCACCGAGGTAGCCCTTGTCTGCCAGGGTGGGCAGGCCCTCGGCCGCCGCCTTGTAGAGCGCCGGCAAGGCATGGATGCGGGCAGCAGTGATGTCCGGGGTGGAGCCGGGCTCGACATGGGAGACCCACAGCGGAGTGCCGTCCGGGGCGGCCAGGAATTGAGAGGGCGTTGGGTGAGGCTATGTCCGTTTCGTCGTTGCACGTTCGTGTGGGGTCTTCGGGAACCGGTGGCGGTTGAGGCGTCCTCGGTGGTGCGCTGGCGCGGTGAGTGAGCGCAAGGCGTATCCGAGTGACGTGTCCGACGCGCAGTGGTCGCTGATCGAGCCGATCCTGCTGGCCTGGAAGCGCGCATCCGTCGAGTTCGGGGCATTCCGGCAGCTACGAGTACCGGGAGATCATGAACGCGATCTTCTACCAGAACCGGACCGGGTGTCAGTGGGCCTATCTGCCTCACGACCTGCCGCCGAGCTCTGCGACGTACTACTACTTCCAGACCTGGCGCAAGGACGGCACCGACCAGGCGATCCATGACATCCTGCGTGCCCAGGTCCGGGCCGCGGCGGGCCGCGCCGAGGATCCGTCGTTGGTGTCGATGGACACCCAGAGCAACCACGCGGCGGTGAACGTCCCGGCCGCCACGACAGGCAAGGATGCGAATAAGAAGGTTCCAGGTCGGAAGCGTGGCCTGGCCGTGGATGTCATAGGGCTGATCATCGCGGTCGTCGTGGTGGCGGCCTGCGTCCACGACAACACCATCGGCAAGCAGCTGCTGGACAAGGTCGCGCAGGCCGGGACCGTGCAGACCGCCCTGGTCGACCAGGGCTTCAAGTCCAGCGTGGTCGATCACGGCGCCGACCTGGGCATCAAGGTGGAGATCGTCAAACGCAGCCCCGACGACGTCGGGTTCGTCCCGCAGGCTAAACGCTGGGTATCCGAGCAGGTCAACGGCATCCTGATGTTGCACCGTCGCCTGGTCCGCGACTACGAGGCACTGCCGGCCAACGCCGAGTCCCGCGTGTACTGGGCGATAACGGCGAACATGTCCCGCAGGCTGACCAAGGAGTCGACGCCGACCTGGCGCGGAGCGTAGGAGGACCCGCCGATGTCACGCACCGCACTGGAGAGGATCGCCGACCGGGAACAGGCGATCGGCGACATCACCGAGCAGCTGTCCGCCGAGGTCAGCCAGCTCACCGCCCGCCTGGCCGAACTCGACGCGGAACGCGCCGACCTGGCAATCGCCCGCAAAGTCATCCTGTCCCTCGGCGACGACGAGCCCACCGGCGACCGGATGCCGGGCCTGCCCGACAACCCGATCTACCAGCACATCCTCACCGCGCTCATCGACGCCGCAGCCCCGCAACGCTGCCGCGACCTGTGCCGCACCCTGGCCACCGGCACCGAGCCCACGCACATCTCCGGCATGCGCAACAAGCTCAAGCGTCTGACCAGCGCCGGCCTCGTCGTCGAGACCGAGCTCGATACCCCAGTTGGTGGACGCCCACTATCGTGGAATCTGCGCAGGACAGGACGGGCTAGGGGGAACCTTGTATTACAGCGGCTTGGGGCTTGACCGGGTTGGCGGCCGGCGTACCGACTCGGAGTGGGTCGCCGGGCTGTTGACGAGCCCCAGTACCCAGGTGATTCCCTTGTGGCGGGACCACTGTCTGGTCCGCGACGACAGGCCCATCCGGCTGCCGCTGGCCGAGGCGCGGGGCATCCTCGACGCCGCCGACGACCAGGTGTTTCTCGGCCTGGACGGAGAGGCCGCGGTGTTCGCAGCCGACGTGTCCCGCGTCGACCGGTCCAACGCCGTCGAACTGGCCACCGCGGACACGGTGCTGGAGGTGCGAGCCATGGTTCCCACCATCACGCCGGACGAGGCGGGCCTGCTCGCGTATGCCCGTGGAATCCTGCACTGGAACCGGAATCAGCGGTTCTGCGGCGCGTGCGGCGGTCCGGCCGTCCCCAGCAACGGTGGCCACCTGCGGACCTGTCAGGACTGCGGAAAGCTGCTCTTCCCGCGGATCGAACCGGCCGTGATTGTGCTGGTCGAACTACCCGGCACGCCTCGGCGCTGCCTGCTCGGCCGGCACGCGGGATCCGGTCCGGACCGCTTCAGCACGCTGGCTGGGTTCGTCGAGATCGGGGAGAGCCTCGAGGACGCGGTGCGCCGCGAGGTCGCCGAAGAGGCCGGTGTCGAGGTGGGGACGATCACCTATCAGGGATCCCAGTCGTGGCCGTTCCCATCCGGGATGATGATCGGGTTCCGCGCCGAGGCCGTTTCCGACCGGATCGACGTGGACAACGTGGAGGTGGTGGAGGCACGTTGGTTCACGGCGGCCGAACTTCGGTCGCGAATTACGGACTCCGCTGTCGGCGGGCCCTACCGGGTCGACTCGATCGGCAAGGTGCTCATCGACCAGTGGTTGGCCGACGTGGAGTGAGTCAGCTTGCCACACTGTTGGGGGGAATGTGAGCCGAACTCGACGCGGAACGCGCCGACCTGGCAATCGCCCGCAAAGTCATCCTGTCCCTCGGCGACGACGAGCCCACCGGCGACCGGATGCCGGGCCTGCCCGACAACCCGATCTACCAGCACATCCTCACCGCGCTCATCGACGCCGCAGCCCCGCAACTCTGCCGCGACCTGTGCCGCACCCTGGCCACCGGCACCGAGCCCACGCACATCTCCGGCATGCGCAACAAGCTCAAGCGTCTGACCAGCGCCGGCCTCGTCGTCGAGACCGAGCCCGGACTGTTCGCAATCCCCACACCCAGAACAGCCGACTGACCGCGTGACCTGCCCACACACCGTCACAACGACGAAACGGACATAGCCTCACTCAACGACCTCTCAGTTGCTGCCGCATCCGCAGTCGTCCATCTGTGTTCGCCTAGTAGTGCTTCGTTACCTTGAGTGATCTTGCCTGGTGGTGGGCATCATCAGGGTGTGAAACTGGGGGATGTCGAGCGGCTCCGGGGCGAGTTGGCGGAGTTCCTGGGTGATGTGTTCGGGTCGTTGCCGCGGCGGGATCAGCGGCGGTGGGGTGCGTGATATCTGCGGGGTCTGATGCTGGACGGTCGGCGTAAGAGGCCCTAACAGAAGGCGTTGATGGTGTGACTGTCGGCTTGGCCGCTCGTTGGTCTGTTCGTGGGGAAGAGGAACTCTCGACCGTGGGTCGTTTCGGACGAACTGTGGCTGTTGATCGAGCCGTTGCTACCGGTCCCGGCCCCGAAGCTGGTGGCGGGGCGTCCGCGGGTGCCTGACCGGCAGGCGCTGTGCGGGATCCTGTTCGTGCTCCATACCGGCATCCAGTGGGAGTACCTGCCCCAGGAGCTTGGCTTCGGATCGGGCATGACGTGCTGGCGGCGCCTGGCCGCGTGGAACGAGGCCGGTGTGTGGGACCGGCTGCATGTCGTTCTGCTGACAAAGCTGCGGGCGGCAAAGCAGCTGGACTGGTCCCGGGCGGTGATCGAATCCTCCCATGTCCGGGCCGCTCGACGGGGCCCAAAAGCGGGCCCAGCCCGGTCGACCGAGCACGGTCGGGCAGCAAGCACCACATCCTGGTCGACGGGCAGGGCATCCCGCTCGCCGTGTCGCTGACCGGCGGCAACCGCAACGACGTCACGCAGCTGATGCCCCTGCTCGCGAAGATTCCGCCTGTCGCCGGGAGGGCCGGGCGACCGCGAAGGCGACCGGACGCGCTCCTCGGCGACCGAGGCTACGACCACGACAAGTACCGCCGTCAGGTCTGGGCGACAGGCGTCAAACCGTTGATCGCCCGCCGCGGTGTCCCACACGGATCCGGACTGGGTATCCATCGCTGGGGCGTCGAGCGGACCATCGCCTGGCTCCACGGCTTCCGCCGACTCCGTATCCGCTGGGAACGACGCGACGATATCCACGAAGCCTTCCTCGGCCTCGCCACCTGCCTCATCACCCACCGACACGTCCAACGCCTTTGTTAGGACCTCTAAGTCGATCCAGCCGATGGCCGAGCGGCTGCCGGACGGGAACATGCAGGCCCTGCAGCAGTTCGTGAACCAGTCGCCGTGGGATCCGTTGCCGG
>NZ_JBHXTM010000093.1:0-6038 GCF_042677325.1 Streptomyces sp. NPDC127117
GGCCGGCCAGCATTTCCGTCAGGATCCGCCGTGCCGCGCGCATCAGTTCGGCCACGTCCCCGCCGGCCAGTTCGTACACCACTGTCGAGCCCTCGCGGGTCGCGGTGACGATTCCCGAGCGGCGCAGGACCGCCAGTTGCTGGGAGAGGGCGGCGGGCTCGATCTCGATCTCGGCAAGCAGGTCGCGTACCGGCATCGGGCCGTCCTGGAGGAGTTCCAGCACCCGGATGCGTACCGGGTGCCCGAGCATCCGGAAGAACTCGGCCTTGGCCTGGTACAGCGGAACGGGCACGGTCTCCAACGCTCCTCATCGCCCCGGTCCCGCCCGGGACATCGCCTGGTGCTGTGCCCGCGGCTACCTACGGACACAGCCACCACAGCATGTAGTCAATTGCATAATTTTGCAATTCACGGATTCAGCAGTTCCAGAGCAGGGTACGGCCCCCGGACCGGAGTCCATGAGCGGGGCGCCGCCCCGGGACCGGGCACCGCGCCCTGCGAACGCCGGTTATCAGCGGGGCGGTTCGGCGGCGCCGGCCTCCCGCAGTGCCTGCCGCAGCTCCTCCAGCGGCGGGACACCGGACAGACCCTGCGGGCTCCGGTACACCCGGCAGGCCAGCCCGGGCTCCTGGCCCTCCTCCGCGAACGGATCGCGCCCGTCGACCAGCACGGTCGGCGAGCCGGTGAATCCGGCCCGCACCGCATCGCCCCGGTCCGCGATCACCCGGGTGGTGAACCCGGCGCCGGGCAGCCCGACATCGCGCAGTGCCTGCCCTATCAGCTCGGCAGCCGGCTGTTCGTTGGGGCAGTCCGCGACCACCAGGAGCTCGATCTTCATGCCCTCAATCATCGCGTACGGCCGCACACGCCGAACGGGCCGTGCGGAGAGAGATCTCCGCACGGCCCGCCGGTCGACACCCACCAGGTGCCAGGTCTCTCGTTCGGATCATGCCGGGCCGATCCGAACGAAAGAACCTAGGCCGGAACGCTCGCCACGCCCTGCGCCAGGAACTTCTTGCCGTTCACCCGCTCCGAGACGCCCTCACGGTCCAGGTACGGCGTGATGCCGCCCAGGTGGAAGGGCCAGCCCGCGCCGGTGATCAGGCAGAGGTCGATGTCCTGGGCCTCGGCGACGACGCCCTCGTCCAGCATCAGACCGATCTCCTGCGCCACCGCGTCCAGGACCCGGTCACGGACCTGCTCCTCGGACAGGACGACATCGCCCTGCTTCAGGAGCGCGGCGACCTCCGGGTCCAGCTCCGGCTTGCCGGAGTCGTAGACGTAGAAGCCGCGCTTGCCCGCCTTGACCACCGCGGCCAGGTTCTCCGAGACGGTGAACCGGTCCGGGAAGGCGCGGTTCAGGGTCTCCGACACGTGCAGACCGATGGCCGGGCCGACCAGCTCCAGCAGCACCAGCGGGGACATCGGCAGACCGAGCGGCTCGATGGCCTTCTCGGCGACGTCGACCGGGGTGCCCTCGTCGATGACGTTCTGGATCTCGCCCATGAAGCGGGTGAGGATGCGGTTGACGACGAACGCCGGGGCGTCCTTCACCAGCACCGCGGTCTTCTTCAGCTTCCGCGCGACACCGAACGCCGTGGCCAGCGAGGCGTCGTCGGTCTGCTCGCCGCGGACGATCTCCAGCAGCGGCAGGATCGCGACCGGGTTGAAGAAGTGGAAGCCGACGACCCGCTCGGGGTGCTTCAGCTTCGACGCCATCTCGGTGACCGAGAGGGACGAGGTGTTGGTGGCGAGGATGGCGTGCGCCGGGGCGACCGCCTCGACCTCCGCGAACACCTGCTGCTTGACGCCGATCTCCTCGAAGACGGCCTCGATGATGAAGTCGGCGTCGGAGAAGCCCTCCGCCTTGTCCAGCACACCCGAGACCAGGGCCTTGAGGCGGTTGGCCTTGTCCTGGTTGATCCGGCCCTTGCCGAGCAGCTTCTCGATCTCGGCGTGGACGTAGCCCACACCCTTGTCGACCCGCTCCTGGTCGATGTCGGTCAGCACGACCGGCACCTCCAGGCGGCGCAGGAACAGCAGCGCCAGCTGCGAGGCCATCAGACCGGCACCCACGACACCGACCTTGGTGACCGGACGGGCCAGGTTCTTGTCCGGGGCACCGGCCGGACGCTTGGCGCGCTTCTGGACCAGGTTGAAGGAGTAGATCCCGGAGCGCAGCTCGCCGCCCATGATCAGGTCCGCGAGGGCCTGGTCCTCGGCGTCGAAGCCGGCGCTCAGGTCGCCGTCCTTCGCCGCGGCGATGATCTCCAGCGCGCGGTAAGCGGCCGGGGCGGCGCCGTGCACCTTGGAGTCGGCGATCGCCTTGCCGCGTGCGACGGCCTGGTCCCAGGCGTCACCGCGGTCGACCTCGGGACGCTCCACCGTGACCGTGCCGTTCAGCACGTTCGCGGTCCAGATCAGCGACTGCTCCAGGAAGTCCGCGCCCTCGAAGATCGCGTCGGCGATCCCGAGTTCGAAGACCTGCTTGCCCTTGAGCTGCCGGTTCTGGTTCAGCGAGTTCTCGATGATGACCGAGACCGCGCGGTCGGCACCGATCAGGTTGGGGAGCAGCGCGCAGCCGCCCCAGCCCGGAACGAGACCGAGGAAGACCTCGGGCAGCGAGAACGCGGGCAGCGCGCTGGAGACGGTGCGGTACGAGCAGTGCAGACCGACCTCGACACCGCCGCCCATCGCCGCGCCGTTGTAGTACGCGAACGTCGGGACCGCGAGAGAGGAAAGACGCCGGAAGACGTCGTGGCCGCCCTTGCCGATGGCGAGCGCGTCGTCGTGGTTCTTCAGCAGCTCGACGCCCTTGAGGTCGGCGCCGACCGCGAAGATGAACGGCTTGCCGGTGATGCCGATACCGGTGATCGCACCCTCGGCGGCCTCCTTCTCGACCTGGTCGACGGCGGCGTTCAGGTTCGCCAGCGACTGCGGTCCGAAGGTGGTCGGCTTGGTGTGGTCCAGGCCGTTGTCCAGCGTGATGAGGGCGAAGCGCCCCGCACCGGCCGGAAGGTCCAGGTGGCGTACGTGCGCCTGCGTGACGACCTCGCCGGGGAACAGCTCGGCCGCGCCCTTCAGAAGCTCAGTGGTGGAGCTCACTTCTTGCCTCCGTCGAAGTTCGGGTTCTCCCAGACGACCGTCGCGCCCATGCCGAAGCCGACGCACATCGTCGTCAGGCCGTAGCGGACCTCCGGCTGCTCCTCGAACTGGCGGGCCAGCTGAGTCATCAGACGCACACCGGAGGAGGCCAGCGGGTGACCGTAGGCGATGGCGCCGCCGTACTGGTTGACGCGCGCGTCGTCGTCGGCGATGCCGTAGTGGTCCAGGAAGGCGAGCACCTGGACGGCGAACGCCTCGTTGATCTCGAACAGACCGATGTCGTCGATGGTCAGCCCGGCCTTGGCGAGGGCCTTCTCGGTCGACGGGATCGGGCCGTAGCCCATGACCTCCGGCTCGACGCCCGCGAAGGCGTACGAGACGAGGCGCATCTTCACCGGGAGGCCCAGCTCGCGGGCGACGTCCTCGGCGGCGAGCAGGGAGGCGGTGGCGCCGTCGTTGAGACCGGCGGCGTTACCCGCGGTGACCCGGCCGTGGGCACGGAACGGGGTCTTCAGACCGGCGAGAGACTCCAGGCTGGTACCCGGGCGCATCGGCTCGTCGGCGGTGACCAGGCCCCAGCCGGTCTCGCCGGCCTCGGCGTTGGTGCGGCGCACGGAGACCGGCACCAGGTCCTGCTGGATCTTGCCGTTGGCGTACGCCTTGGCGGCCTTCTCCTGCGAGCGCACCGCGTACTCGTCGGCGCGGCCCTTGGTGATCTGCGGGTACCGGTCGTGCAGGTTCTCCGCGGTCATGCCCATGAAAAGGGCGGACTCGTCGACCAGCTTCTCCGACACGAAGCGTGGGTTGGGGTCCACGCCCTCGCCCATCGGGTGACGGCCCATGTGCTCGACGCCACCGGCGACGACGACGTCGTACGCGCCGAAGGCGATGGAACCGGCCGTCGAGGTGACGGCGGTCAGGGCGCCCGCGCACATGCGGTCGATGGAGTAACCGGGCACGGACTGCGGCAGCCCGGCCAGGATTCCGGCGGTACGGCCCAGCGTCAGGCCCTGGTCGCCGATCTGGGTGGTCGCCGCGATGGCGACCTCGTCGATCTTCGCGGGGTCCAGGCCCGGGTTGCGGCGCAGCAGCTCCCGGATGGCCTTCACGACGAGATCGTCGGCGCGGGTCTCGTGGTAGATGCCCTTCGGGCCCGCTTTGCCGAACGGGGTGCGGACGCCGTCGACGAAGACGACGTCCCGGATGGTACGAGGCACGGTGGCTCTCCTCCAGGGTGCGGGATGGCACTGCTGCGCGGCACGCCCGGAGGCGCACCGCCACCATCATGCTACTTGCGGGTAACCGGACTGCCCACCCCCCACGGCGGGAGCGGTGAAGGTCACATGTGGCGGGCCCCGGTACGGGGCCGTCCCGGCCCCGGAACGCCGATCGCCGGTCGGGGCTGAAATCAGCCCCGACCGGCGATCGGGAACACAACGTGCGGCGGGCCGCGCAACCTGGCGTGATTACGCCCCTCGGCAAGCCCTCCGGCGACGGCCGCTCAGGCGGCCGGTGCCAGCGCGCGGACCAGCAGCGGAGCCACCTGCTCGATCTGCCAGCGGCGCGCCCCGTACTCGGCGAGCGCGGTCTCGACCGCGTCCGGCGTCAGGTTCTTCGGCGGCTCCCAGCAGACCCGGCGCACCGTGTCCGGGGTGATCAGGTTCTCCTGCGGCATGTGCAGCCGCTCGGCGAGCTCCGACACCGCGGCGCGGGCGGCCGAGAGCCGGGCCGCCGCCGCGGGGTCCTTGTCCGCCCAGGCGCGGGGCGGCGGCGGACCGGCGAGGGTCTGGCCGGGCTGCGGCAGCTCGGTGTCCGGCAGTGCCTTGGCCCGGTCGACGGCCGCCTGCCACTGCTCCAGCTGGCGCCGCCCCATGCGGTGGCCGAACCCGGGCAGTGCGGTCAGGGCCTGGACGTTCGGCGGCAGCGCGAGCGCGGCCTCGACGATCGCGGCGTCGCCCAGCACCTTGCCCGGCGAGATGTCGCGGCGCCGGGCAACCTGGTCGCGCGCGGTCCACAGCTCCCGTACCACCGCCATCTGGCGGCGACGGCGGACCTTGTGCATGCCGGACGTGCGGCGCCACGGGTCCTTGCGCGGGGGAGCGGGTGGCGCCGAGGCGATCGCGTCGAACTCCTCGCGGGCCCAGTCCAGCTTGCCCTGCCGGTCGAGCTCCTCCTCCAGGGCGTTGCGCAGATCGATCAGCAGCTCGACGTCGAGCGCCGCGTAGCGCAGCCAGGGGTCGGGCAGCGGGCGGGTGGACCAGTCGACGGCGGAGTGGCCCTTCTCCAGCGAGTAGCCGAGCACGTTCTCGACCATGGCGCCGAGGCCGACGCGCGGGAAGCCGGCCAGCCGTCCGGCCAGCTCCGTGTCGAAGAGCCCGGTGGGAGTCATCCCTATTTCGCGCAGACAGGGCAGGTCCTGGGTGGCGGCGTGCAGGATCCACTCGCTGCCGCTCAGCACGTTGCCGAGGCCCGACAGGTCGGGGCAGCCGACGGGGTCGATCAGCGCGCTGCCCGCGCCGTCACGGCGCAGCTGTACGAGGTAGGCGCGCTGGCCGTAGCGGTAGCCGGAGGCACGCTCGGCGTCCACGGCCACCGGGCCGGAGCCGCCGGCGAAGGCGGCGATCACCCGGGCGAGGGCGTCGTCGGAGGCCACCACCGGGGGAATGCCCTCGCGAGGTTCGAGCAAGGGGATCGGCGCCGGGGCGACGTCGTCCGGGGGAGCGCCCCCGGTGGTTCGCAGTGAGGTGTCTGCTGCGGTCTCTTGGGCGTCGGTCACGTGTCAAGGGTATCTGTGTATGTACGGCGCCCGGGGTCGGGAACATCCGTGGTCGGGGCCCCATGTATTGAAAACACCCCGGCCCCGCCGGCGGGGGGCCCCCCGGGGGGGGGGGGGCGTGGTTGATTAACCGTAGCACGGGGAAGGCGGCCAATCC
>NZ_JBHXTM010000093.1:6048-22770 GCF_042677325.1 Streptomyces sp. NPDC127117
GGGGACAGTGGGGCGGCGTACCGGTTTCAGGGGTAGCTGTGTTGTTCCGCCCCCCTGGGCGGCACCGTCCCCACCACGCGCGCCGATGAATGCAAACCAGCCGGTCCGCGCCTGCGTGGACCCGCCGGGGTGCGGGCGTCAGTGGATGATTCCCGTTCGCAGGGCGACGGCGACCATTCCGGCGCGGTCTCCGGTGCCGAGCTTGCGGGCGATTCGGGCGAGGTGGCTCTTGACGGTCAGTGCGGACAGGCCCATCGAGACGCCGATGGCCTTGTTGGACTGGCCCTCGGCGACCAGCCGGAGGACCTCGACCTCGCGGCCGGACAGTTCGCGGTAGCCGCCCGGGTGGCTCGGGGTGCCGGGGGGCCGGCGGTGCATACGGGCGGCATTGGCGCCGATGGGAGCGACGCCGGGACGGGTGGGGTGGCCGATATTGGTACGTGTGCCGGTGACTACATAGCCCTTCACGCCGCCCGCGAGGGCGTTGCGCACGGCGCCGATGTCATCGGCGGCGGAGAGGGCGAGGCCGTTCGGCCAGCCGGCTGCTCGGGTCTCGGACAACAGGGTCAGCCCGGAACCGTCGGGCAGGTGGACGTCGGCTACGCAGATGTCGCGCGGGTTGCCGACGCGGGGACGAGCCTCCGCGATGGACGACGCCTCGATGACGTCACGTACTCCGAGTGCCCACAGATGGCGGGTGACGGTGGAACGGACGCGCGGGTCGGCCACGACGACCATGGCCGTCGGCTTGTTCGGGCGGTAGGCGACCAGGCTTGCGGGCTGCTCTAGGAGAACGGACACCAGGCCTCCTGGGGAGTGGACGGGACGGGCCGGCTCGGGGATGAAGCCGGGGCGAACCGTGCTTGAAGGGTCATTGACCTCTTCGGCAGCAGACCCGTGCTCCTTTAGGGGAAGATCACGATTTGGTGAGTAACAATTCGGGCAAATCGGACATGCGATCGATTGTACGAAAAGAACGCCGGTAATCGTGCGCGAAATGTGACGCACGGTTACCGGCGAGGGTAGAGTTTCAGCCAGAGAATTCAGAGCAGAAGATCAGGAAACCTGCGGACCGCGCCGCTGCGGAAGCGTCACCACCGCCGCGTCGGTGGGGCCCGACGGCGGCAGGCCGGCGATCTGGCACAGCAGGTCGCCCCACGCCATGAGATGCGCCGCCGTGTCCGGCACCCCGCCCCGGCCCTCCCTCGGCGTCCACGACGCGCGGATCTCGATCTGGGTCGCCGGGCGTCTCGCGCCCAGCGCGCCGAAGTAGTGCGACCCCGCCCGGGTCACCGTGCCGCCCGCCTCCCCGTACGAGAGACCGCGCGCCTCCAGCGCGCCGGTCAGCCAGGACCAGCACACCTCCGGCAGCAGCGGATCGGAGGCCATCTCCGGCTCCAGCTCGGCCCGCACCAGCGTCACCAGACGGAAGGTGCCCTGCCAGGCGTCGTGCCCGGCCGGGTCGTGGAGCAGCACAAGGCGGCCGTCGGCGAGATCGTCCTCGCCGTCGACGACCGCCGCCTCCAGCGCGTACGCGTACGGAGCGAGCCGCTTGGGCGGCTTCGTCGACTCCACCTCCAGCTCGGGGCGGAGCCGCGCGGAGTGCAACGCGTCCACCGCCGACCGGAACGCGGGCGGGACGGAACCACCCTCCTCGCTGTCCTTGCTGTCAGCGCCATCGGTTTGATCGGAGAACTGTCCCTGAGCCGGAGCCATGCGGGGAAGAGTAGGCGGAACCGGCGCTTCGCGCAGGGAGGACACCCGGGCGGGCTCGGCTGCTTGGGGTCTGTCCACGATCGGGGAGTGAGCGAGGCCGTCACGGCTTCGTGCGAAGATTCCGGTGTGAGTGCCAACGACCGCCCCATGGGCCAGCAGACGAAGACCTCCGCCACCCATGAGTCGGCGTTCCTGAAGGCGTGCCGGCGCGAGCCCGTTCCGCATACGCCGGTCTGGTTCATGCGCCAGGCCGGACGTTCGCTGCCGGAGTACCTGAAGGTGCGCGAGGGCATCGGGATGCTCGACTCCTGCATGATGCCGGAGCTGGTCGCCGAGATCACGATGCAGCCCGTCCGCCGCCACAAGGTCGACGCCGCGATCTACTTCAGCGACATCGTCGTCCCCCTCAAGGCCATCGGGATCGACCTCGACATCAAGCCCGGTGTCGGCCCCGTCATCGCCGACCCGATCCGCACCCGCGCCGACCTGGCCCGGCTGCGCGACCTCACGCCCGAGGACGTCGGCTACGTCACCGAGGCCATCGGCCTGCTCACCGCCGAACTGGGCGCCACCCCCCTGATCGGTTTCGCCGGGGCGCCGTTCACCCTCGCCAGCTACCTCGTGGAGGGCGGCCCGTCCCGCAACCACGAGCACACCAAGGCCCTGATGTACGGCGACCCGCAGCTCTGGGCGGATCTGCTGGACCGGCTGGCCGAGATCACCGGAGCCTTCCTCAAGGTGCAGATCGAGGCGGGCGCCTCGGCCGTCCAGCTCTTCGACTCCTGGGTCGGCGCGCTGGCCCCCGCCGACTACCGGCGTTCGGTGCTGCCCGCGTCGGCGAAGGTCTTCGAGGCCGTCGCCCCGTACGGCGTCCCGCGCATCCACTTCGGCGTCGGCACCGGCGAACTCCTCGGCCCGATGGGCGAGGCGGGCGCCGATGTCGTCGGCGTCGACTGGCGCGTCCCGCTGGACGAGGCCGCGCGCCGGGTCGGCCCCGGCAAGGCGCTCCAGGGCAACCTCGACCCCGCCGTGCTGTTCGCCCCGACGGCGACCGTCGAGGAGAAGACCCAGGAAGTGCTCGACGCGGCCGCCGGTCTCGAAGGCCATGTCTTCAACCTGGGCCACGGTGTGATGCCGACGATGGACCCGGACGCGCTGACCCGGCTCGTCGAGTACGTGCACACCAGCACCGAACGCTGACCCCGCGGCACCGGGCACCGCCCACTCAGGCGGTGCCCGCCCGCCGTACCGCGGTCACCGCCTTGCGGGCCGCCACCAGGACCGGATCCCAGACCGGCGAGAACGGCGGGGCGTAACCCAGGTCCAGGGCGGTCATCTGCTCCACCGTCATCCCGGCCGTGAGCGCCACCGCCGCGATGTCCACCCGCTTGGCCGCCCCGTCCCGGCCCACGATCTGCACCCCGAGCAGCCGGCCCGTACGGTACTCCGCGAGCATCTTCACCGTCATCGGCCGCGCCCCCGGGTAGTAGCCCGCCCGGCCCGTCGACTCGATCGTCGCCGTGACGTACCGCAGACCCACCGCGCGGGCGTCCTTCTCGCGCAGACCGGTACGGGCGATCTCCAGGTCGCACACCTTGCTGACCGCCGTGCCGACCACTCCCGGGAACGTCCCGTAACCGCCGCCGACATTGGACCCGATGATCTGGCCGTGCTTGTTGGCGTGGGTGCCCAGCGCGATGTGACGGGTGCGGCCCGCCACCAGGTCGAGGACCTCCACGCAGTCACCGCCCGCCCAGATGTTGTCGTGCCCGACGACCCGCATCGAAAGATCGGTCAACAGCCCGCCGTGCGGGCCGAGCGGCAGTCCGACGGCGCGGGCCAGCGTCGTCTCCGGCTCCACGCCGATCCCGAGCACCACCACGTCCGCCGGGTAGGAGGCGTCGCCCGTGGCGACCGCGCGGACCCGGCCGTCCGAACCGGTGCGGATCGCGGTGACCTCGGCCCGGTTGACCGTGGTGATGCCCAGGCCGTCCATCGCGTCGTGGACCAGCCGCCCCATGTCGGGGTCGAGCGTCGCCATCGGCTGCTCGCCGCGGTTGAGCACGGTCACCTCGAAGCCGTGCTTCAGCATGGCCTCCGCCATCTCCACGCCGATGTATCCCGCCCCGACGACGACCGCCCGCCTGCTGCCCGGCACCCGGTCCAGGGACTCCAGCAGCGCCTGGCCGTCGTCCAGGGTCTGCACCCCGTGCACCCCGGGCGCGTCCATGCCGGGCAGCGCCGGACGCACCGGCCGGGCACCCGTAGCGATCACCAGCTTGTCGAAGCCCGTCCAGTACGACTCGCCGGAGCCCAGGTCCATCGCCCGCACCCGCTGCCCGGCGACATCGATCTCCGTGACCTCGGTACGCATCCTGAGGTCGATGCCGCGGGCCCGGTGCTCCTCGGGGGTACGCGCGATGAGGTGGTCCCGCTCCGCGACGTCGCCGCCGACCCAGTACGGGATGCCGCAGGCGGAGTACGAGGTGAAATTGCCCCGCTCGAACGCGACGATGCTCAGCTCGTCGGGGCCCTTGAGCCTGCGGGCCTGGGACGCGGCGGACATGCCCGCCGCGTCACCACCGATGACCACCAGTCGCTCCGCCGTCATGCCTGGTCCCTTCGACACCGAGTCCGAAGGGACCACGCTACGACGCCGGGGGAGCGGGCGAGGACCCGCCCGGCCCGGGCGTCCGCCGCGCACGGCGTCCGGGCAGCCGGCGGCGCAGCAGCCGCCACAGCAGCAGGAGCACGGCAGCCGCGGCCAGGAACGGGGCCGCGGCGCCCACCGCCATCGCCAGCCACAGCAGCACCGTCACGAACGCGTGCCAGCCGCCGCCGAGCGCGTCCAGGAAACCGGGGTCGTCCTCGACCTCCTTCGCCGCCGCCTCCGGCTCGGTGAGTTCGAGGGTGATCGTGGCGAGCGTGGTGCGGTCCTTCAGCGACGCCTGCTGGGCGAGCAGCGACTCCAGGGACGCCTGACGGCTGCTCAGCTCGCCCTCCAGCGTGACCACGTCGCTGAGTTTCCGGGCCTGGTCCATCAGCTTCCGTACCCGCGCCACACTCGCCCGCTGGGTGGCGATCCGGCTCTCCACGTCGACCACCTGGTCGGTGACGTCCTTCGCCGACGAGGTGCGCGACAGCAGCTTTCCGGTGCCCGCGAGCCGCTTCAGCACCGCTTCGTACTCGCCCTGCGGAACGCGCAGTACGAGACGTGACATGTCATGTGTGTCGTCGACCCGCTCGGTCTTCTCGTCGGCCACCAGGCCGCCCGAACCCTCCGCGGCCGAACGGGCGACCGCGGCCGCCTTCGGCACGTTCCGCACCTCCACCGAGAGCGAGGCGGTACGGATGACATGAGTGCCGGAGGGCAGCGCGTCGGACTTCTTCCGCAGCGAGGCCGAACCGCCCGCCGCCTGCGAGCCCTGCGCGGGCTTCCCGGCCGCCGCGTCGGCGGCGCCCCGTTCCTCGGCGCCGAACGCCCGCTTGCTGTCGCCGGAACTCGCGTCGCTCGCGCTGTCCGGGGCGCCGCAGCCGCTCAGCGCCAGCAGACCGGCCATCAGACCGGCCGCCAGCACCAGGCGCGGACGACGACGGACGGACGGCCGGCCGGGACACCCGCCCGTCCGCGTGACTTCTGGCCGTGTGTCTTCTCTTCGCATGGCTTTCGGCCGCATGACTTCGGTCCGCATGACTGCCCCCCAAGGCGGGTCGCTGATGGTGCCGGTTCGACGTGCCGGACCGGGCGCGGGTTGCCGAATGCCGGTTTCGAAGCAGTCACGTTCAGGACTCGGACCGGGTTTGAGAGAGTGGGGGCATGCAGCGTTCAATAAACCGCGCGGACCCGGCCACCGGACACGTCGTCGTCATCGGCGGTGGCATCGCCGGTCTCGCCGCCGCCCACCGGCTCCTCGGGACCGGCCTGCGGGTCACCCTGCTGGAGGCCACCGAGCGGCTCGGCGGCAAGCTCATGACCGGCGAGATCGCCGGCACCCAGGTCGATCTCGGCGCCGAGTCGATGCTCGCCCGGCGCCCCGAGGGCGTCGGGCTGGCACACGCCGTCGGGCTCGGCGACCGGCTCCAGCCGCCCGCCACGGCCACCGCGTCGGTCTGGACGCGCGACGCCCTGCGCCCCATGCCCAAGGGCCATGTGATGGGCGTACCGGGCGACCCGGCGGCGCTCGGCGCACTGCTCAGCCCCGAGGGCCTCGCCCGCATCGCGCAGGAGCGCGACCTCACCCCGACCCCCGTCGGTGACGACGTCGCCGTCGGCGCGTACGTGGCCGACCGCCTCGGCCGCGAGGTCGTCGACCGGCTCGTGGAACCGCTGCTCGGCGGTGTGTACGCGGGCGACGCCTACCGGATCTCGATGCGCGCCGCCGTACCGCAGCTCTTCGAGGCGGCCCGGGAGGGCGGCTCGCTGCTCGACGGCGTCCGCCGCATCCAGGAACGGGCCGCGGCCCGGCAGCAGACCGGACCGGTCTTCCAGGGCCTGGACGGCGGCATCGGCACCCTGCCCCGGGCAGTGGCCGACGCCGTGCGCGCGGGCGGCGGGGAGATCCTCACCGCCACCCCCGTCCTCGGCCTGACCCGTACCGCCGAGGGCTGGGACGTCCGCACGGACACCCGGGTCATCAACGCCGACGGCATCGTGCTCGCCGCCCCCGCCTGGTCCGCCTCCACGCTGCTCGCGGCCGAGTCCCCGGCGGCCTCCGCCGAGCTCGCCGGTGTCGAGTACGCGTCGATGGCGCTCGTCACCATGGCCTTCCGCCGCTCCGACATCGCCGCCACCTCCGCGCTGGACGGCCGCTCCGGCTTCCTCGTCCCCCCGGTCGACGGCCGCACCATCAAGGCGTCCACGTTCTCCTCCCACAAGTGGAACTGGGTCGCCGAATCCGCCCCGGACCTCTTCGTCCTGCGGACCTCCGTCGGCCGCTACGGCGAGGAGGACCACATCCACCGCGAGGACGGCGAACTGGTCGACGTCTCGCTGCGCGACCTCGCCGAGGCGACCGGCCTGGCCGCGAAGCCGGTGGACACCGAGGTCACCCGGTGGATCGGCGGACTGCCCCAGTACCCCGTGGGCCATCTGTCACGGGTCGCCCGGATACGCGACGAGGTCGCCAAGCTGCCCGCGCTGCGGGTCTGCGGAGCGGTCTACGACGGCGTCGGCATCCCGGCGTGCATCGCCAGTGCCCACCGCGCCGCGGACGAGATCGCGGCCGACATCACCGGCGGATCCGGGGAAGAGATCATCGCCACGTCGACCCTGGTTAAGGGCACACGGAGCGAGGCGGGACAATAGCCGTATGAGTGCGCCTGAGACTGTGAAATCAAGCAAGGGCCCCAACGCGGGTAAGAAGGCCAAGGACCTCAACGAGGTCATCCGCTACACGCTGTGGTCCGTCTTCAAGCTGCGCGACGTCCTGCCCGCGGACCGGGCCGGCTACGCCGACGAGGTCCAGGAGCTGTTCGACCAGCTCGCGGCCAAGGACATCACCGTCCGCGGCACCTACGACGTCTCCGGCCTGCGGGCCGACGCCGACGTCATGATCTGGTGGCACGCCGAGACGGCGGACGAGCTCCAGGGGGCGTACAACCTCTTCCGGCGCACCAAGCTGGGCCTGGCGCTGGAGCCGGTCTGGTCGAACATGGCGCTGCACCGCCCCGCCGAGTTCAACAAGTCCCACATCCCGGCGTTCCTGGCCGACGAGACGCCGCGCAACTACATCAGCGTGTACCCCTTCGTGCGCTCCTACGACTGGTACCTGCTGCCCGACGAGGACCGCCGCCGCATGCTCGCGGACCACGGCAAGATGGCGCGCGGCTACCCCGACGTCCGGGCCAACACCGTCGCCTCCTTCTCGCTCGGCGACTACGAGTGGGTCCTCGCCTTCGAGGCCGACGAGCTCTACCGCATCGTCGACCTGATGCGTCACCTGCGGGCCTCCGAGGCGCGGATGCACGTCCGCGAAGAGGTCCCGTTCTACACGGGGCGCAGGAAGTCGGTTGCAGACCTGGTGGCCGGGCTCGCGTAGCGAGCGGGCTCCGACCACCCCAACCCGGAAGATCAGACGGCGGGCACCGGCGCGTCTCGCGCCGTCCGTCGTTCCAGCGACACCGGGTTCGGCTCCGGGTGCGGCGCGCGTCCAGCGCGCCGCACCGGCGTCTTTTCTGAACACCTCATCGACGCACCACTGCGCGAAGCACCGGCGGGCTACCCGGGCGGACCGCCCGGACCGCCGCCGAGCGCGGCCCGCAGCACCGGATCGTCCACGGCACGCACCCCGCGTACCGCGATCGCCGCCAGCACGTCCTGGTGCGCCCCGGCGCCCGGCACATCGTTCTCGGCGAGCAGCCGCTGACCGGCCGGCGACGCCCACGAGCTGTACGGGTGGATCTCCATCCGGGCTATGGCCAGACAGCCGGCGGTCAGCGCGAGCGGCAGCCCGAACCACACCAGCAGCGACATCACCGGCCCGCCGGGGCCGTGCTCCTGACCGGGCATCAGCAGCGTGACCGCCCCCATCGCGACCACCAGCGCAGCAGCGCCGCGCACCGCGCGCACCGCGGCCGCGACATCGCTGCCGGCGCCGCCGGGCAGCGCCAGACCCGCGGCGACCAGCCGGTCGGCCAGAGCACGTACCGCGTCGGCGCCGGCCGCGGCCGTCCGTACCGGCGGTATCGGGGACTGGCCCTGCGGCCCTATCGCACGGATCACCGTGCGCTCCATCTCGTCGTGGCCCTCCGGGTCGACGACCGTCGCCCAGCCGGTGTGCGCGAGCAGCAGCCGTCGGCGCAGATGCATCCCGGCCAGCGCCAGATCGACCACCCGATGGGGACCACCGGCCAGGAACGCGGTCTCGTACAGGGTCAGTTCATGGCCGGAGCCGATGCTCCCCACGTCATCGGCGGACGCGCCGGACAGCAGCCCCGTGCGCACCGAGACGAGGCAGAGCCGGACACACGAGACGGTTGCCGCACCCCATGCGACCAGCAGAAACAGAATCCAGAGCATGGCGGATTCCTATGCGGGCCGGGCGTGGAAAGCCATGGCCTGTTCATCATGTGGACGGTTCGGCGGCGCCGGCCGGTGCCCGGGACGCCGCCGCGGCTCAGGAACCCCCGCCACAACTCGACCCGCCACCACAACTGGAGCCGCCGCCGGAGCAGCTGGAACCACTGCTGCCACCGCAGCCGGAACCGCTCGATCCGCCGCAGCCGGACCCCGAGCCGCAACTCGTCCCGGAACTGCACCCGCCACCGCCGCCCGCGCCGCTGCCCCCGTCGCCGGAACTCCCGCAACTGCCATGACCGGGACTCGTACCGGCACACCACACCACCGGCGCGAGCAGCAGGGCGGAGGCGCCCGTGGACGCCGTCGCCGCCGTGCGCGCCCGCCGCCCGTGCGGCTGCATCCGGGCCGCCGCGATCAGCTGCGCCCGGAGCTCGGGATCGGGGAGCGCCCGCAGCCCGAGCGTGGCCACCAGATGGGCCGGGTCCGGGTGGTGCGCCCGGGCGGCGCGGTAGGCCTCGGCGGCCCGGCGCCCCGGCCTGGTGACGCGACCCCGGGCGACCCCGGCGCAGATGAAGCCGGTGAGGAGACCGAGGATCAGGACCGGGAGCACCTTGAGGACGAACGGCACGGAGGAGTCCGGGGACAGTTCGTCGGACAGGGCCTGCGCGGCGGTCGTCACGACGGTCAGCGGGACGGCCAGTACGCAGACCAGCCCCTGGACGAGGCCCCAGCGGCGCCACGTCCGGCTCGCGGTGGGCGCGGCCAGCAGACCGCGGGCCGCGAGCCCGTCGCCGACCTCCTGCACCGCGGGGTGCCGCATCACCGCCTCGCGCAGGGAGTGCAGCGCCCCGCTGGGAGCCGTGGCGTGCTCCTGGAGCACCGCGCGCTCCACCGGGTCATGGGCGTCGGCCCGCTGGACGGCGACGATCCCGGGGCCGCCGACGGCGAGCCGGCCGTCCGCCTGCATCGCGGTGAGCGCGGTGTCCACGACCCTGCCCGGACCGCCGTTGAGGAAGGCGACTTCGTGGAGGTCGTGGACGGCGCCGCCGGGGCCGCCACGGGCCCGCGCGAGCCCCGCGATCAGGAGCACGGAGGAGACCACGACCCCGAGGTCCACGAGCAGTGCGACGGTGTTCATGCCGGTCACCTTCCGATCAGGGCCGCGCGGGCGGCTCGTACCAGCCGGGTGGTGCGGCGTGGTGGGTGCGCGCCGGCCCGGTCCTGCCACCAGTGGGTCAGCCGGCGCCGGGCCGCGGCGTCGGCGGGCCGGCCCGCGACCAGCAGCTGCTCGGCGAAGTCCATCGCGTCGCGCCGGTATCCGCCGGACATGGGGCGGGTCGCGGCGTACGAGAGAAAGGCGTCCCGGTAGCCGGTGCCCAGGATCTCCGGCAGTTCGGGTGCCACCTTGGCGACGACCCCGGCCCGCTTGGCGGCCAGGGCACGGCTCTGGACCCCGAGGCGCTCCCGGTCGAAGCCCTGCGGGGCGGGGCCGCCGGCGACGAGCGCACCGAGCAGCGCGGTCTGGGCCTCCGCGAGCCGGTCGCGCGTGGCGTCGGGGGGCGTGGACGCTGCGGCCCGCGCGGACGGGCGGACGCGAGGGGCGGGCCGCTTCGCGTCCTCCGCCGCCCCGTTCAAGGTCGCGCGGATCATGTCCAGTTCGCCCGCGAGCTCCGCGGCCGGCGGGAAGTCGTCGTCGCGCTCCAGCAGGACCCCGGGCGGGTCGACCCGGGAGCGGAGCTCGGCCAGGACATCGAGGACCGGCCCGGTGACCGGGTGGGCGTGGGTGTCGTGCCACACGCCGTCCTTCTCGACGCCTCCCGCCACATGCACGTACGCGATGGCCTCCACCGGCAGCTCGTCGAGCGCGGTGGCCGGGGCCTCGCCCAGGTTGACGTGGTTGGTGTGCAGATTGGCCACGTCGATCAGCAGCCGGACCCCGGTGCGCTCGACCAGCTCCGCCAGGAACTGCCCCTCGGTCAGCTCCTCGCCGGGCCAGGAGACCAGCGCCGCGATGTTCTCCAGGGCCAGCGGCACCGGCAGCGAGTCCTGCGCGACGCGTACGTTCTCGCAGAGCACGTCCAGCGCGTCCCGGGTCCTCGGGACGGGCAGCAGATGGCCCGCCTCCAGCACCGGCGAGGAGACGCGCGGCCCCCCGGCCCGTACGAACGCGATGTGCTCGGTCACCAGCGGCGCGGAGAGCAGTTCGGCGCGCGCCGCGAGGTCCGCGAGCCGGCCCCGGTCGGGGCGGTCGGCGCCGCCGAGGCCCAGCGAGACGCCGTGCGGCACGACCGTGACACCGCGCTCCCTGAGCCGTACCAGCGAATCGGGCAGATGACCGGTGCAGATGTTCTCCGCGACCGCCTCCACCCAGTCGATCCCGGGCAGCGCCTCGACGGCGTCCGCGATCTCCGGCCGCCAGCCGATCCCGATTCCCAGCTTCATGCCGTCCCCCTCCTGCGCTCCGTGCAGGGCTCATGGCCCCTCGGGGCGGTGGTGAATCCGAACAGGGGGACGTTCAGAGCTTGATTTGAGGTTCCCGCTCCGGCGCTCAGCCTCGTCGCAGTGCCGGGTGGTCGGCGACCACCGTGCACGACCCGGGCGCGATCTCGGTGAACCCGGCGTCCCGCACCACCGGAAGCCCGCTCACCGTGAGCTCCCGCCAGCTCCCCGCCTCCGCGGTGGCGACGGAGAGCGGGAAGCCCGCCTCGCGCCACGCCTTGCGTTCCGTGTCCGACAGCTCCCACCAGGCGAGCTGCGCACCGTGCCCGGCCTGCGCCATGGCCTTGCCGGCCGACATGTCCAGCTCCGGGTTGAGCCACAGCACCGGACCCGAGCGATCGGGCGCGGCCGGCGGCTCCGGGTCGTCCAGATCCGTCCCCGACACCTGGAGCTTCGCCAGCTCCTTCGGCCAGCCGTCCAGCGGCACCGGCGGGAAGACCCGCACCTCGGCGCTCTCACCGGTGACCGTGATGCCCGGCAGCGCCGACGCCTTGCGCCACTCCGCGCCGCGCGCCCGCCGCACCACCTTGCGGATCCGGGCGTCCTGCCAGTCCCGCATCGCCCGCGCCCACTCGCCCTCGCCGGCCGAGCGCTCGTCGGAGAGCATCACGAGCACCGCGCGGGCCGCAGTCCGCAACGCGTCGGTACGGGCCGGGGGATCGGTCTTCTCGATGTGCACGACCAACGGCAGTACGTACTGCGGCGCCTCGTCGCGGCTCGTCGGCTCCGGCCTGAACGGGCTGTCCGCCGCGGGCGAGTGGGGCGTGGACGGGGACGCGGGAATGTCATTGCTGCTCACCCGGTCCAGTCTGCCAGCCGCCCGACCCGGGTTTCTTGGCGGAACGGACCGCTCCGGGTGAGGATGCACCGCATGAAGAGCGATCTCTTTTCCAGCGAGAACCTGGCACAGCAGGCGACGGTCCCCGGGATGACCCTGCAGAACGCCAAATCCATCAAATACGCCGTCAACGGCGAGATGCACGCCCGCCAGGGAGCGATGATCGCCTTCCGCGGTGATCTGCAGTTCGAGCGCAAGGGCCAGGGCATAGGCGGCATGCTGAAGCGCGCCGTCACCGGCGAGGGACTGCCGCTGATGGCCGTCCGGGGCCAGGGCGAGGCATGGTTCGCGCACGAGGCCGCCAACTGCTTCATCGTGGAGATGGAGCACGGCGACGTCCTCACGATCAACGGCCGCAACGTGCTCTGCTTCGACCCCACGATCTCCTACGAGATCAAGACCGTGAAGGGCGCCGGGATGACCGGCGGCGGGCTCTTCAACAGCGTCTTCACCGGCTACGGCAAGCTCGGCCTGATGTGTGAGGGCCACCCCATCGTGATTCCCGTCACGCCGCAGCAGCCGGTCTGTGTCGACACGGACGCGGTGGTCGGCTGGAGCGCCAACCTGACCACGTCGCTGCACCGTTCGCAGAGCGTCGGCTCGATGATCCGCGGCGGATCCGGCGAGGCCGTCCAACTGCGGCTGGACGGCGAGGGATTCGTGATCGTACGGCCCAGCGAGGCCAAGCCCGAGAAGACGGCCAACTGAGGCTGAACGGGGTCGGCCGCCGATACGGCATCGGCGGTCCATGGGTGCTGCGCGGGGTCGACCTCGACCTGCCCGCGCACACCCTGACACGGATCGAGGGGGCCAACGGCACCGGCAAGTCGACCCTGCTGCGGCTGCTCGCCGGGATCGACGCCCCGACGGAGGGCCGGATCACCGGCCGCGGGGCACGCACCGCCTACGTCCCCGAGCGCTTCCCGGCCGCGCTGCCGTTCACCGCGGCCGGGTACCTCGTCCACCTCGGCCGTATCCACGGCCTGCGGACCTCCGAGGCGGCGGATCGCGCCCGGTCCTGGCTCACCCGCTTCGGGGCCGCCGGCCACGCCCGTACACCGCTGCCGGAACTCTCCAAGGGCACCAGCCAGAAGGTCGCCGTCGCCCAGGCGTTCCTCGCCGAGCCGGAGCTGCTGATCCTGGACGAGGCCTGGACCGGGCTCGACACGGCGGCCCGCGACGAGCTGGACCGGGCGGTGGCCGAACGGGTCGCGGCCGGCGCCACCGTCGTCTTCGTCGACCACGACCCGCGCAGGCTCGCCGGTTCGGTCGACGCCGTGTTCCGGATCGAGGGCAACGCTCTCCTCGCCGCCCCCGGGGCCGACGCCACCGGGACCGGCCCGCGGGTACGGATCGAGGCGGCGGGCCCGCCCGGCGCCGCGCTCCCCGCCGGGCTGCCGGGCGCCGCGGAGCACACCCCCGCGCCCGACGGGGGCGTACGGCTCACCGTCGCGGCCACACACTCCGACGCGCTGCTGCGGACCCTGCTCACCGCCCACCCGCCCTGGCACATCCGGCAAGTGGCCGCCGCACCCGTCGAGGGCCCCGGTGCGCACCGGGCCGCCACGGACCCGTGCGACCGCCCGGCCCCCGAGGCACCATGACCGCACTCCTGCGCTACCAGACCGCCCTGCTGGTCCGCTCCCAGCGCTGGCTCGCCCCGGTCCTGCTGTACGCGGCCTTCGTCGCCATCGGCGTGCAGTGGGGACAGCCCGTCCTCGACTCGCTCGGCTACGCCGCCGCCGGGCTCCTGCCCGTCACCGCCTGGCTCGTACAGCTCTGTGTCAACCAGGAGCCGTCCGCCGCCCGCACCGTCACCGCCGCGGCGGCGGGACCGGCGAGGGCGCATCTGGCGGCGCTGCTCGCCGCGCTCGGCTGCGCCGGGCTGCTGGGCGTGGCCGCCACCCTGCTCGTGCTGCTGATCAGCAGACCGGCCAGTGCCGACAACGCGGTCCGGGTGCCGCTGCTGCCCGCCGGGGTCGCGGGGCTGCTCGCCGCCGCCTGCTGTGTGCTGCTGGGGGCGGCGATCGGCGCGCTCTGCACCCGGCCGCTGCTGCACCGGCGCGGCTGGTCCGTCGCCGCCACGGTGCTCCTCGCGCTGCCGGCCCTGGTGACCGGCGGCTCGCCCGCGAACACCGCCGTGACCGGTCTGGTCACCGGATCGCGGACGGGCACGGTGCACCTGCCCGTACTGCCGCTCGTCGCCGCCACCGCCCTCGCCGTCGCGGCGGCCGCGCTCGTCTGCAAGGCGGCTTCCCTGGGCCGGCTCTCGCACGGCGCTGAGTAGGCTCGTACAACATGGACGAGCACATGGACCGAGGCCGCGAGGGCGGGGCGGAGGCGTACTGCGCCGCACCCGCCGCGAACACCGCACCCACCGGGACGGAGACCGCCGAGGGGCCCCCGTACGCCGAGTGCGTGCTCTGCCGGAAGCCGACCGAGTACCCGGAGTCGGTGAAGGGCATCACCCTCTGCCCGGTCTGCGAATGGCAGGAGGCCCAGCGCACGGCGTGCTCCGGCTGACAGGGCACGGGGTCGCGGTCAGCGCTGTGTCGCCCGGATCAGGTCGGAGACCTTCACAAAGCGGTACCCGCGCTCGCGCAGCTCCGGGACGATCCGCTCGACCGCCTCGTCGGTGACCGGCGCCGCGCTGCGGGTGCAGTGCATGACGACCAGCGAGCCGGGCTTCACCCCTTCCAGCACCTGCTCGGCCACCGCGTCGGGGTCCGTCGCGAAGGCGTCGCCGCTGATGACGTCCCACTGGACCGCCGTCACCTTCTCGGGCGCGAGCGCGCGCAGCGAGGCATCGTCGTAGCAGCCGCCGGGGAAGCGGAAGTACGGCACCGTATTGCGCACTCCGGCCTTCCGGAACGAGGCGAAGGCCCGCGCCGTATCGGCGCGCATCCCGTCCTTCGCCACGGCCGGCAGTCCGTAGCAGGGCGACTTGAAGGCGTAGTGGCTGTACGAGTGGTTGCCGACCTCGAAGAGCGGATCGGCGCCGATGGACCTGGCCTGCGCCGGGTACTCATCGGCCCACCGCCCCGTCATGAACACCGTCGCGGGCACGTCCAGCCGGCGCAGCAGACCGATGAGTCCGGGATTGTCGAAACGCTCGCCGGCCGCCGCGCGCGGGCCCTCGTCGGCTGTCATGTCGGCGTCGAAGGTCAGCGCCACCACCTTCTCGCCGGCCCTCGTCCCGCGCTCGAAGACAGGTGTCCGCGCGCCGGGGCCCGGAGCCAGCGTGGGCGGCGCCGCCGAGGCCGCGTGCGACGGGGCGTGGGCCGCGACGGGTGTACGCCCGGTGGCCGGGGGGCCGTCGGGGCCCCCACAGCCGGCGAGGCTGCCGAGCACCACACCGAGAACGGTCAGAGCCGTCGATTTCCGCACAGAATGAGTCACCAGCGGAAAGTATCGGTTTATCTGACCAGTGGGTGGATATGGGGCTTCGCTCCGTCGGAGTCGCGCCCGGATTCACCCGGGCCGTCGAGCAGACGGGGCGGATCGGCCCACCCGGCCGATCCGCCCCGCAGAACCGCGTCTACGCGTAGGCGCGGACGGCGACGACGTGGGCCGACGGGGCCCCGTTGGTCGCCTCGACGACGATCCTCAGCGCCGTCGTCGTGACCGGCTCGTCCAGGGTGTGCACCTGGCGGCGCCGCCGGTTGTCCGTCGTACGGGAGACGGTCCGCCAGGTTCCGTCCGCGTCGCGCGCCTCGACGCGGTAGTCCCGCAGGAGGGTGGGCAGCGTGTCGAACGGGGTCCGGTGGTGATGCAGGTTGATCAGGTCCTCGTTGACGTCGTCGTCGGCGAGCACGTCGATCCGGCTCAGGGTCACCGGCTGCGGCCAGGCCAGCTCCAGCCAGGCCCCGACACCGTCCCGGAGCGGCTCGGAGACCCACATGTGCGGACCGGCGTACGGGCGGGCGTAGCCGTCCACGGCCTTGGCGGGGGCGTACGCGGCGGTCTCGCCCGCGCGGAAGCAGAAGGCGCGGCGCAGCAGGCCGTCGTCGGTCCACTCGCGCAGCGGCTGCGGCGACTCCTGCTCCGGGCGCAGCGGAACGTGGGTGAAGCCGAGGACACCCGGAGCCGGCCCGTCGGTGCGGTACAGGGCGAGGTCCTCGTTCGCCCGTACGCGGACGAAGGCGTTGCGGGCGCTCCCGGGCGACCAGCGGAGCCCCGTCCCGACCCACTGCTTCGACCCGGCGGTGACCGGGACGGTGACGGAGTCGACGAGGCGGCGCGGGACGTAGTTCTGCCCGAGTTCCGGGTCGTGCAGCTCGACGACGAGTTCGGTGTCCCGCTCGGCGTCGACGAGCAGTTCGAGGCCGGTCAGCTCGGGGTCGACGGGCAGCACCAGACCGGCGTCGGCGGTCAGCGGCACACGCTCCAGCACTGCCTCGGCGCCGAGGTCCGTCAGGCTGGACGAGGCCCTGACGGTGGCGCTCAGGGCCAGGTCGTCCGGGTCGCTCGACGCCAGACCGACGACGGAGGCGTCCTCCCGCAGCAGGGTGCGCTGCAGCGCGGGCACGTCGAGCGCGCGCGGGGTGACGCCCCCCGCGGCGCAGAGCGCGGCGGCGGTGCCGGCCGCCTGGCCGACGGTGGCGCAGGTCGCCATGACGCGGGTCGAGCCGAAGGCGACGTGGCTGGCGGA
>NZ_JBHXTM010000094.1:0-21067 GCF_042677325.1 Streptomyces sp. NPDC127117
CATGGCCGAACAACTCGACACCGCCGTCGAACAACACGGCAAGGGCGACCTCGCCGCACTCCTCGCCGGCAACGACACCTGGACCGTCACCGGCTGACGGCGCTCTCCGCTTCATCGTCCCGACCCATTCATGGAGATACTCATGACTTATGTCATCGCGCAGCCCTGCGCCGACGTGAAGGACAAGGCGTGCATAGAGGAATGCCCCGTCGACTGCATCTATGAGGGCGCCCGGTCGCTGTACATCCATCCGGACGAGTGCGTCGACTGCGGTGCCTGCGAGCCGGTCTGCCCGGTCGAGGCCATCTTCTACGAGGACGACGTCCCGGAGGAGTGGAAGGACTACTCCGGGGCGAATGTGGAATTCTTCCAGGATCTCGGTTCACCGGGCGGCGCCGCCGCGCTCGGACTGATCGACCGTGATCCCCCGTTGGTGGTGGGGCTTCCCGCCAGGACGTGAGAATCCGCGGCACGCCGGGAAGGACGGACCTGTATCGGCCGTCAGGGCCTGCTGACACGGCCGAACTGCCCCGGGCGGACGCGGAGATGGACGTGCACACGTCTTGACGGGTGGCCGCTGCCGCACGCACCGTTGCTGGGCCGTTCTTTCCGAGGGGGGTACGTGAACAGCAAGTGGCTCGGCGCGTGTACGGGGCTTGCCCTCTTCGCCCTGGCGGGCGCCTCGGCGGCGCCCGCCTCCTCCGAGCCGCGGCCGGGCCCGACGCGTGCCCTGCCGCTGGGCGCCGCCGGCTTGACCGAGACCCGCACCACGCGGACCTTGCAGCCCGGTGTCACCCTCACGCGGATCGTGCGCGGCGCCCACGCCCGGGAGCTTGCCTGGACGGTCGAGGTCTCCATACCCGGCGGCGCCACCTCGCCGGACCCCGACGCGCCGCCGACGGCGCTGAAGGACCGGGCGAGCGCCGACGAGCTGGCTGCCGACCTGCAGGACGACGGCTTCGACGCCCGCGTCGAGGAGGTCACGACTCCGGCGGTTGCCGACTACGCCGGTGGAACGCTCGGATGGCGGGTCCGGGTCGGGCAGTTCGACTCGCAGTCCACCGGGACGGCGGAGCGTACCCGGCTGACAGCGGCCGGGTACGCGGGGTCCGTCGTGTACACCGGCTGGGACGGGAACCCGGCGGACCGTGGCCCGTGGCGGATCGACGTGCTCACCATCGACCCGGACCGGTTCCGGGGCGGGCTCAGGGCATCGTACGGTTCCGATCTGGAGAACCGTGAGAAGACCAGCGAGCTGGCCGCCGCCGACGGCGCGACCGCGGCGGTCAACGGCGGGTTCTTCGTCCTCGACCCGAGAGCCGGAGCACCGGGCGATCCGGCCGGCGTCGGTGTCTACGACGGCCGGCTGCTGAGCGAGCCGGTGAACGGGCGCCCCGGCCTGGTGATCCGTGACTCCGGCCGGCACAGTGGGGTCGCCCGGCTCACCTGGAAGGGACGGGTCGTCGGCCGGGACGCGTCGCAGCCCCTGGACGGCGTCGACCGCGTACCGGGCCTGATCAGGAACTGCGGCGGCACCGCCGACGACACCCCGACCTCGCTGCCCCTGCACGACGCGACCTGCACCGACCACGACGAACTCGTGGCGTTCACACCCGACTACGGACGGCGGACGCCACAGGGCGACGGCCTGGAGGCCGTCCTGGACACCCGCGGACAGGTCCTCGAACTCCGTTCACCGCGCGGCGGACCGCTGCCGGCCGGCGGCAGCTCCGTGCAGGCGACCGGCACGCGCGTCGCCGAGCTGGCCACCATGGCGCAGGTCGGCCGACCGCTACGCATCGAGAGGATGCTGCGGGACGGCAGCGGTCGCAAGGTCTCCCCGTCACCGGCGACCAGCATCGTCAATGGCGGGCCCGAACTGGTCCGCGACGGGCGGCTGCACGTCACGCCCGCCACTGACGGCATGGTGCAGCCCGGCAACACGAGCTTCTACTACGGCTGGGTGCACAAGCGGAACCCACGCACGCTGGCCGGGGTGGACATGGCCGGCAGGACCGTGTTCGTCACCGCCGACGGACGCAGCACGGACGCGCTCGGGCTGAGCATTCCCGAAAGTGCCGCCGTCGCCAGGGCACTCGGCCTGCGCGACGCGGTCAATCTCGACGGCGGCGGGTCGACCACGATGGTGGCCGACGGAGAAGTGATCAACAATCCGTCCGACGCGGCCGGTGAACGCCCTGTCGGGGATGCACTGCTGATCCTGCCGGACCGGGGCTGACCCGGCCCGGTCCGAGAACACCTCAGCCAGCCACCACCGACCGCCGGGAGCCGCCATGACCGCCGTCCCGATCCACCGATCCCGCCTCCTGCTCGTCCTCGTCGCGCTGCTGCTCGCCGTCGCGTCGGCCCCGCCGGTGCTCGCCGCCGCTTCGACGGTGTCACCTGCCCGGGAGGCGGGCGGGCCGGGGCGCCCGTCCCGGGGCGCCGAGGTCGTCGCGGTCACCCGGGTCGCCGACCGGCAGGTCGACCTGTCGGTGCGTTCACCGGCCCTCGGGGGCCGGACGGTGAACGTACGTCTGCTCACCCCCGATGGCTGGGATCCGGGCGACCGGAGCCGGCGCCGGCCGACGCTCTGGCTGCTGCACGGCTGCTGCGGGGACTACACGTCGTGGACCGCGCGGACCGACATCGCGCGGACCGAAAGCCTGCGCGATGTCCTCGTGGTCATGCCGGAGGCCGGCTGGAACGGCTGGTACAGCGACTGGTGGAACTACGGCCAGGGCGGTGACCCGGCGTGGGAGACCTTCCACACCAAGGAACTGCCCCTGCTCCTGGAGCACGGCTGGGGGGCGAGCAGGAACCGCGTCGTGGCGGGACTCTCGATGGGCGGCCAGGGCGCCCTGCTGTATGCCGCCCGGCACCCCGGGATGTTCAAGGCGGCCGCGGCGTACTCCGGTTCCGTGCACCCGCTGCTCGACGACGAGTCGACGAACCGCATCATGGAGTTCTTCGCCGGTCAGGGCAACGACCCGCTGAGGGTCTGGGGCGACCCGGTCGCGCAACGTGACGTCTGGGCGGCTCACGACCCGTTCCACCTGGCCGGGCGCCTCACACGGATCCCCGTATACCTGTCGTGCGGTGACGGCACCACAGGCCCCTTGGACCCACCGGGCGGCCTGAGCGCGCTGGAGGCGGACTTCAACAGGCAGAACCAAGCCCTTGCGAGCGAGCTCGAACGCAAGGGTGCGAAGCATGTGACCACCAACTTCTACGGGCCGGGAACTCACGGCTGGCCGTACTGGCAGCGCGAGTTGCACTCCTCGCTGCCGATGCTCCTCCGGGCCCTGAAGGCCGAAGGCTGAACGGTCGCGGCCTCGCAAGGGGTGAGAACGGCCGACCGTCCTACAGTGCCGCCGGTGGAGGGGCGACTGCCCAGGAATCGGCGGGCTCCTCGTCGGAGTCGAGCACATCCTCACCGTAGAGATCCTGTAGCCAGTTGGTCTGGTAGATGGTGTCGAGGTAGCGCTCGCCGAGGTCCGGGCCGACGGCCACCGCGGTGAGTTCATGCGCGTCATGCCGGGCCAGCCAGTCCATCGCACCGCTGATCACCGTGCCGGTGGAGCCGCCGAACAGGAATCCGCGCCTGGCCAGACGATGGCAGGCACGAATGGTGTCCGCCTCCTCGACCTGGATCACCTCGTCGACGTAGGACTCGTCGAGAAGCGGAGGGCGGATGCTCATGCCCAGACCGGGAATCATCCGGCGGCCCGGCGAACCGCCGAAGGACACCGAGCCGACGCTGTCCACCGCGATGATCCGCACCGGCCGGTGCCACCCCCGGAAGTAACGGGCACAGCCCATCAGGGTTCCGGTGGTGCCCGCTCCGACGAACAGCACGTCCAGCCGCGGGAACTGACGGGCGACCTCCGGAGCGGTCGTGCGGTAGTGCGCCTTCCAGTTGCTCGGATTGGTGTACTGACTGAGCCACACGTACCGGTCGTCGGAGGCGCACAGCGCGCGGAGGTAGTCGAGCCGCGCGCTGAGAAAGCCGCAGTCGGCCTCCTGCTCGGCGATCACATGCACCTGGCTGCCCAACGCCTCCATCATCATTCTGTTCGACAGATTGCCGCGGGAGTCCGTCACACACAGGAACCGGTAGCCCTTGCTCGCCGAAATCATGCTCAGCGCCACACCGAGGTTTCCGGACGAGGACTCGACCAGGATCGATTCCGGCGTCAGGATTCCATCCCGCTCGGCGGCCTCCACCATCGCGGTCGCGGCCTTCAGCTTGATCGAGCCGGCGAAGTTGAAGCCCTCACACTTCAGGAAGAGCGAGCGCCCGAAGATCGACCGGAGGTCGACATAGAGGTTCTCTTCGTTGAAGCCGTAGGGAGTGGATATGACAGGCACCATGGTCTCCTCTGTCTGGAGCAGAGCACTCTTTGAACCGTCCGGCCGCGGGTGGGAACCTCGCCCGTGCGGGCGGGGCCCCGTTTCCGACCGGCGGGACGGGGCCCTGTGTCAGCGGCCGCTGTCGCGTGCGTCAGGACCGGCCGCGACGTGACCGGTGGTCCCTCCTGGGACCAGCCTCGAAGAAGCGTCCTGCGCGCGGGGCCGGCTCATCCGTACCGGCTCAGTTCGTGGAAGAAGTCGTCGATCACGTGCAACTCTCCGCTGCGGGCCACTTCGGTGTACACGTACTTGCCCACCGCGAGGTCGAGCACCCCGAGGCCGAAGGGCGAGAACACCACCGGCCGGTCCTTCGGCACCGTCACCCGCCCGGCCATCACGTCCTCCAGTGTGCCGTGCAGGAAGTCCCGGTTGCCCGTGAGCTGCTCGGCCAGATGCGGCGAGGTGTCGGCCTTGAGGCAGTGCTCGACGTCATCGACGATGTTGGTCGAGGCGAGCAGGACCTCCGGCGCGAGGTCGCGCAGCGACACATGCAGCACCAGCGGATTGTGCGCGAACCACGACGGGTCGCTGACGTGCGGTTGACCGGCGACCGTGGCGAAGACGACCAGGTCGCTGTTGCGGATCAACTGCTCGGCGCTGTCGTGCACGGTGATCCGGCCGGCGGTGTCCGACTGCTCCAAGTAGCAGCGGAAGCCCGCCGCGCTGTCGGCGGACAGGTCGTGTACGCCGATCTCGTCGAACGACCAGCCGGTGCCGACCAGGAAGGTGTGGATGTAGCGGGCGATCAAGCCCACCCCGATGAACCCGACACGTGTCGGTCGCGGCCGGTCGCGGCTGAGCCAGTCGGCCGCCGACGCCGCCGACGCGGCCGTCCGGGTGGCGCTGATGATCGAACTCTCCAGACAGGCGAACGGATAGCCGGTGTCATGGTCGTTGAGGATCAGCACCGCCGATGCCCTCGGGATACCGGCCTTCACGTTCTCCGGGAAGCTGGAGATCCATTTCAGTCCGTCCACCCGTGTCTTCCCGCCGATCGAGGCGGGCAGCGCGATGATCCGGGAGGTCGGGCGGTCGGGGAAACGCAGGAAGTACGACGGCGGGTTCACCGAATCACCGGCGCCGTGCAACCGGTACGTTGCCTCGACCAGCTCCGTGATCCGCTTCTCGCATCCTTGCAGCGTGCGCCGGACCTGGGCACCGGAGATCACCGCGAACGGTGGGACCGTCGTCGGTGGAACCGTGACCGGTGCGGCCTGTGCGGGCTCTTTCGCGGGCTCTCGCGCGGTGGAATCGACGGTGGTCATCGTGTGGTCACCTCCACGGTCGGTGAGCAGTCGTCCAGACGCACCGGATCGGCCAGGGCGACGAGCACCTCGCGCGGCCCCTCGAAGGGCTCCCGGCTGTGCGCGGTGCGGATGTTGTCGACGATCATCAGGTCGCCGGCCTGCCACGGTTCGCGTGCGGTGTTCGCCTCGTAGACGCCGTTGAGCAGTTGTACGACGTCCTCGCCGATCGGGTCGCCGTTGCCGAAACGGGTGTTGAACGGCAGCCCGTCGGTGCCGTAGACGTCCACCAGGTACTCGTGCACCTCGGGGGCCATCGTCCACTCGTTGAGGAACGCGATCTGATTGAACCAGCAGCGTCGGCCGGTGACCGGGTGGCGCACCACGGCGCTGCGGCGCTGTCTGGTGCGCAGACCACCGTCGGGCTGCCACTCGAACGTGATCGCGTTGGCGCGGCAGTAGCGCTCGACGGCGCCCCGGTCCTCGGTGCCGAAGGCCTCGGCGATGGAGGCGCCGATCTCGTCGTTGTAGCTGCGGGTGAGCAGCCAGCCCTCGCGTTCGAACCGCTCGGTCAACTCGGTGGGCAGCGCGTCGAGCACGGTCGGTGAGTCGGCCACCGCGGTCGCTCCGCCTTCGGTGGGCGCGCCGAGACAGGCGAACATCATCAGACCGGGGAACTCCAGCGTGTAGCTCAGTTCGTGGTGCATGCACATGGGCTGGTTCGGCGGCCACTTCGACGAGGAGTACACGCCGTCGGAGTAGGCCTGGCGGGGCGCGAAGGCCTCCTGCTCGGTCATCAGACCGGTGGCCAGCTTCGCGAAGACGGCTCCGGTCTCGGCCGTGTCACGCAGCCCGAGGCCGCGTACCAGGACCGAGCCGTGCTCGGCGACTACCGCGCGCAGCGCGTCCCGGTGCTCGGCCGCCCAGGCCGGCGCGTCGCCGGTGACCTCGGCCCGCAGCCGTGGGGGTTTGCCGGATTCCAGTTCCACGTCGACCAGCGACGCCGTGGATGTGGACGACATCTCGATCTCCTTTCGACCGATACTCACGAAGAAGCGAACAATTCGGTGGCCTGCAGCACAGCCTTTGCTGCCTCGGCCGGACGGGTACGCAGGAAGTAGTGGCCGCCGTCGGCGAGCTCGTGCAGGTCGACCTGTCCGGCCAGACGCAGCCAGTCGCGGTACCGGCGCGGGTACTCCGCCGTGCCCGGGTCGTCCGCGGCGACGACCACGGTGACCGGCGCGGACAGTTTGCAGGTGGGCGGGCGCTCCAGGGCGTCGGCGAAGTAGCGGTGGGCGGACACGCAGTCGTGCCGATAGGCGGCGCCGACGTGCTCGGCGTGCTGCGAACCCAGCTCACCGAGTGCGGTGCTGCCGCCGTCCGTGCTCAGGTCCGCGGCGATCTCTGCGTCGCTCCGCCCGGTCAGCTCGGTGATGGCGGCGCGCCGGTCGCCGGCGTCACCGAGCAGTTGCGCGCCGAGAAACACCCGTTGGACGTCCACCCCGCGCTCCCGCAGCTTTCGGGCCGTCTCCACGGCCAACGCGGCGCCCGAGGAGTGGCCCCACAGCAGGACCCTGGTCAGACCACGCCCGGTGATCTCGTCGACGACCTGCTCGACCACCCGAGCCATCGGGACGAGCGGCTCGTTCTCGTCGGCCACGTCGTGACCGGGCAGCTCGACGGCATAGACCGCCGGTCCACCGTCCGGCAGTGCCCTGGCCATGGGCTGGAAGTTCACCGCGTTGCCGCCGGCGTAGGGGAAGCACACCAGGGCCGCGGTCTGCGTGCCGCCCGCCTCCGAGAGCGGCTGAAGCAGCCCGGTACGCCGCTCGGACCTGTTGTCGACCAGATCGGCCAGCTCGGCGAGGACGGGGTGACGGGTGATGTCCTTGAGGGACACCGTACGGTCCAGGACGATGGCCAGCTTCACCGCCGACAGTGATGTGCCGCCCCGGTCGAAGAAGTTGTCCCGTTGTCCGATCCGGTTCTGCGGAATGCCGAGCACCTTCGCCCATGCGGCCGCCACCTGCCGTTCGGTCGGCGTGTCCGGCGCCCGGAAGTCGTCGCGGACGACATCGAGTTCTCCGGCGAGTGCCTGCAGCGCCCTTCTGTCGATCTTGCTGTTGGCCGTGAGCGGCAGAGCTTCCCGCCAGTGAAAGGCCGACGGGACCATGTACGCGGGGAGCGACTCACCGAGCCGGTCCAGCATGACGTCGACCTCGATCGGCCGCCGGCCGGAGTAGAACGCCACCAGGTGTTTGCTCTGGTCGGCCCGCTCGGCGACCACGACCGCACCGTCGCGAACACCGGGCACCTGCAACAGGGTGTTCTCGATCTCGCCGATCTCGATCCGGAAGCCACGGATCTTCACCTGGGTGTCGCGGCGGCCGAGGAACTCCAGCTTTCCCCCGGGCGTCCAGCGGCCGTAGTCGCCGCCCCGGTAGAGCCGGGCACCCTCACGGTGCGGATCGGCCAGGTAGGCCTGCCGGGTGCGCTCGGGGTCGTTGACGTATCCGCGGCCGACGCAGACGCCGGAGAAGACGATCAGACCGGGGGCTCCGAGCGGTACCGGGATCAGGTGCTCGTCGACGACGTAGACGCGCACGTTGTTGACCGCCGGACCCAGCAGGACCCGGTCTCCGTCGGGCACCCGGACCATGACCTCGTGGTTGGTGTCGTCCGAGGTCTCGGTCAGCCCGTAGGCGTTGACCAGCTTGATCCCGGGCTGGGCGGCGAACCAGCGCTGTACGAGTTCCTTCTTCAGCGCCTCGCCCGTGACCGATACGCACCGCAGGTCCGGCAGCTCGCGGGGGTGCTGGTTCAGCCAGGACACGACCACGTCCAGGTAGGAGGGTACGACCTGGAGGACGGCGACCCGGGCGTCGGCGATCTTGTCGACGAACCGCTGGACGTTCAGGATCACCTCCTGCTCCACCAGCAGGGTCCGCCCCCCGACCAGGAGCCCGGACACCAGCTGCCACAGCGAGATGTCGAAGCATTGGGGCGCGGTCTGGGCGACCACCTGTCCCTCGCCGATCTCCAGGTCGTCGATCTTGGCGTAGAGGTGGTTCAGCATGCCCGCGTGCTCGCACATCGCGCCCTTGGGCTCACCGGTGGAGCCGGAGGTGAAGTAGATGTAGGCGAGCTGGTCCGGTGCGACGTGGACGCCCAGATCATCGTCGGCATGGTCCTCCTCGCAGGCCGCGCCGACGAAGAGCTTCCGGACCCCGGGCAGTGAGCCGAGGGCCTGGTCGAGCGTGGAGGTACTGCCGGGTTCGGTCAGCACGAGCCCGCATGCGGCACGGGAGAGCATGGTCGCGAGGCGGTCGGCCGGGAAATGCGGCTCGATGGGCAGGTACACGCCACCGGCCTTGAAGACCGCGAGGACGGCGGCCATCCAGTCCAGGTTGCGCTCGGTCACCACCGCGACGACATCCTCGGGGCGCAGCCCCCGCGCCAGCAGGGCCCGACCCACCCGGTTGGCGCGCGCGTTGAGTTCTCGATACGTCAGTTGCAGATCCCCGTGCACCGCGGCGACGGCGTCCGGGTGCGACGCCACCCGCTGTTCGAACAGTTCGTGGAACCGGTGGTCCGGCAGTTCCCGGTGTGGACCGGCGAGTTCTTCGAGCTGGAAGTGGAGTTCTTCGGCGCGGAGCAGGCTCTGCCGTCCGTGCTCGGCGTCCGGATCGGCGGCTATCAGCGTGAGTGCGGTGAGGTGGTAACCGGCGATCCTGACGGCGCAGTCCTCGTCGAGAGCGTCGGTCCGATAGCGCAGCCGCAGCACAAGATGGCCGCCGCGTCGTGAGAACCCCACCCACAGCATGGTGTGACCGGCGACTTCGCCGCCCACGCCATGAGGATCGAACACGACCTCGATCGACGGCTCGGCCAGGCCCAGCTCGCCCCTGAGCTCATCGACGGGGAAGTCCTTGTGCGACAGCAGATCCGACGCGACTCGATGGGCGTCCACCAGCAGGGCCCGCCACGGGCCGGGCCCGGTCGTCAGCCGGCAGAGCAGCGGCCGGCCGCCCTGCGCACCGACATATCCGGTCGCGACCTCGTGCTCGCCGGACAGCGCGGCGATCACCTTGGCGTGCGCTGCCAGCAGCACCGAGTCGAGCGGCACCGCAAGGTCCTCGGCCAGCCGGCCCAACGCCGCCGCGACGTCGTCCGGTACCGGCGCCTCGTGTTCGCCGACACCCTTCACCGGATTGAGCGTCCACCGCGGGATTTCGGTGAATCCACCGGCGGTGAGCGCATTGCGCCAGAATTCCCGATCGGCCTGCGCTTGCGTTCCCATCTGGCCGTCCCTCTCCATTCGCCTTCGCTACCGTGCTGTTCAGAGCTGACAGGGGCAGGGCCGCTATCCCATCCGCGCCAGCGCCTCGGGCCGACTGGGGGCGTCCCGCATCTCCGTGGCGGGGTTTCCTCCCCAGCGCGCGTGCGGGGGGACCTCTTCTCCCTTCATGAGGAAGGAGTCGGGTGCGAGCACTGCGCCGGCGCCCATCGTCACGCCGTAATGGACATGGGCTCCCACACCGAGGGTGCAGCCGTCGTCGAGGGTGCTGCGATCCGATTTGAAGGTGCCGTCCTCCTGCGAGTGGCACTGGATCTTGCTTCCCGCGTTGAGCGTGCAGTCGTTCCCGACGGTGCTGAGCGTCCGCTCCGTCATGTAGCAGCCGTCGTCGAAGACCCTGCTGCCGATCCGAACGCCGAGCATCCGCCAGATCACGTTCTTGAAAGGGGTGCCGTTGAAGACGTTGAGGTAGGTGTCGGGCACCTTCCAGAGGCGCTCGTGCCACCAGAAGTACGGCTCATAGATGGAGCACACCTGCGGTCGCAGCATGCGGAATGCCGCGATGCAGCGCTCCACCAGTACGAAGTAGACGGCGGTGAACCCGAGGCTGAACACCAGGAACGCGGCGATCAGCACATGCCCGTAGGCGTCGTACAGCTCGGCGTTCGCCAGGCCGAGCATCGTGAGCACGAAGAAGTGCAGCCACCGCACGAGCAGGAAGAGGACCATCGAGCGGATGTTGTAGTGGTTCTTCGCAGTGAGGCTTCGGCGCAACTCGTCACCGGTGCGCAGGTGGTCGAACCGGGAATCGCGCTCGACCGACCGGGGAATCTCGAAGCACGGTGAGCCGAGCAGGCCCACCCCCTCGCGTACCTCGCCGTCGAGCGGAACCATCACCTTTGTCGCGAGGAGACAGTTCTCGCCCGTCCTGGCCCCCGCGGGATAGGCGATGTTGTTCCCGAGGAAATTGGACGAACCGATCGAGGCCCGGGACACCCGGAAGGACGTGCTCGAATAGTCGGCGTTGATGATGGAGAGCCCGTCGGCGACCATCGTTCCGCTCCCGACCGAGCACAGAAACGGGGTCTCGTGTTGCACTTCCGTGCCGAAGTTCGACCCGGTCTGCTCGACCCGGGACAAGTCGTATCCGATGCCGCGCAAGTAGTGGACGATGTAGGAGCTGTCACCGAACAGCCATGTGAAGAACTTGATGTTGGTCATGCGCCCGATCGCCCGGTGCACCGAGTAGTGGAACCCGTACAGCGGATAGACCTTGTCCGGCTCGACGACCAGGTTCAGCAGGCGTGGAACGGTGAGCATCACGGCCATGCCCACGGCGACGAGGCCGAAGAACAGCAGCAGGGACAGGACCAGCGCGTCGATGTAGAGGTCCGGGGACGTGAAATCCACCGTGCCCGGCGCCAGCCGGTTGTGCAGCGCCGGAACCAGGGTCACCAGCATGTACGCGCCCCCGACGACCAGCGGCACGTAGACGAAGAACAACTGAAGCACGGTGGCGAGACCGAAGCCGGCCCGGCGCAGCGTGCCGCAGGTGGCCGGCCCGACACTCAGGTAGTCGTGCTGCGTGAGCTGCGCCGGGGATCCGTGCCAGCGCTGACCGTCCGGGACCGCCTGGCCGCTGTACAGCGTGGACGTGTGGCCGAGTTGAGCCCCGTCGCCCATCGACGTGTCGATGTCGAGCACGGTCTTCTCGCCGATGAACACGTCCCGGCCGAGGGTGATCCGGCCGGTCTGGATACGGCCGGAGTGCGCCCGGTAGCAGAGGAAGAACGAGTCCTTGCGGATCACTGTGCCGTCGCCGACCCTGAGCAGGTCGGGACAGACCGGAATGTTGCGGGAGAGGATCGTGACCCCTTTGCCGATCCGTGCGCCCAGCGCCCGCAGGTACAGCACGTACAGGGGATTGCCGACGAAGAAGATCATCGGGTTGGCGTGGATCAGCACCTTTACGGTCCAGAAACGCAGATAGGTCAGACCCCAGACCGGGAACTCGCGTGCTTTCCAGCGGCCGACGAGGAGCCATTTGGCCGCGATGGGGAACGTGCACAGGCCGACGAAGCCGATGCCTCCGAAGACGAACGACCGCAGGTAGATGTCGATCACACCCGACCCGGCGGAGACCCACGTATAACCTCGGTCGGCAACAAGTGCGGCGAGGAAGGAATATCCCAGGAAAAGCAGGAACTGCAGGGCTCCACAGAGGGCGTACCGCACTGTGCCGGCCAAGCCGGCTGGGGGCACCACCTCGGCCGGCGCCGGGACCGACGGTTCGACGGGCGCGGCATCCGCGAGCCCCGTCGCCAGGCTGCGGATCGTCGGGTGCCGGTAGATGTCCTTCATCGACGCCGAGGGAAGGTCCGTCCGCTTCCTGACCCGTGCGCAGAAATGGGCCATCACCAATGAGTTGGCGCCGAGGTCATCGAAGAAATGACCGTCGACCGACACCCGTTCGACGCACATGACGTCAGCCAGCACTTCGGCGAGGCTCGACTCGATGCCGGTATCCGGGCCGGTGTACTTACGCATACCGATTGCGGATTCATCCGGCCCGGGAGTCAAGACGTCGAGGGGTTTTTCCTCCATGCGAGCTCCTTGAGGAACTTTCGAGCGTCGCCGCCATTACGGTCGGCGCCCCGTACTCGCGCTTTTCGATAACCCGGAGCGAGTGGTCCGGAAACAACTAGGTCGGGATCCTTTGTCGTGATCCCGAACCGCTGCCTCAGTTTTAGCCGTTCGCTGTCGGGCTGCCACTCGACCCGGTCGCTCCGGTGCGGCAGCGGATCTCTCGGGTCGCTCCTCGTCCACGGTCCTGCCCGGCTGGACGGTGAGACCGCGCTGAGCCGTGGGGTGCGTCTCGACGTACTGCATGCGAGTGGCGCGTGCCCGATCCGGGCGGAGCCGCGCCGGGGCACGGGCGGTGACCGCGTCCGGGGCATCGCATGCTGTGGGCGGGGGCGCGGCATCCGGACGCTTCCCGGGGGTGGTGTGTGGCGGCACAGGCGGCCGCACCATCCGATGTCACTCGATCAGTGGGACACGTCTGCGCGCCAGCGGAGTGATCGTGGTCATGCTCCGAGGCCATTCACCCGCTGGTGTCATGGTGCGGTGACGTACCGCGAAGCGATCGTGCGGTGCGGACCGGCCGTGCCCGCCCGCTCCTGGGCCGCCGAGTACGAAGTCACCGCCGAACGTCCGGTCGTCATGGCCTCCGGACAGCGGGCGAAGCACCCGCTGTCCGGCCTGCTGCCGGCCCCGACCGCGCTCGACGAGCCACTGCCACGGCGACCCGTCCCGTCGCCCTGCCAAGCGTTGTCCTCAATATGCCGCGCGAGCACGCCGACCGGCCCCGGGGCTGCGTCGGACGGCCGCGCGCAGAACCGGCCCGCTCGGCCGGCCCCGATGACACGCGTGTGGAGAAGCCCGGTGAGCCGGAGACGGATGTTCACCCGGTGGGCGCCGGACGGTGGTGCGCCAGGGCCCGGGCCAGCAGGGCGGCGGGCTCGGGGCGTGCCTGCAACGCCTTCAGGATCAGCAGCCACCACCGGTGCAGCCGGTCGGAGAGGTCCTCGTGCTCCGCCAGCTCCCCGGTGAGGTCGTACAGCCCGAAGAACGCGCACACCAAGGTCGTCGCGGTGTCCGACGGCTCGACCTCTTCGGCCAGTTCGCCCTCGGCGCGCGCCTTGGCCAGAAGGCGCGTCACGGCAGCGGTCCAGACGGCGAAGGGCGTGGGTATGGCGACGTCGATGGTGCGGCGCTCCGCCCACAGACGCGCGCCGGCCCGGGTCATGACGTCATCGCGCAGTGCCTCGGCAGCATCGAAGCTGAGGGCGACCAGCTTCTCCAGCGGCGGGATCCCGGGGGCGGCATAGCGGTCGGCCAACAACGGCCAGGCCGCGAACTGTTCGCGTACGACCGCCAGCGCGAGTTTCTCCTTGCTGGAGTAGTGGAAGTAGACGGCTCCGCTGGTGCGCCCCGAAAGATCGCTGATCTCATTGATACTTGTCCGTGCGTACCCCTGTTCGACGAAAAGGTGTGCCGCGGCTTCCAGCAGAGACCTTCGAGTCGCGCGTGCCCTGTCCTGCATGCGTGTTCTGCCTTCGTTCATCCGTGCCAATTTTTTGATCCGGGAAAGTCGTGCGCCGTGGCGTACCGGCGGTGCTCCATGCCGTTAATGCGTGGAGATTATTATTGTTCTTGGGCTGGATGTGGGTACGGCCAATGGCGGAATTTCACGCTTCGTAGGTGCTGTCGAGCGCGGTCGCCGGTCTCCGTGATTCGAAGTTGTCTGCCAAGTCGCCTTGTTTCCAGTCGAGTTGGAGGGGTGTCGGATCTCGTCCGCCCATGGTCGGCTGTCGCGCACACTTCGCGCGTACTTGGAAATTGGCGCGCCGTCAAACACTCGAAATGATGATTGCGACCTGTCGGCCGGAAAATTAACGTAGTCATCACGATGTTTCTGGGGTCATCCGGAGAAGACCGGACGATGTCCGTCGCTGGAGGGCCCGAAGGCGAACCATCGGCCTTCACGCGCGGTCGGGCGGGCCCGTTCGACAGCGCTCCTTCTGCGGCCGAGCGAGCCTCTCCGTAGTCCCCTGCTCCTTACTGCGAGCACTGACGACGCGGGGCGGCGCGCTCTTCGAGAACGGCAGGCAAATGACACCTCGTCGCATCTACACCTGGTCCCCGGCTGCCATCGTCTTCGACTGTGACGGCACCCTGATGGATACCGAACGACACTGGCAGGACGCGCGCAGCCGGGTCTTCGGAGAGTTCGGGCTGAAGCCCCGCCCCGGCTTCGCCGAGCGCGCGAAGGGCGTGCACTACACCGAGTGCGGCAGCCTCATGGCCGGAGAGTCCGGGAAGCCGCAACTCGCCGACGACATGACGCATGCCCTCCTGAGGAACTTCACGGCGCTCGTCGCCGAAGACCCCGTGACCATGCCGGGAGCGGCGGCGCTGGTCCGCTTCGCCGCCCGCCATCTCCCGCTCGCTGTCGCCAGCAACTGCCCGTTGGACGTGGTCGAGTCCAGCCTCACCCGGGCCGGCCTGCTCCGGTATTTCGCCCATGTCGTCGTCGCGGGTGACGGACTGCTGCCGAAACCCCATCCCGACGTCTACACCACCGCGGTCCGCCTGTGCGGCGTGCGGCCGCAGGACGCGCTGGCTGTGGAGGACTCGGTCACCGGCGTCGAGTCGGCCCGGAGAGCAGGCATGCGCGTGCTCGGCGTGGGCCCTCGACCGGCCGAAGAGGGAGCCGACCGGGCCGACCTGTGGCTGCGCACGCTGGCCGATCCGGAACTCCACGCATGGGCCCATACCTGGGCGGACGGGACCGCCTAGCACTCCGGCCGGGCCTCGACGTCGCACGGCCGGGCGATCTGAACCACCGCGGGCCGACTCGCGACCCGCATGCGCGGCCCGGCATCGGGACCGCTGCCGAGCGATGCCCGTACCGCTTCGGCCAGTGCCGACGGGTCGCCCGTGGGCTCCACCGGGTAGCTCTTGTGCTCCAGGTTCCAGGCGTTGTCCCGCTCGAACCAGTCGATGGCGGCCGGCGGCTGCCCGGTTGCCAGGGCCGTGTCGAGGGAGTCGAGGTAGAGCGTCCACCGCACGGCATAGAAGTCGCGGATCAGCCCCGACCATTCGCGGTTCGCGTAGTCGCGCAGCCCGCCGGACTCGCTGCCGGAGCGATGCCCCCAGGTGGTGAGGATCGAGCGGGCGTCGAACTCGGCGGCGGACCGCTCGGCACCGGTGCTGCCCCAGGATCTGGCGTCCTTCAGCCAGGGCCCCAGCATGAACCGCCGGTCGGTGGCCAACAACCGGTCCAGCAGGGCGAGGTCGCCCTTCCACTCCGCGGCCCGCTGCCGGAAGAGGGCGAGATCCTTCCCCTCGTACGCGGCCTTGATCTGCGGCAGCAGCGTACGGCTGCGGTTGGCCAGGGCCTGCCGGGCCACGTCCACCACATCGAAGCGGTACGCGTCCGACGTCCGCAACTCGGGGGCGACTTGGAGCAGCTCCGCCAGCGCCTCTCGTACCGTCGTCGCGTCGTACCGCATGGCGGACGGGCTCCAACTGGCCGACGTGCCGACGGTCAGCCCGGGGCGTGCGGTGAAGAGGCTGTCCTGGGACTCGCTCCAGGTGCCGGACGAGGTGCTGTACGGGCCGGTGCGCAGGAGCTCCCAGGCCCTGGCCGCATGTGGGTCTGCGCCGCCGTAGCGCCGCTCGGCGTAGGCGGCGAACCAGGCGGAGTGGTCCAACGGTTTTGTGCGCCAGGCCAGTTCGGTGAAGAGGTCGTACGCGGCCGGGTTGCCGCCGGTGCCTTCCGGGAGATAGGCGATGCCCCGGAGCGCACTGTCCGGCTTGGTGCGCCACTGGTCGAACCGGGCCGCCCAGACAGCGGTGTTGGCGCCGATCGTGGTGTGGCCGCCGAAGTTGGGGATGGTCCCGAACGCGTAGGGCGCGCCATGCCATGCGGCCTCGCGGTCCAGACCGTCGTAGCGGTCGGCCAAGCCGTCGACGATGAACAGCTTGCTCTTGTCCACCGCGTCGATGAGCTGCGTGGAAGGGTTGCTCTGCCAGCCGAGCAGGACCCAGGTCGCGCCCGGATGCGCTGCCTGCAGGGAGTTCATGACGGCCCTGGCGGCCTCCCCGACGGGCACGCCTCCCGGAGTGCCGCCCTCGTGCAGCAGATCCATCTTGTACATGGCCGAGTCACCGAACAGCTCGTGCTGACGGCGGTAGAACGCCGCCGCCACCTTCGGGAACAGTTCGCTGCGCGGATCCAGCCAGTCCGGGCGTCGGAAGCCGACCCAGTCGCCCTGAGGGACCACGGGGCCGGCAGGGTTCCTGTCGGTGAACCCGGGAGGCACCGTGCCGTAGTAGCCGGGCAGGACCGGCGTCATACCGAGCCGGCGCAGCCGTTCGGCGATCTTCCGGCCGAGCGCGGCACGCCGGTCCAGCATCTTCTCGCTGACCGGGCCGCCGAATGCGGACATGTTCTGCATCAGCCACCACGGTTGGTGCGCGGGGCCCGGAATCCAGGACGCGAGCTCCCTCTTCGTGTACCCGAACCGCTGGAAGGTGTCGTAGTACACGGCATCCGCGCCCATCTGGACGAACACCTCGTTGACGCCGTGCAGTGCGAGGACGTCGATCTGCTTCTCGTACGAGGACCAGTTCCGGTACGCCCCCGAATAGCCGTCGTCCGTGTCGTTGAGGGCGAACCGGTGCGGCACCGAGGCGTCCCGGCGCACCGTGCCGAGGGGCGCCGGGAGCTTCTTCGGAAGCTTCGAGGTGCTGTCACCGGGCCAGCCGATGTCCACCCGGGCCGTGTACTTGAGGTAGTGGTTGACGCCGCTGAGCAGCACGGCCGGACTGGTGCCCCGGATGCGGACCCGGCCCGTCGTGCCGGAGACGGCGAAGTAGTCGCCGGAAGCGGGGCGGCTTGCCGGCACGAGGTCGAACTGCCCGGCGTGGTGCGGGAGCAGGCGCCGCAGCGCCGCCTCGGCCGGTCCGGAGTCGAAGGCGGGCCTGTCGCGGGAGACGGCCGCCGCGCCACCGGCGGAGGGGCTCGTCGCCGTGGCCGGGGTCACCGCGGTGACCAGTACGGCGAGAGCGGACGAGCAGGCGACGATCCAGGATCTGAGGCTTCTCAAAGGGTGACCTCGTCCGACGAAGGGATACGGAACTTGCCCAGGACATGGTGCGGCACCGTGCCCTGCGGGGGAACCGGCGGAACCGGCCCGGATGCGTACCGACTGCCTCGTGGCGGGGCGGCGTACCGGCACCGGTGTACGGCGCGAGCATCGAAAACCATGAGGCTCAGCCATAGAAGAATGCGCTTTTATGACCCCCTGCGCAGGCCGCAGGATGGCTGCGAGCCGGCTTCCGGGGAGGAACGCATGACGTCAGCCATCGAATCGGGCCTGCTGCCCGGCACGTCCGAAATACATGAGGAAGGGCTGTCCGTCGGTGGCGTCCTGCTCACCGAACTTGCACGGCGTTTCGGGACACCCCTCTTCGTGTACGACGAGGAGCATCTGCGCCGGCGCTGCCGGGAAGCGGTCGCCGCCTTCGGCCGGGACAATGTCGCCTACGCCTCCAAGGCGTTCCTGTGCACGGCCATGGCCCGGCTGGCCCACGAGGAGGGGCTGTTGCTCGATGTCGCCTCAGGTGGCGAGCTGCGGGTCGCGCTGCACGCCGGGGTGCCCGCCGACCGGATCGTCCTGCACGGCAACAACAAGGACGAGGCGGAACTGCGCACGGCCATGTCCGTCCGGGTGCGGCACCTGGTGGTCGACAGCTTCGACGAGATGGACCGCATCGAGCGCCTGCACGCCGGGGAACACCTGCCGCCCGCCCGGATCCAGCTGCGGGTGGCACCCGGAGTGGCCGCCGGCGCGCACGAGGCGATCCGGACGGGTGGCAACGACTCGAAGTTCGGCTTCGGCCTCGCCGGCGGAACCGCGGCGGCCGCCGTGCGCCGGGCCGCCGGTTCCCCCGCGATGATCCTGGAAGGCGTCCACGCGCATGTGGGCTCGCAGGTGCTGGACACGGCGGAGCTCGCGGCAGGCGCCGCGGCCGTCGCCCGGTTCGCAGCCGACACCCGAATGCACCGGCTCACGGTCGGCGGCGGCCTCGGCGTCGCGTACGAGGCGGGACAGATCGCACCGTCGTTCGCCCGATGGGCGGCCCGGGTACGGACCGCGGTACGCGACGCGGGCTGGGGCTACCCGGTGACCGTGGAACCCGGCCGTTCCATCGCGGCCCGCGCCGGACTGACCCTCTACCGGGTGGGCACGATCAAGCGGATCGAGGGCGTGCGGACGTACGTCGGCGTGGACGGCGGAATGAGCGACAACCTGCGCCCCGCCCTGTACGGCAGCCGCTACGAGGTGTTCCTGCCGCGTGACCCGCGCGCCCCCAGGCCCATGCGGGCACGGCTGGTCGGCAAGCACTGCGAGAGCGGTGACGTGATCGTCGACGACGCCGCCCTGCCCGCCGACATCGCGGTGGACGACCTGGTGGCCACGCCGGTCACCGGCGCGTACGGATACGCCATGGCCTCCAACTACAACAAACTGCCGCGCCCCGCCGTCGTCTTCGTACGCGACGGCCACGCCCGCACCGTGGTGCGCCGGGAGACCGAGGAGGACCTGCTGCGCCTCGACGTGGACGAGCCCGCCGGGCTCCCGGAGCCGGCGGAGACGGCACTGTACGGCGCCGGAGCGGCGCGGCGAGTCGGCACGGCCTAACCTGACCCGATGCTGAACAGTGCACGACTGCTCGTCCTGCTGGAGATCGCCCGTACCGGCACCATCGTGGCCGCGGCCCAGGCGCTGCATCTGAGCCCCTCCGCGATCTCGCACCAGCTCGCCCGGCTGGAGCAGGAGCTCGGCGTGGCGTTGGTGGAACGTCAGCCGCAGAGCCTGCGGCTGACCGCGGCGGGGGTGCGGCTGGCCGAGCACGCGCAGGCGGTCGCCGACCTGATGGCCGTGGCCCAGGACGACCTGCGGGCGCACTCCGAGGGAGAGGCCGGGGTTCTGCGACTGGGCTTCTTCGCGTCCTCGGGCCTGGAACTGCTGCCCCGGGCCCTGTCACTGTTCGCGGCGAACCGGCCCCAGGCCGAGCTGGAACTGATCCTCGGGCAGCCGCACGAGCTGGTGCCCGACCTGGAGGCGGGCCGGCTCGACGCCGCGGTCGTCTTCGAGCACCCGCTCGACCCCTGGTGCCGACAGGCGACCGTGGACGTGGAGATGTTCTTCGACGAGCCGCAGCTGGTGGTCCTTCCCCTGCGGCACCGCCTCGGGCGGCACGCCGCGGTCCGGCTCGCCGCCCTGGAGGGGGAGAGCTGGATCGGCACGCACGGCGGCCACACCGGAGAACCGGTTCTGGAACGAGCGTGCGCGGCAGAGGGCTTCCGCCCCCGGGTCCGCTGCCGCAGCGATCATTACCAGGTCACGATCAACCTGGCACGCGCGGGCATGGGCATCGCGCTCGTCCCGGCCCTCGGGCTCGGCGACACCACCGGCGTACATGTCTGCCGGCTGGACCACCCCCGACTGCACCGGCGCATCGGGGTTGCCACCCGGTCCACCAACCGCAACCCGCTGCTGCGGATCTTCCTCGCCGAACTGCGGTCGGCCGCCGAGGAGATCAGGTCGCTGCTGGAGGTGCAGTGGGCGTGACCGGCGCACCTGTCACGCCTCCTCGCCGATGCCCGTGCCCCGATCGGCGGTACGGCGCCCGGCACAGGCCGCGAGGGTCCGCCCCACGTCCCGGATGGCGTGCACGGCGGCCCGTTCGGTGCTCGGCCCCAGCGCCGTGTCCCAGTGCGCCACCACCGCGTATGCCAGCCGGCGTCTGCCGATGATGACACCGGCGTCGGCACGGACCCCGGTGTCGGTACCGGTCTTGTTGGCCACCAGAAGCCCGTCGCGCAGCCGCTCGGGAAAGCACGGTTCGTACGGGTCGTGGTCGACGAGTGCGGGGACCAGCCCGTGGTCGGTGTTGGCACGCATCCAGCGCAGCAGCCGGGCGGAGGCCGCCGGACAGCTCATGGTGCCGCGCACCGTGTGTGTCACCAGCCGCGCCAGGTCCCGTGCGGTGCCGGTGGCGAAGACGGGCGGCACGTCCGGGCCGCGGACGTCGCGGACCTTGTCGTGCAGCGTGAGGTGATCGAGCCCGAGCTCCCGTGCGAGCCGGGCCGTGGACTCGCGCCCCACAAGGCGCAACAGCGCGTTGGTCGCGGTGTTGTCGCTCACCGAGGCGGTCAGCCAGGCCAGGTCCTCGACGGTCCAGCCGCGCCTGCTCAGCCGGCGCAGCAGACCGGTGCCCTCCGCCAGGTCCTCGTCGAGGATCTCCACGACACGGTCGGCGGGCAGTTCCCCGGTCTCCAACCGGTGCGCGACCTCGGCGAGCAGCAGCAGCTTCGAGGCGGACGCCACCGGCAGCACGGTGCGATCGTCCACCCCCACCGTGGCGGCGCCCGCGGGGGGGGGGGGGGGGGCGGGGCCGGGGGGGGGGCGCGGCCCCCCGCGCCGCGGCCCCCCCGGCCCCAGGGGCCCAACCGGGGAATAAAAAAAAAAAAAGA
>NZ_JBHXTM010000095.1:0-20258 GCF_042677325.1 Streptomyces sp. NPDC127117
CGGATGCTCGGACTGCGCCGAACGCACCAGCCCCCACACCGCAGCCGCACCAAGATCCGAAACCTCACCCACCGCACCACGCGTCACCACCACCAAGCGGCCGGCCGAATCGTCGATCAGCCAGCGCTGAAGCCGGGCGAGCACATCGGCTACACGGCCGTGGACGTCCCCGACCACGTCGGCATCGGCATCCGCGTCGGGGCCAGGGACCACCAGTACGTCGAACTCCCCCGCCGGGTCGGCGTCCTGGGTGGTCGGAACCGGCACCCAGTCCAGCCGGAACAACGAGTCGGATCCCTCGCGCGGCGAAGCCCCGTCGATCTGTTCGGCCGTCACCGGCCGCAGGACGAGCGCGTCGACGCGCCCGACGGGGGCCCCGGTGCCGTCGGCGAGGTCCAGCGCCACCGCGCCGCCCCGGCCTTCCGAGATCCGGACGCGCAGGACGGGCGAGCCGACGGCGGTCAGATTCACGCCGGTCCAGGCGAACGGCAGCCCCGGACCATCGAGACCGGCCAGGCCACCGCTCACCCCGATGGCGTGCAGGGCGGAATCGAGCAGCGCCGGGTGCAGACCGAACCGGCCCGCCTCGTCCCAGAGGCCCTGGTCGAGTGCGACCTCGGTGAACACCTCGTCCCCGCGCCGCCACACCGCGCGCAGGCCCTGGAAGACGGGACCGTAGCCGAACCCGGCGCCGGCCATCTCCTCGTACAGGCCACCGGTCTCGACGACCACCGCGTCACGCGGCGGCCACTCGGCGAGCGTGACGACGGGGTGCACATCGGCCTCGGCAGCGACGACACCGGAGGCGTGCAGGGTCCAGGTCTCGTCCTCGACGCTGCCGGCCGGGCTGGAGTGGATGGCGACCGGACGCCGGCCGTCCCCACCCTCGGCACCCACGACGACCTGGAGGATCACGGCCCCCCGCTCGGGCAGGACCAATGGAGCCTGGATGGTCAGCTCGTCGAGCACCGCGCAGCCGACGCGCTCACCGGCATGCAGCGCAAGCTCGACGAAGGCAGTGCCGGGCAGCAGCACCGAGCCGAAGACCGCGTGATCGGACAGCCACGGATGCGACTCCAGCGACAACCGACTCGTGAACAGCGAGACATCCTCGCCCGCGAGCGCGACCGATCCCACGAGCAGCGGGTGCTCGGACGAACTCAGACCGATGCTGGTCAGATCACCTGCCGGGACGGAGTTCTTGGGCCAGTAGTGCTGGTGCTGGAAGGCGTAGGTCGGCAGGTCGACGTGCCGGGCACCGGTGTTCGCGTAGTACGCGGCCCAGTCGACGCCGGCGCCACGCGCATGCAGCTCCGCGACAGCGGTGACAAGCGCCTCGGCCTCGGCACGGTCCTTGCGCAGGGCCGGTACGAAGGCGGCGTCCTCGGTGACGCAGGACTGGCCCATCGCGGAGAGGACTCCGCCGGGGCCCAGCTCCACGTACGTCGTGACGCCCTGGGACTCCAGGTGGCGCATCCCGTCGAGAAAGCGGACCGCCCGGCGGACATGGTCCACCCAGTAGTCGGCCGTCAGCAGTTCCTCACCGGCAATTTCACCGGTCAGGTTGGAGACGATGGGGAGCTGCGGTGCGTGGAACGTCAGATTCTCCGCCACTGCCTTGAACTCGGCCAGCATGGGTTCCATGCGCGGCGAGTGGAACGCGTGGCTGACGCGCAGCCGCTTCGTCTTCCCGAAGCCGGACGCGATGCCCAGTACGGCATCCTCGTCGCCCGAAATCACCACGGAGTCCGGGCCGTTCAGGGCTGCGATGGAGACGCCGTCGGTGAGCAGCGGCAGGACCTCCGCCTCCGTGGCCTGGATGGCGACCATCGCCCCACCCGTGGGCAGGGCCTGCATCAGACGGCCCCGGGCGGCGACCAACGCCGCCGCATCCTCCAGGGACCAGACCCCCGCGACATGCGCGGCAGCCAGCTCACCGATCGAGTGCCCCAGCAGGAAGTCCGGGGTCACGCCCCAGTGCTCCAGCAGCCGGAACAGCGCCACCTCGATGGCGAACAGCCCGGCCTGCGTGTACACGGTCTGGTCGATCAGCTCCGACCCACCGAACACCACCTCCCTGACCGGCCGATCGAGATGCCGGTCGAGTTCGGCGCAGACCGCGTCGAACGCATCGGCGAACACGGGGTAGGTGTCGTACAGCTCCTGGCCCATCCCGGCCCGCTGCGAACCCTGACCCGAGAACAGGAACGCCGAACGACCGGAGCCCGCGACACCCCGCACCACACCCGGCACCGACCGCCCCTCGGCAACCGCCCGCAGCAACGCCTCACGGTCCTCACCCACCACCACCGCACGGTGCTCGAAGCGCGCCCGTGTCAGTGCGAGCGAGTAGCCGATGTCCAGCGACGACGCCTGGCCCACCCGGGCCAGCAGCCGCTCCGCCTGAGCGGCCAGCGCCTCCTCCGACTTCGCGGAAAGCACCCACGGCACCACCGGCAGAGCAACCCCGGCAACCGGCACTTCAACAGGCTCCTCCTGCGCCTGCTCCAGGATCACGTGCGCGTTCGTACCGCTCACGCCGAAGGAGGAGACGGCGGCGCGGCGCGGCCGCTCCCCCGTTTCGGGCCACTCCCGGGCGTCGGTGAGCAGTTCCACCGCACCCGCCTCCCAGTCCACCTGGGAGGTCGGCCGGTCGGCGTGGAGGGTCCGGGGCATGACGCCGTGGCGCATGGCCATGACCATCTTGATGATGCCCGCGACGCCCGCCGCGGCCTGGGTGTGGCCGATGTTGGACTTCAGCGAACCGAGCCACAGCGGTCGGCCTTCCGCCCGCTCCTGGCCGTACGTGTTGATCAGCGCCTGTGCCTCGATCGGGTCGCCCAGGGTGGTGCCCGTGCCGTGTGCCTCGACGACGTCGATGTCGGCGGCGGAGACTCGTGCGTTGGCCAGCGCCTGGCGGATCACCCGCTGCTGCGACGGACCGTTCGGGGCGGTCAGGCCGCTGCTGGCGCCGTCCTGGTTGACGGCCGATCCGCGGATGACCGCGAGGATCCGGTGGCCGTTGCGGCGGGCGTCCGAGAGCTTCTCGACGAGGAGCATGCCGACGCCCTCGGACCAGCCGGTGCCGTCCGCGTCGTCGGAGAACGACTTGCAGCGGCCGTCGAAGGAGAGGCCGTCCTGACGGCTGAAGTCGACGAAGGTACCCGGCGTCGACATGACGGTCACACCGCCCGCCAGTGCCATGGAGCACTCGCCGGAGCGCAGCGCCTGGATGGCCATGTGCAGGGCGACCAGCGACGACGAGCAGGCGGTGTCCACCGTCACCGCCGGGCCCTCCAGGCCAAGGGTGTAGGCGATGCGGCCGGTCACGACGCTGCCGGAGGTGCCGGTGCCCAGGTAGCCCTCGACGCCCTCGGGGAGGGACTGCATGAGCGTCAGGTAGTCGTGGTACATCAGGCCGGCGAAGACGCCCGTACGGCTGCCCTTGACCGTGGCCGGGTCGATGCCCGCGCGCTCGAACACCTCCCAGGAGGCTTCGAGCAGCAGCCGCTGCTGGGGGTCCATCGCCAGGGCCTCGCGCGGCGAGATCCCGAAGAACGCCGGGTCGAACTCGGTGGCGCTGTCCAGGAATCCGCCGGCCCACGCGTTGGACGTGCCCGCCTCGTCGACGCCGAACAGCCGCTCGACGTCCCATTCCCGGTCGGTCGGGAACTCCGAGATGCCGTCGCCGCCGTCCTCGACGAGCCGCCACAGGTCCTCGGGAGAGCCGATGCCTCCGGGGTAGCGGCAGCTCATTCCGACGATGGCGATGGGCTCGCGGTCGCGGTCCTCGAATTCACGCAGTCGGGTACGGGCCTCCCGCAGATCCGCCGTGGCGCGCTTGAGGTACTCGAGGAACTTTTCCTCGTTCGACATGACGTGGCACTCCTTGAGAGCGAGGCGGGATCGGCGCAGGGGGCGTGGAAGTCCCCGCGCCGGTGGACGCGGGGACGAACACGAGGGTCAGGACAGTCCCAGCTCGCCGTCGAGAAGGTCGAAGAGCTCGTCCGCGGTCGCGGATTCGAGGTCGGTCGTGTCGTCCTGGCCGCCACCGGCCGTGGGCCGGCTGTCGGTCCAGGCCGAGAGGAGACCGCGTAGACGTTCCGTGACCTGGGAGCGGTCGTCGTCGTCCGCGGGGACAACGGCCAACGAGGCTTCGATGCGGTCCAGTTCGCTGAGCAGCGCGAGGGCGGACACCTTGGTCTCCGAGGCGAGTTCCTCGGAGAGGTGGCGGGCCAGCGCCTCCGGCGACGGGTGGTCGAAGATCAGGGTGGCCGCCAGTTTGAGACCGGTGACCTGGTTGATCCGGTTGCGGAGTTCGACGGCCGTGAGGGAGTCGAACCCGATCTCCAGGAAGCCCCTGCTCACCTCGACCACGGCGGACGAGGAGTGGCCGAGCACGGTGGCGATCGCGTCGCGGACCACGTCGAGCACGGCGCGGTAGCGCTCGTCGTCGGTGTGCCGGGACAGCTGTTCCTTGAGGGACGTCGCCGATTCGGCACCGGGCCGGCCGGCTGCGGCCTGCGGACGGGTGGCCGTACGGAAGTACGGGCGCAGCAGTGGCGGCAGCATGTCGGCGCGTACCTGCGACTCGTTCGGGGTCAGCCGGGTGAGGAGCAAGTGCGGCTCGGTGGCGCGGGCCGCGGCGTCGAAGAGGCCGAGGCCCTGCTCCGCGGAGAGCGGGGCCATGCCCGCCCGGCTCATGCGGGCGATGTCGCCCGCGCCCAGCTCGCCGAGCATGCCGCCCTCGCCCCAGGGGCCCCAGGCGAGCGAGGTGGCGGGCAGGCCCTGGGCCCGGCGTACGGCGGCCAGGGCGTCCAGGAAGGCGTTGGCCGCCGCGTAGTTGGCCTGGCCGGGACCGCCGAAGGTGCCGGCGGCCGAGGAGTACAGGGCGAAGAAGGACAGGTCGAGGTGGGCGGTGAGTTCGTGCAGGTACCAGCCCGCGTCGGCCTTCGGCCGCAGCACGTCCGTGATCCGCTCGGGGGTGAGGGATTCGAGGACGCCGTCGTCCACGACACCGGCCGCGTGGACGACGCCGGCCAGGCCGCCGTCCTGTGCGGCGATCCCGTCGATGACCGCTGCGAGCGCGGCGCGGTCGCCCGCGTCGCAGGTCACCCAGCGGACGGTGGCACCCAGCTCTTCGAGTTCCGCGGCGAGTCCGGGGCCGCCGGGGCCGCCTTCGGGGCGGCGGGCGACGAGTACGAGGTCCCGGGCGCCCCAGGTCTCGACGAGGTGGCGGGCCACCAGGCCGCCGAGGCCGCCGCTCGCGCCGGTGACGAGCACCGCGCCGTCCACGGCCGGGAGGGGCTGCTCGTCCGGGACCGCGACGCGTGCCAGACGCGGTACGTACACCTCGCCGGTGCGGATCGCTGCCTGCTGCTCCCCGGTAGCGGCGAGAACGGCGAGGAAGTCGTGGCCCTCGGCGGAGTCGTCGATGTCGACCAGGCCGATCCGGTGCGGGTGTTCGGACTGGGCCGAGCGCACCAGGCCCCACACCGCGGCGGCGGCCGGGTCCGATACCTCGGAGCCGCCGACGGCCACCGCGCCGCGGGTCACGACGACCAGGCGCGCCCGGTCGTCGTGGTCGGCGCCCAGCCAGTCCTGCAGCCGGTTCAGGATGTCGGACACCCGCCCGTGTACACCGGCCACCACGTCGGCGCCGGCCAAGGAGCCGAGCGCGGGCACTTCGAGAACCGTCACGGCGTCTTCGGAACCATCGGCGTCGTCGGAGCCATCGGCGTCATCGGAATGGTCGGCGTCATCGGCATCGCTGAAGGTGTCGGCCTTCGGGATCTCGACAGGCGTCCATTCCAGGCGGAACAGCGAGTCGGAGCCCCCCTGGGACGGGGGCGTCAGCTGTCCGGCGCTCAGCGGCCGCATGACGAGGGAGTCGATCCGCGCCACCGGCGAACCGGCGGCATCGGCCAGATCGAGCGAAACGGCGCCGCTGTCGGCGGTGGTGATCCGGACCCGCAGCACCGGCGAGCCGACCGCGTACACGGTCACGCCGGTCCAGGCGAACGGCAGTTGGCCCCCCTCGGCGAGGGAGCCGCCACTGACCCCGATGGCGTGCAGGGCGGAGTCGAGCAGCGCCGGGTGCAGACCGAAGCGACCCGCCTCGTCCCACACGTCCTCGGGCAGCGCGACCTCGGCGAAGACCTCGTCCTTGCCGCGCCACACCGCTCGCAGGCCCTGGAAGACGGGGCCGTAGCCGTAGCCGATCTCGTTCATGAAGTCGTACACGCCGTCGACCGGTACCGGCTCCGCGTCCTGCGGCGGCCACTCCACCAGGGCCGGACCGGGCCGACCGGCGGTCTCCGTCACGAGGATGCCGCTCGCGTGGCGCGTCCAGCGGGCCGTGGCCTCGTGAGCCGGGCGGGAGTGGATTTCCAACGGGCGCCGGCCGTCCTCCGCGGGACCGGCCCACAACTGGAGGACGACGGCATCCGCGGTGCCCAGGACGAGCGGGGCGGCAATGGTCAGCTCCTCGACCCGGTCGCAGCCCGCCTCGGCCGCGGCATGGGCGGCGAGATCGACGAACGCGGCACCGGGCAGCAGCACCGTGCCCATGACCGCGTGGTCGGCGAGCCACGGGTGGGTGTCGAGCCCGATCCGGCCGCTGAGCAGCAGCCCGTCCGATCCGGCGACGGTCACGGAGGCGTCGAGGAAGGGGTGCTCCGTGGTTCCCATGCCCATCTGGCTGAGATCACCGAGCGCGGGTCCGGCGGAGCGCAGCCAGTAGTGCTCGTGCTGGAAGGCGTAGGTGGGCAGGTCGGTGCGTCGGGCGCCGGTGTTCGCGTAGTACGCCGACCAGTCGACGGAGGCGCCGTGCGCATGCAGCTCCGCCACGGCGGTGGTGAGCGCCTCGGTCTCGGTACGGTCCTTGCGCAGGGCGGGTACGAAGCCGGCGTCCTCGGTGACGCAGGACTGGCCCATCGCGGACAACACTCCGCCGGGGCCGATTTCCACGTACGTGGTGACGCCCTGGGACTCCAGGTGGCGCATCCCGTCGAGGAAGCGGACCGCCCGGCGGACGTGGTCCACCCAGTAGTCGGCCGTCAGCAGCTCCTCACCGGCAATTTCACCGGTCAGGTCGGAGACGATCGGAATCTGCGGCGTGCGGAACGTCAGCCCCTCGGCCACCGTCTTGAACTCGGCCAGCATGGGTTCCATGCGCGGCGAGTGGAACGCATGGCTCACCCGCAGCCGCTTCGTCTTCCCGAAGCCCGACGCGATCGCGAGCACGGAGTCCTCGTCACCCGAAATCACCACGGAATCCGGGCCGTTCAGGGCGGCGATGGAGACACCGTCGGTGAGCAGCGGCAGCACCTCCGCCTCCGTGGCCTGGATGGCGACCATCGCCCCACCCGTGGGCAGCGCCTGCATCAGACGGCCCCGCGCCGCGACCAACGCCGCCGCATCCTCCAGCGACCACACACCCGCCACATGCGCGGCAGCCAGCTCACCGATCGAGTGCCCCAGCAGGAAGTCCGGGGTCACCCCCCAGTGCTCCAGCAGCCGGAACAACGCCACCTCGACCGCGAACAACCCCGCCTGCGTGTACATGGTCTGGTCGATCAGCTCCGACCCACCGAACACCACACCCTTCACCGACTCGTCCAGATGCCGGTCCAACTCCGCGCACACCGCATCGAACGCATCCGCGAACACCGGGTACGCCTCGTACAGCTCACGGCCCATCCCCGACCGCTGCGAACCCTGACCCGAGAACAGGAACGCCGAACGACCGGAGCCCACGACGCCCCGCACCACACCCGGGGCCGGTATGCCTGTGGCGATCGCCTTCAGTCCGGTGAGGAACTCCTCCCGTTCGCCTGCGACGACGACGGCCCGGTGCTCCAGATGGGCGCGGCCCGTGGCCAGCGACCAGGCGGTGTCCAGCGGCGCCGGATCGGCGGACCCCTGCCCGCTGACGTACTCCGCGAGCAGCCCGGCCTGCGCTCGCAGGGCGTTCTCCCCGCGGCCGGACAGGATCCACGGCACGGTGGCCGGGGCCGGTCGGCCGGAGGTCGTCCCGCCCCCGGTGCCGCGCTCTACGGTCGGCGGTTCCTCAAGGATGGTGTGGGCGTTGGTGCCGCTGACTCCGAAGGAGGAAACTCCCGCGCGGCGCGGCCGGTCCTCGGTGGCCGGCCAGTCGCGGGCCTCGGTGAGCAGTTCCACCGCGCCCGCCGACCAGTCCACCTCGGTGGATGGTGTGTCGACGTGGAGGGTCCGGGGCAGCACCCCGTGGCGCATCGCCATGACCATCTTGATGATGCTCGCGACACCCGCCGCGGCCTGGGTGTGGCCGATGTTGGACTTCAGCGACCCCAGCCACAGCGGCCGGTCCTCCGTCCGCTCCTGCCCGTAGGTGGCGAGCAGCGCCTGCGCCTCGATCGGGTCGCCCAGCGTCGTACCGGTGCCGTGTGCCTCGACGGCGTCCACTTCGGCGGCCGAGATCCCGGCATGGGCGAGCGCCTGACGGATCACGCGTTGCTGGGCCGGGCCGTTGGGGGCGGTGAGGCCGTTGGACGCGCCGTCCTGGTTGATCGCGGAGCCCCGTACGACCGCGAGCACGTCGTGGCCGTTGCGTACGGCGTCCGAGAGCCGCTCGACGAGCAGGACCCCGACGCCCTCGCCCCAGCCGGTGCCGTCCGCCGCGTCCGCGAACGCCTTGACGCGGCCGTCCCCGGCGAGTCCGCCCTGTCGGCTGAACTCGGCGAAGACCGTACCGGTCGCCATCACGGCGACACCGCCGACGAGGGCGGCCGAGCATTCGCCGCTGCGCAGGGCCTGGACCGCCATGTGCAGGGCGACCAGCGAGGACGAGCAGGCCGTGTCGACCGTCACCGCCGGGCCCTCCAGCCCGAGGGTGTACGAGACCCGGCCGGAGAGCACGGCGGTGGCCGTGCCGGTCATGAGGTAGCCCTCGGTGCCTTCGGGGGTACGGGTGACATCGCTGCCGTAACCCTGCGAGGAGGCGCCGATGTACACGCCCGTGCGGCTGCCCCGCATCGATGAAGGGTCGATTCCGGACCGTTCGAGGGCCTCCCAGGACGCCTCCAGCAGCAGTCGCTGCTGTGGGTCCATGGCCAGGGCCTCGCGCGGGTTGATGCCGAAGAACCCGGCGTCGAAGTCGCCCGCACCGGCGAGCCAGCCGCCCGCTGCCGCCGGGCGGTCGGCGGTTTCGCTGCCCGGCCAGCCGCGGTCCGCGGGGATGTCGCCCACGGTGTCGACGCCTTGGGCGACCACCCGCCAGAGGTCTTCCGGCGAGTTCGCGCCGCCCGGGAAGCGGCAGCTCATGCCGACGATGACGACCGGGTCCTCGTCCGGTCCGGCCCCGGTCGGGGACAGTGCCGTGGACCGGCTCGTGGAGGGATCGGCGGACAGGTCCTCGGCCGGCTCGTCGAGTACGAGGGTGAGGAGGTGGCCGGCGAGTTCCGCGACCGTGGGGTGGTCGAAGACGAGGGTGGCGGGCAGGCGCAGGCCGCTGGCGGTGTTCAGGCGGTTGCGCACGTCCACGGCGGTCAGCGAGTCGAAGCCGAGTTCGCGGAAGGGGCGTGAGGTGTCGAGCGCGCCTGCGTCGGTGTGGCCGAGGGCTGCGGCGGCCTCGCCGCGCACGAGTTCCACCATCCGGTTGCGCTGTTCGGCGGGGGTCAGCCCGGCGAGCCGGCGCTGGAGGGCGGAGGTGACGCCCGATTCGGCGCCGCCCGCCTCGGCCTCGGCCGCGTCGAGGATCTCCCGTACTTCGGGGAGGTCTTCGAGCAGCGGGCTGCGGCGCGCCACGGTGAAGGAGGGGACGAAGCGGTCCCAGCGGATGTCGGCGACGGTCAGGGTGGTCTCGCCGTGTTCGACGGCCTGGCGCATCGCGTTGATCGTCAGCTCGGGGTCCATGACCGGCAGACCGCGGCGGCTGAGCAGTTGCTCCGCCTCGCCCTTGGCCATGCCGGCGCCGCCCCAGGCACCCCAGGAGACCGCGGTGGCGGTCCGGCCGCGGGCGCGGCGGTCCGCGGCGAAGGCGTCGAGGTAGGTGTTGGCCGCGGCGTAGGCGCCCTGGCCGCCACTTCCCCAGATGCCGGAGATCGACGAGAAGACGACGAAGGCGTCGAGCGGGTCGTCGCCGAGTACCTGGTCGAGGTTGCGTGCACCGGCCGCCTTGGCGGTGATGACATCGGCGAAGGTGGGGTGATCCGTGTCCTCGATGGAGCTGAGCTGGCTCACGCCGGCCGTGTGGATGACCGCGGTGACGGGGTCTCCCTGACTGCGGAGTCCGGCGACCAGGTTCTCGACGGCGGTGCGGTCGCTCACGTCGCAGGCGGCGATCGTGGCGCGGACGCCCTTGGCGGTGAGTTCGGCCTCCAGCTCGGCGGCGCCGGGTGCGGCGGGGCCCCGTCGGCTGGTCAGTACGAGGTGTTCGGCGCCCTGGTCCGCGAGCCATCGGGCGATGAACGTGCCGAGCGCCCCCGTGCCGCCGGTGATCAGGATGGTGCCCCGGGGGTTCCAGGACTGCACGGGCTCGCCGAAGGGGGCGCGGACGAGGCGGCGGGCGAAGACACCGGAGGCGCGTACGGCGACCTGGTCCTCGTCGCCGGTGGTGCCGAGGATTCCGGCGATCCGCGCGAGGGCGCGGTCGTCGAGGGTGGCGGGCAGGTCGATCTGACCGCCCCACCAGCCCGGGTGTTCCAGGCCGACCACACGGCCGAAGCCGGTGACGGTCGCCTGCGCCGGGTCGGCCGGCGGGTCCGACCTGCCGACGGCCACGGCGCCGCGTGTGAGGGTCCACAGCGGGGCCGGACCCGCAGCCTCGATCAGGAACTTGACCAGGTCGACGGTGGCGATGAGGCCGCCCGGCAGCGCCGTGAATTCGGCGTGCGGGGTCTCGTCCAGGCCGACGAGGGAGATGATCCCGTCGATGTCCGGCAGCTCGGCGTCGGGGAGACCCCGGAGCGTCGTGCGGACGATCTCGGCACCGTGCCCGGCCAGGCCGTCCGCGAGGGTGTCCGCGAGTTCGGCGTCATCGTCGGCCGGGTTCTCGGGTACGACGAGCAGCCAGCGGCCGGTGAGAGTGGTCTCGGTGGTCGAGGCAACGGGCTTCCAGGTGACGCGGTAGCGCCAGGAGTCGATGGTCGAGCGCTCCTGACGGCTGCGCCGCCAGGAGGTGAGCGCGGGGAGGGCCGCGCGCAGCGGCTCGGTGTCGGCGCCGTCCAGTGCGCCGGAGAGGGCTTCGAGGTTGCCCTGCTCTATGGCCTGCCAGAAGCGGGCCTCGTCCGGGTCGACGGTCCGGGCTGGCGCGGTGGCGGCCCCGGGCCGGAACTCGGGCCAGTAGCGGGTGCGTTGGAAGGCGTAGGTGGGGAGGGCGACGCGGGTGGCGCCGGTGCCGAAGACGGCCGTCCAGTCGATGTCGACTCCGTGGCAGTGCGCCTCACCGAGCGACGTCAGCAGCCGCTGCGCCTCGTCCTCGTCACGGCGCAGGGTGCCGAGAGCCGCCGCATCGCTGCCGGCGTCCTCGATGGTGCCCTGGAGACCGATCGTGAGAACGGGGTGGGGGCTGACCTCGATGAAGACCGAGTGCCCGTCGGTGAGGGCGGTGCGGGTGGCCTGCTCGAACTCGACGGTCTCGCGGAGATTGTTGTACCAGTAACCCGAGCCCATCTCCGTACCGTCGAGCGGACCGCCCGTGAGGGACGAGTAGAGAGCCACATCGCCGGTCTGCGGAGCGATGCCCGCGAGCAGCTTCGACAGCTCGGCCTCGATCTCCTCCACATACGCGGAGTGCGAGGCGTAGTCCACGTCGATCTTCCGGGCGCGGATCTCGTTCGCCAGGCAGTCCGTGACCAGCTCGTCCAGAGCCTCCGGAACGCCCGAAACCACCACGGACGAAGGCCCGTTGACGGCGGCGATGGAGATCCGGCCGTCCCAGGCCGCGATCTTCTCCCGCACCCACGCTGCGGGCTGGGCGACCGACACCATGCCACCACGACCCGCGAGCGCGATGATCGCCCGGCTGCGCAGCGCCACCACCTTCGCCGCATCACCCAGCGACAGAATGCCCGCGACCGCCGCAGCAGCGATCTCACCCTGCGAGTGACCGATGACCGCAGCCGGACGGACGCCGAACGACCGCCACACCTCCGCGAGGGACACCATCACGGCCCAGAGCACGGGCTGGACCACGTCCACCCGGTCCAGCCCCGGCGCACCCTCCACACCCCGCACCACATCCAGCAACGACCAGTCCACGTACGGCTCAAGCGCCGCCGCACACTCCGCCATCCGCGCCGCGAACACCGGCGAGGACTCCAACAGCCCCACCGCCATCCCGAACCACTGCGCACCCTGCCCCGGGAAGACGAACACCGGACGGGAACCGCGCCCGGCCGTTCCGCTCACCACCGCGGCGGAGGGTGTGCCCTCGGCGAGGGACTCCAGGGCGGCGAGGAAGTCCGCACGCTCGCCGGCCACCACGGCCGCCCGGTGGTTGAACGCCGTCCGGGTCAGGGCGAGGGAGTGACCGATGTCCGCGAGCGGGACGTCGGCGTGGTCGCGAAGGTGCGCGTGGAGGCGCCCGGCCTGGGCGGCGAGGGCCTGTTCCGTCTTGGCCGACAGCACCCACGGGACGACGGGGGTGCGTACGGCCGGAGCCTTGGGCGTTTCGTCCGTCGCCTCGGTCTCCGCCGCACCGTCCGCCTGCTCGGCACCGGGCTCCGGGGCCTGCTCGACGAGGATGTGTGCGTTGGTGCCGCTCATGCCGAACGAGGAGATGCCGGCCCGGCGCGGCGCACCGGTCGCGGGCCAGGCGCGGGCCTCCGTGAGCAGTTCGACGGCACCGGCGGACCAGTCGACGTGCGGTGAGGGCTCGTCGGCGTGGAGGGTCCGCGGCAGGATGCCGTGCCGCATGGCCATCACCATCTTGATGACTCCGCCGACACCGGCGGCGCCCTGGGTGTGGCCGATGTTCGACTTCAGCGAGCCGAGCCACAGCGGGCGGTCCTCGGGCCGGTTCTGGCCATAGGTGGCGAGCAGCGCCTCGGCCTCGATCGGGTCGCCCAGTCTCGTGCCCGTGCCGTGCGCCTCGACCACGTCGACATCGGCGGTGGTCAGGCGGGCGTTGGCGAGGGCGTCGAGGATGACGCGCTGCTGGGAGGGGCCGTTGGGGGCGGTGAGGCCGTTCGATGCGCCGTCCTGGTTGACGGCGGAGCCGCGTACGACCGCGAGGATGTCGTGGCCGTTGCGGCGGGCGTCGGAGAGCCGTTCCAGCAGCAGGATGCCGACGCCCTCGCTCCAGCCGGTGCCGTCCGCTTCGGCGGAGAACGCCTTGCAGCGGGCGTCGGCGGCCAGGCCGCCCTGCTCGCTGAAGCCGCCGAAGGCGCTGGGCGTCGACATGATGGTCGCGCCGCCGGCGAGGGCGAGCGTGCATTCGCCGTTGCGCAGGGCCTGGGCGGCGAGGTGGATGTTCACGAGGGAGGTCGAGCAGGCCGTGTCGACGGACACGGCGGGGCCTTCGAGGCCGAGTGTGTAGGCGATACGGCCGGAGACGACGCTCGCCGCCGTGCCGGTGAGGATGTAGCCCTCGGTGCCCGCGGGGGGCGGGGCCAGCAGATGGGAGTAGTCCTGGCCGGTGGTTCCGGTGAACACGCCGGTGCGGCTGCCCGCGAGGGAGCCGGGGGTGATCCCGGCGGTCTCCAGGGCCTCCCAGGCGCACTCCAGCAGCAGCCGCTGCTGGGGGTCCATGGCGAGGGCCTCGCGCGGCGAGATACCGAAGAACGCCGGGTCGAAGTCGATGGCGTCGTAGATGAAGCCGCCTTCCTCGCGGAAGGAGGCGCCCTCCTGGGGCCCGGGGTCGGTGTCGCCGCGGCTCCATCCCCGGTCCTCCGGGAAGTCCGACACCGCGTCGACGCCGGAGTCGACCAGCTGCCACAGCTGTTCGGGGTTCCGTACACCGCCCGGATACCGGCAGCTCATGGCGACGACGGCAATCGGCTCGCTGTCGCGGGCCTCCACTTCCCGCAGGCGCTGACGTGTCTGGTGCAGGTCCGCCGCAACCAGCTTCAGGTAATCCCGAAGCGTCTCTTCGTTCGCCATTCATCCCCACCCTGGGCAGCAGCCAGCGCATCGCGTCTTTGGGAGCTTTTCTCCGTACCGAGGGAAAACGCGAAGGGATTCAGGACATCAGGCCCGGCCCGATCTCAAGTCCGCATTATTCTCCTCAATACTGCTCTCGACGCGAAGCTATTCCAGGCGGTGAGTGTCCTTCAACCCCTGAAGAGATCCGAGGCCCCCCTATGAGGGCAGCCCGGATCGTTTCCCGAGTTTTTCTTGAGCGGGTTCACCGCCAGGTGGCCGCCGGGGCCCGGCGGGTGGCCGTGATCTCGGCGACCCGCTGGGCCAGTTCCAGGGACTGTTCGCGGTTGAGGCGCGGATCGCAGGCGGATTCGTAGCGGGAGGTCAGGTCGTCGTGGCCGATTCCGGCGGGTCCGCCGACGCACTCGGTCACGTCCTCCCCGGTCATCTCCAGGTGGATTCCGCCGGGGTGGGTGCCGAGCGCGTGGTGGACGTCGAAGAATCCGGTGATCTCGTCGAGGACGGCGTCGAAGCCCCGGGTCTTGTGGCCGGAGGGCGCGGTGTACGTGTTGCCGTGCATGGGGTCGGTGACCCAGCCCACGCGTGCGCCGGAGGCGGCGACCTTCTCCACCAGGAGGGGCAGGTTCTCGCGTACGACCGCGGCCCCCATGCGTACGACGAAGGTGAGCCGGCCCGGTTCCTGGTCGGGGTCGAGCCGTTCGATCAGCGCCAGCAGTTCGTCGGGTTCGGCCGTCGGCCCGACCTTCACCGCCACCGGGTTGCGGATCCCGGCCAGGTAGGCGATGTGGGCGCCGTCGGGGTCGCGGGTGCGCTCGCCGGCCCAGAGCAGGTGACCGGATCCGGCGTACGGGCGGCGCGAGTACGGGTCGATGCGGGTCAGCGGCGTCTCGTAGTCGAGCAGCAGCGCCTCGTGGGAGACGAACAGTTCCTCGGGCACCTGCCCCCGGGTCGTGGTGGGGCTGCCGCCGACCAGGGCACGGGCGAGGTTCAGGGTCGCCGCGGCGGCCTCGTGGGCGCGCAGCATCCGGTACGGGTCCGGGGTGCGGGCCGCCGCCGTGAACTCCTGTCCGTTGACGGACTCGCCCCGGTACGAGGGGAGGGTGACCCCGTCGCGCACCTCGACGGCACTGGACCTGGGCTTGGCGTACTGCCCGGCCATCCGGGCGAGCACGACGACGGGCAGGGCGGTGCGGCCGGACAGTGCGGCGGCCATCCGGGAGAGCGTGTCGAGCCGGTTCTCCATGACGGACAGGGAGGTGTCGAGCGTTTCCGCACAGTCGCCGCCCTGGAGCAGCATGGCCCGGCCCTCGGCCACCGCGGCCAGCCGGTGCTTGAGCAGGTCGCTCTCGCGCGGCATGACGAGCGGGAGGCTCGCCGCCAGACGGTGCTTGACCGTGCGGAGCGCCTCGGTGTCGGGCCAGCCGGGCTGCTGAGCGGCAGGACGCCGGACAGCGGGGTGCTGGTCGGCGGATCGCTGTACGACGGGTCGCTGGGCAACGGGTCGCTGGGCAGCGGGGTGACGGACTGGGGAGGTATGCATCAGGCGGCCTCGTCATGTCGCAGGGAAGTCGCGTACGCCGGAGGGACCAGCAGGCACAGTGAGCGTCCTGCCGCGCGGATGAAAATCACCACACATTTGATCCAGATGCCCTCGAATTCCGGTCGACAATTAATGGAATGGCTGCTCCGGCGCTGCCCGGATACCGCCGCAGCGCTGCTCCGATGCCGATTAGGGGCGTGTCACGGCCCCGTTGTTAGGGGTTGTCGGCCGCCCGTGCAGCCACATAGCTTCCACCATTGAGGGCGATCATGGGTGCTTTTGATGACGCCGCCTGTCGGCCGCCGTGTCCGTAATCCATCGGCATCGATCCGGACAAAGCGTGATCGCCATGAGCGGACGAAGAGCGACGGTTCCTAAGAGGGCGGGAATTTTCCATGACAAGCGAAGAGAAGCTGCTTGATCACCTGAAGTGGATGACCGCTGAGCTGCGCCAGGCGAAACAACGCCTGCGCGAAGTGGATTCGGGTGAGCAGGAACCGATCGCGATCGTCGGAATGAGCTGCCGCTACCCGGGCGGGGTCGACTCCCCCGAGGATCTGTGGCGGCTGGTGGCCTCGGGCACCGACGCCGTGGCGACGTTCCCGCAGGACCGCGGCTGGGACCTGGAGGCACTGACCGCCCCGGACCCGGACAGCCCCGGTTCCTCGATCAGCGACGAAGGCGGATTCCTTTACGGTGCCACGGAGTTCGACGCCGGGTTCTTCGGCATCTCGCCGCGCGAGGCGCTCACGATGGACCCGCAGCAGCGGTTGATCCTGGAGTCCTCCTGGGAACTCTTCGAGCGGGCCGGGATCGATCCGGAGTCGCTGCGCGGCAGCCGTACCGGCGTGTTCGTCGGTACGAACGGACAGGACTACCCGACGCTCCTGCCGAACAGCGCCGAGAACGTCGAGGGCTATCTCGTCGTCGGCGGTTCGGCCAGTGTCATCTCCGGGCGCATCTCGTACACCCTCGGTCTCGAAGGACCGGCCGCGACGGTGGACACGGCCTGCTCGTCCTCCCTGGTGGCCCTGCACTGGGCATGCCAGGCGCTGCGCGAGCAGGAGTGCTCGCTGGCCGCCGCGGGCGGTGTGGCGCTGATGTCGACACCGGGCACGTTCCAGGAGTTCAGCCGACAGCGCGCGATGGCCGCCGACGGCCGGTGCAAGGCCTTCGCCGACTCCGCGGACGGCACCGGCTGGGGCGAGGGCGTCGGCATGCTGCTGCTGGAGCGGCTCTCGGACGCACAGCGCAACGGTCACCGGATCCTCGCCGTCGTACGGGGCTCCGCGGTCAACCAGGACGGCGCGAGCAGCGGCCTGACCGTCCCGAACGGCCCCGCCCAGCAGCGGGTGATCCGGCAGGCACTCGCCAACGCCGGCCTGGGCACGGGCGATGTGGACGTGGTCGAGGCGCACGGCACGGGAACGACGCTGGGCGACCCGATCGAGGCCCAGGCCCTGCTCGCCACCTACGGCCAGGACCGCCCGGAGGGGCAGCCGTTGTGGCTGGGCTCCCTCAAGTCGAACATCGGCCACACGCAGGCGGCGGCCGGTGTCGGCGGCATCATCAAGATGGTCATGGCGATGCGGCACGGGGTGCTGCCCCGAACCCTGCACGTCGACCGCCCCTCCACGCACGTCGACTGGTCGGCCGGTGCGGTGGAACTGCTCACCGAGGAGCGGACCTGGGACGCGCCGGGCCGCCCGCGCCGGGCGGGCGTCTCGTCGTTCGGCATGAGCGGCACCAACGCCCACGCCATCATCGAGGCTCCCCCGGCCGAGACCGCCGAGACCGCCGAGACCTCCAGGACCCCCGAGACGTCCGAGACGTCCGAGACATCCGAAACCGCCGCCCAGGCGTCCGCCGAGTCCTCTGCCGGGCGCGGCGGCATGGCTGCCCGTCCGGTGCCGTGGCTCGTCTCCGGACGCTCGGCGCAGGCTCTGCTCGACCAGGCGGACCGCCTGCGCATCCATGTGCTCGACGCCCCGACTGCGCCCGCCCTCACCGACATCGGCCTCTCGCTGGCCCGGACGCGGACGGCGTTCGACCACCGCGCGGTCGTGATCGCCGACAGCACTCCGGACATGACGGACCGCCTCCAGGCCCTGGCCGGAGGAGCTGTGGACGGAGGCACCCTGCCCACCGGCACGGCACGCGGCACGGTCGGCAGCTACGCCAAGCCGGTGTTCGTGTTCCCGGGCCAGGGTGCGCAGTGGGCAGGCATGGCGGTGGGGCTGTTGGAGTCCTCGCCGGTGTTCGCGGCGCGGATGACCGAGTGCGCGGCTGCGCTGGAGCCGTACACCGACTGGTCGTTGCTGGATGTGGTACGGGGTGCGAAGGGTGCGCCGGGGCTGGACCGGGTGGATGTGGTGCAGCCGGTGCTGTGGGCCGTGATGGTGTCCCTCGCCGAGGTGTGGCGCTCCTACGGTGTCGAGCCGGCGGCCGTGATCGGCCACTCCCAGGGCGAGATCGCCGCTGCAGCGGTCGCGGGCATTCTGTCGCTGGACGACGCGGCGAAGGTGGTGGCCCTGCGCAGCCGGGCGATCATCGCGCTCGCCGGGCGTGGTGGCATGGTGTCGGTCGCCCAGCCCGCAACCTGGGTCCGGGAGAAGATCGCGGCCTGGGACGGCCGGATCTCCATCGCCGCCGTCAACGGACCTTCATCCGTGGTGGTTTCGGGTGACCCGGAGGCTCTGGACGAGCTGGTCACCGACTGTCTGGCGAACGAGATCCGCGCCCGCAAGATCGACGTGGACTACGCCTCCCACTCCGCGCACGTCGAGGAGATCGAGACCGAACTCGCTCGTCTCCTGGCCGGTATCACCCCGCAGGCCGGCGGTACGCCCCTCTACTCGTCCCTCACCGGGGCCCTCCTGAGCGGTACGGAGATGGGTGCCGACTACTGGTACAACAACCTCCGCGAGACCGTCGAGTTCGAACAGGCCACCCGCACCGCCCTCACCGACGGGCACTCGGTCTTCATCGAGGTCAGCCCCCACCCCGTCCTCTCCCTCGGCCTCCAGGGCACCATCGACGACGCCGACACGGACGCCGCGACCCTCGGCACCCTCCGTCGCGACGAGGGCGGACTCGACCGGATGCTTCAGTCCGTCGCCGAGCTCTGGGTGCTCGGTGTGGACGTGGACTGGGGCGCCTTCTTCGAGGGCACCGGTGCCCGTACCGTCGACCTGCCGACGTATGCCTTCCAGCGCGAGCGGTTCTGGCCGCGCCCGGCGGAGTTCACCGGCGATGTCGCCTCGGTGGGCCTGGAGGGCGCGGAGCATCCGCTCCTGGGTGCCGTGCTGGACCTGCCGGGTCCGGGTGGTGTGGTGCTGACCGGCCGACTGGCGGTCCGTACGCACGGCTGGCTCGGCGATCACGTGGTCGACGGGCGGGTGCTGGTACCGGGCACGGCCCTCGTCGAGATGGCGGTCCGGGCCGGAGACCAGGTCGGTCACGGCACCGTGTCCGAACTCGTCCTGGAATCCCCGCTGGTGCTGCCGGAGGGCGGCGCGTCCGTGGTCCGGGTGGTCGTCGGCGCGGAGGGCGAGGACGGTGTCGGGTCCGGCGCACGCCCGCTGACGGTGTACGGGCAGGCCGAGGGCGCCGAGACCTGGACCCGTCACGCGGCCGGCGTGCTCACCGCCACCACCGGCGGCGGCGCGGTTCAGCCGTCGGACGCGTCCTGGGCCACCGTATGGCCGCCGCAGGACGCCGAGCCGGTGGACGTCTCCGACTTCTACGCGGAACTCGCGGCGACGGGCTACGGCTACGGCCCGGCGTTCCAGGGCCTCCGGGCGGTGTGGCGGCGGGCCGACGAGGTGTTCGCGGAGGTCGCCCTGGGCGAGGAGGCCGCCGGCCGGGCGGGCCGGTTCGGTCTGCACCCGGCGCTGCTCGACTCCGCCCTGCACGCGGTGGGCGCGGGCGGACTGTTCCCGGGCGAGGCCGGGCTGCAACTGCCTTTCGCCTGGGAGGGCGTGAAGCTGTACGCGGCCGGCGCCTCGTCGCTGCGGGTGCGGCTGGCGTCGGCGGGCGACCGGGCCGTTTCGGTCGAGGCCGCCGACGGGTCCGGTGCCCCGGTCGCCGCGGTACGGTCCCTGGCCTTCCGGCCGGTGAGCGCGGATCAGTTGCGGGCGGCGGAGAACCGGGCCGCGGCCGAGTCGCTGTTCCGTCTGGAGTGGGTTCCGGCCACGGGCGCCCCGGAGGTGGGCGCGGCGACGGGTCCGGGCGCGGATGCCGGGTTCCAGGTCCTGACGGTTCCCGGTGCGCGGAGCGGTACGGGGGTGTTCCCGGGTGTGCGTGAGCGGATCGTCCACGTACTGGCCCGGCTGCAGGAGTGGCTGGCCGCGGAGAGCGAGACGGATGCCCGCCTGGTCGTGGTGACCCGGGGCGCGGTGGCCGTCGCGGGTGGCGAGATCCAGGACATGGGAGCGGGCTCGGTGTGGGGCCTGGTGCGTTCCGCCCAGACGGAGAACCCGGGTCGGATCGTCCTGGTGGATGTCGATGCCGATGGTGCTGTTGATGCCGATGGTGCTGTTGATGCCGATGGTGCTGTCGGTGTCGGTGGTGTGGCCGGGTTGGCCGGGTTGGCTGGTTTGGTTGGGTTGGGTGAGCCGCAGGTTGTGGTGCGTGA
>NZ_JBHXTM010000096.1:0-20066 GCF_042677325.1 Streptomyces sp. NPDC127117
TAGGCAATACGAGTTGGCACTTTGTCTGGGGGGCTCGTTGTTGTGTATAAGAGACAGCCTCCCCTGTCTCCCTGCGGCGCCCGGGGCCCGCATGCCTGAGGCATGCGGGCCCGGGGAAGGCGTACGACGTCGCGCCGGTCGGTTCAGTAGCGCAGGGCCGCCGCGATCCGTCCGTGCTCGGCGAGCGAGTCGTCCGGGAGGAAGACCACGTCGGCGCCGCTGTCCAGGGCCGACTCGACGAGCTCGTCCACGATGTCCTCGCGGACCGTGCCGTCAGTGAGGTCCACGGTCTCGCCGCTCACCGGCTCCAGGTGCTCGTCCGTCACCCGGACCGTCCGCTGGAAGTGCTCCTCCACCGTGACCAGTCCGGCACGGCCCTCCCGTACGGCCGCCCACACCTCGTCGAGACCACCGGCGAAGGCACGACGGCCACGGGCCTCGTCCAGTTTGCCGTCGATCTCCGCCGCGAACCGCTGCCGCCGTTCGTCCAGCGCCGGTCGCAGCTCCTTGAGCAGCTCGCTCGGTGACATGTCGGCGGGCGCACCCTTGGTGACCCGGCCGACGGCCGACTTGGCGCCCTCCCCGACCTCGTCCAGCAGAGCGAGGGCGGGGGCGAGGCCCATCAGATAGAGCGGGCGAGGGTCCTCGGCCAGGACCGTGCGCAGCTTCTCGTCGACCGTGCGCAGGAAGTTGCGCGTCTCCTCGTCGTTGAAGGTGCTGGGGGTGTCGCCGACCCGCTCCTCGCGCTGCGGGTCGGACGGCTCCTGCGGAGCAGTCAGCGGGAACCCGCCGCTCCGCTCCTCGCGCAGGGCGTCCGCCGTGCCGCTCCACAGGACGGCCCGGTCGGCCGACACGGTGAGTGCCCAGAACGGCTGGGCCTGTGCCTTCGCGGCGACCAGATTGCGGGTCAGGTAGGTGTCGCTGAGCACCACCCGCTCGGGCGCGGTGCGCGGAAGCTGCCAGATCCGGTGTTCGTCGGCGGTGACGAGGAGGACCAGGGCGTCCAGGGCCCGTCGGGGATCCACCTCGGTGACCGCCCGGTCGAGTTGTTCCTTGAGCGCGGTCCGTGCCTCGCGGGTGACGGCGGGGTCCGCTTCCAGCCGCCCGGCGGCCTCGGCCACCAGGTTGCGCAGCCGAACGGCGTCCTGGGCGTTGTCCGGAGCGCGGCGGTGCGTCGGCATGGTCAGGGACAGGGCCGGATAGGGCTTGACCGCCCGCAGCCTCTGCAGCAAGCCGGCGGTCAGGGCATCCGTATCCATCGTTGTCTCCAGAGGTTTCGGCCGGAATCCGCTCCCGAGCGAAGCGGGTGAATTCAACGAGTCAATTCATACCTTTTGATCCTAATATGGGCGAGTTCATCATTCTCTGTTCCCAGGAGGTGCATGCGGTGGCCACGACCTTCCGCACTGCCCTCCGCTCCCTCGCGTCCCCGGGCCGAGCGCGGCTGACGGCCGGAGCCGGGTGAGTACCGCCGCCGACGCCGTCACCGAGGCCCTGAGCGAACTGCACACGCGGTTCACCAGGCTGCGGGACGGCCGACCGGCCGACTACATCCCGCAGTTGGCGCGGACCGACCCGGACGCCTTCGGGCTGGCCCTGATCAGCATGGACGGCCACCTCTACAGCGCGGGTGACGCCGGCACCCCGTTCACCATGCAGTCCGTGTCGAAACCGTTCGTCTACGCACTCGCCCTGTCCGTCCTCGGGCTCGACGAGGTGAGCCGCTGGGTCAACGCCGAGCCCAGCGGGGAGGCGTACAACGCCATCAGCCTGGAACCGGACACCGGGCGGCCCGACAACGCCATGGTCAACGCGGGGGCCATCATCACCACCGCGCTGATCCCGGACACCCCCGCCGCCCCGAGGTCCGACCGCATCCTCGACTGCCTGAGCCGCTTCGCCGGCCGGCGACTGGACGTGGACGAGCAGGTGTACGCCTCCGAGGCCGCCACCGGTGACCGCAACCGCGCCCTCGCCTATCTGATCCGGAGCACCGGGCCGCTGCCCGTCGACCCGGTCGCCGCGGTCGAGACGTACTTCAGACAGTGCGCGGTACGGGTCACCGCACTGGACCTGGCCGCGATGGCAGCCACCCTTGCGAACGGCGGCGTGAACCCGCTCACCGGTGACGCGGTGGTCCCGGAGCCGGTCGCCGCGCAGGTGCTCGCGGTGATGGCGACCTGCGGCATGTACGACGCCTCCGGCGAGTGGCTGCTGCGCGTCGGGCTGCCGGCGAAGAGCGGTGTGTCCGGCGGGCTGATCGCCGCCGGCCCCGCACGGTTCGGCCTGGCCACCTACAGCCCCCGGCTGGACCCGAGCGGCACCTCGGTGCGCGGGCGCGCCGCGCTCGGTGCCCTGTCGGAGAGGCTCGGCCTGCATCTGATGCACAATCCGGCGCTGGCCGCCTCCACCGTCACGCTCGTCGCCACCGCCGGTGATCTGCCCGCCGCCGGGGCCGCCCCGCAGGACCGCGCCCTGCGCGAACGGGTCGGGGTCGTGGTCGCCCAGGGAGCGATCGACTTCACCGCGGCCGAGCGGGTGCTGTACGCGCTGGACGAGTCGCGCACTCAGGGGGCCGGACCCGTCGTGCTGGACCTGGGGCAGGTGACCGGCGTCGACCGGGTGGCCCGGGCGATGCTGCGCGGCGGGCTCGGCCGGATCGCGGCGGAGGGGGTGCGCACCGCCGTCGCCGACCCGGCACGGCGGCTCGCGCTGCCCGGCCCCGGACAGCGGGGCGCACCGCCGGACCCGCGGTCCTTCGCCACCCGTGAACAGGCCGTGGCCTGGTGCGCCGGAGGTCCGGCCGGCTGAGCACCCCGGCCGGTCCGGCGGATGCCCGCCGGACCGGCCGGAGCGGTCCGGTCTACCAGATGGACTCGACCCACTCGGGGTGATCGATGAACGGGTTCCGGTTGTGCTGGTACTGGTCGAATATGACGTCGTTGCGCCGCTTCTCGAAGGTGTCCGGCGGGTCCTCCTGGCTCCACGCCTTCAGCACCGACAGCCGCCCGATGTTCGGGGCGGAGCCGTTGTTCACCTTGTCGTTGGGCTCCAGGTCCGGGAAGGAGTCGTCGCCCTCGTAGCGCACCGCCATGTAGAGCAGCATGCGCGCGACATCGCCCTTGACCGCGTCGCGCGGCTCGAAGGAGTCGCTGTCCGTGTAGTTGCCCGGCGCGCCGCTGACCGCGCTGCCGCCGTTGTCGAAGTCCTTGTTGCCCCGGATCGAGTTGACGGTGACGTCCTCCGGGCGCAGGTGGTGGATGTCGGTACCGGGGCCGGTGGCGGTGCCGAAGTCGCCGTGCGACTTGGCCCAGACGTGCTCGCGGTTCCAGTCCCCGACCGAGCCTCCGTTGGAGTTCTTGGACTGGGAGCGGCCGGTGTAGAGGAGGATCACGTTCGAGCTGTTGGCGGGGTCCTCGTCGGTGTCCTTGAGGGCTTCCCAGACCTGGCTGTAGGAGAGCTTGGTCTGGTCGCTGATGATCTCGTGCAGAGCGCTCTTCAGCGCGGTCCCGCTCTTGCCGAGCGCGTCCTGGTAGTACGTGTCGTCGAGTACCCGCAGCGGTGACGCGGTGGTGGGCGCGGCCTCGGGGGTGGCGGCCGGGGCGGCGGCCGCGGTGCCGCCGAGCACCGCGAAGGCGGCAAGGGTCGCCAGCAGCGGGCGCCGGTAACGAAGGTGACGACGGGACATGTGGGGTGTCCTCTCCGGAAATGAGTGCGCCGCGGCACCGTCACAAGGTGGGGGGCGGCGCCGCGGCGGTCGTGTGTGGTACGCGGGAGCCTTCCACACGCACCGTGACCGAGGTGTGAACAGCGTGTACCTATCATGTGCAGGTCAAGTGATGGCTCGATCCCGATGCCCGGAGAGGTTCGGGAGGCCTCGGATGCGGTGGGCCGGGCACGGGGCGAGAATGACCGAAAGGACCGAGGAGGCGGCATGAGCGACGAGCCCGAATCCGTATCCGCGTCTCGGGGAGTGACTCCCGACAGCCTCTTGCACACCGGCGGCAGCGATCATCCGTCGGCAGAGGACCTGGTTCTCGCCTCCGGGCGGGACCTGACTCCGAAGAATCTCCAGTGGGCGGAGCGCAGACTCGCCCAGGAGGGCCGCTCCGCGATCGACAAGGTGCTGCCCTAGGGTCTTTCGTTCGGATCGGGCCGGGTCAGGGAGCGGGGTCCGGTGTCGTGCGTCGCAGGGCGGAGGAGGGAGTCGGGGCGTCGCCCCGACTCCCGACGACAACGCGGCGAGGTGCGGCACCGGACCCCCGCGAGCCCGGCATGATCCGAACGAGAGGCCCTGGGTCCGTCGCTGTCTCGGACCCAGGGGTCGGCGCGGGGAGTGTGTGGGCCCTCCCCGCGGCTCGGCTAGCCTGGGTGGACAATGAACCGTTTGACGACGTCAGGGGCCGGGTTCGAGCTCGCCCGCTACCCCGAGGACCCGCGCGACCAGCTCCGCGCCTGGGACGCTGCCGATGAGTATCTGCTGCGGAGGCTGGAAGGGGCCGACGGGACGGATCCGGTCGGTCTGTCGGGCGCCGTGGTCGTGGTGGGCGACCGCTGGGGCGCGCTGAGCACCGCACTGGCGGAGCACCGGCCCGTACAGATCACCGACTCGTATCTGGCGCAGCGCGCGACCCTGGCGAACCTGGGCCGCAATGGCGTGGACGCGGACGCGGTACGCCTGCTCTCGGCCAGGGACACTCCGCCGGACCGCATCGACGTCCTGCTGGTACGTGTCCCGAAGAGCCTCGCGCTCCTTGAGGACCAGCTGCACCGGCTCGCGCCGGCCGTCCACCCCGGCACGGTCGTCATCGGCACCGGGATGGTCAAGGAGATCCACACCTCCACCCTCAAGCTCTTCGAGCGGATCATCGGCCCGACCCGCACCTCGCTCGCGGTCAAGAAGGCCCGGCTGATCTTCTGCACCCCGGGCGCCGGAACGCCCCGTACGCCCAGCCCCTGGCCGTACCGGTACGACCTGCCCGAGGGGCTCGGACCGGTCTCCGGCCGGACCGTCACCAACCACGCCGGGATCTTCTGTGCCGAGCGCCTCGACATCGGCACCCGGTTCTTCCTCGGCCACCTCCCCGCGCGCAGCGGCCCCGACCGGGTGGTCGACCTCGGCTGCGGGAACGGTGTCGTCGGGCTGTCCGCGGCGCTCGCCAACCCCGAGGCGACGGTCACCTTCATCGACGAGTCGTACCAGGCGGTCGCCTCCGCCGAGGAGACCTTCAGGGCCAACACCGGACCGGAGGCCAAGGCCGAGTTCACCGTCGGCGACGGGCTGGCGGAACTGCCGCCCGCCAGCGTGGACCTGGTGCTCAACAACCCGCCGTTCCACTCCCACCAGGCCACCACCGACGCGACGGCCCGCACCATGTTCCACGGCGCCCGTGACGCGCTGCGGCCCGGCGGCGAGCTGTGGGTGGTCGGCAACCGGCACCTCGGCTACCACACCCGGCTCCGCCGTATCTTCGGCAACTGCACCACGGTCGCGGGCGACCCGAAGTTCGTCGTCCTGCGCGCCGTCAGGCGCTGATCGCGCCGGAACCGTCCCGGCCCTTCCGGATTCTTGCAACACGTTCTACTGTGTGCGCCGCCGCACACGGACGACGCGACCGCGAGACTCCCGGAGGGGCCGTGCACCTCGAATACACGCCTGAACAGCAGCAGTTGCGCGCCGAGCTGCGCGCGTACTTCGCCGCCCTGGTCCCCGACGACGCCTACGCCCGCTACGCCGCCCCCGCGGCCCAGAAGGCCTTCTACCGGGAGACGATCCGCCGCCTGGGCACCGACGGCTGGCTCGGTGTCGGCTGGCCGACGGAGTACGGCGGGCGCGGACTGTCCCCGATGGAACAGTTCATCTTCTTCGACGAGGCCGCACAGGCAGGGGTGCCGCTGCCGCTGATGGCCCTCAACACCGTCGGCCCGACGATCATGCGGTACGGCACCGACGAGCAGAAGGCGTACTTCCTGCCGAAGATCCTCTCCGGCGAGATCGACTTCGCGATCGGGTACAGCGAGCCCGACGCCGGCACCGACCTCGCCGCCCTCAAGACCCGGGCGGTGCGCGACGGCGACGAGGACACCGGCCACTACACGGTCAACGGGCAGAAGATCTGGACGACCAACGGCGACACCGCGGACTGGGTGTGGCTCGCCGTCCGCACCGACCCGGACGCGGCACCGCACAAGGGCATCACCATGCTGCTCGTCCCGACCACGGACCCCGGCTACTCCTGCACCCTGATCAACACCCTCGCCTCGCACGACACCACCGCCAGCTACTACGAGAACATCCGCGTCCCCGTCTCCCGCCGCGTCGGCGAGGAGAACCAGGGCTGGCGGCTCATCACCAACCAGCTCAACCACGAACGCGTCACCCTCGCCGCCCACGGCACCATGGCGATCCGCGCCCTCCACAACGTCCAGCGCTGGGCGGCCGACACCCGGCTCACGGACGGCCGCCGCGTGATCGACCTCGGCTGGGTCCGCGCTCTGCTGGCCCGCACCCACACCAGGCTCGACGCCATGAAGCTCCTGAACTGGCAGATGGTCACCGCGGTGCAGAACGCCACCCTCACTCCGCAGGACGCCTCGGCCGTCAAGGTCTACGGCTCCGAGGCCCGCCGCGACGCCTACGCCTGGCTGATGGAGATCGTCGGCTCGGCGGGACCGCTCAAGGAAGGCTCGGCGGGCGCCGTACTGCACGGCGAACTCGAACGCGGATACCGCTCCGCCGTCATCTTCACCTTCGGTGGTGGCAACAACGAGATCCAGCGGGAAATCATCTCGTGGATCGGGCTGGGGATGCCGCGCGTGCGGCGCTGAGGGCGTGTGACGAGGATTCATGGTTGGCACAGGAGAGGCATGGTTGGCACTGGCCGCAGCCCGCAGTCATCGGGATGCCGGCTCCGACGGGAAGGTCGTGCCGTGACCACGGCGGGGCACCACGAAGGTTCGGACTGAGGGGATGGCTCACGTGGTGGTGGTGTGAGCTGTGGCATGACGTCTCTTCAGGGGGCGATCTGCCGCGGCGGCTGGTTCCTGACGGTCTGTCGGAAATTGACGTTCCCTTGCTGTCGTCGTTCGACGCCCGCCCTCAAGCCGCCGGTCCGCGGCATACCCGCCATGCGTTCCCGACGTGGAACCCGCCGACGACGCCCGGCCGAACTCCTCGCGGACAAGGCGGACTTCTCCACCGAACACCTGGCCTGGCCGCCCGAGCGGGGAGTCGTCCCACGCATCGCACGGCCGGGCATCGAGTCCGGCGGACAGCTCGGCCGGCACCGCTGGAGGACCGAGCGGTCCATCGCCCGGCTCTTCGGCCGCCGGCGCCTCACCATCCGGTACGGGCGATCCGGCTCCCGCTTCCACGCCTTCCTCGGGTGAGCCACTGCCCTCACCTGCTGAGAGAAGCCCGCAGCACTCGACACAGCTGATCGGCACGGAACTGGCCGCGCGTCAGCTCTTTAGGCTTCCGGCGGACAGCCCAGAGCGCCAGAACCGCTGGAGGGCGAGGAAGGCGATACAGAGGGGGACCACCGACACCATGGAGCCCGTGACGACGATGTCGTACCAGGGCTGATCCCGGAGCTGGCTGTTCCAGAAGTAGAGCCCCAGGGTGAGCGGCCAGCGTGAGTCGTCGGCGAGCATCATCAGTGGCAGGAAGAAGTTGTTCCAGATCCCCACGAACTGGAACAGGCAGATGGTGACCAGCGCGGGCGACATAAGCCGCAGGGCGATGGTGAAGAAGATCCGGAGTTCTCCCGCGCCGTCGACCCGGGCGGCGTCGGTGAGTTCGTCGGGCACGGAGGCTTCGGCGTAGACGCGGGCGAGGTAGACCCCGAAGGGGGTGACGGCGCTCGGGATCAGCACCGACCAGTACGTGTTGACGAGGCCGGTCGACGAGGCGAGCAGATACAGCGGGAGGGCGAGCAGCGGCGGGGGGATGAGCACCGCGCCGAGGATCACGGCGAAGACACCCTCCCGGCCCTTGAAGGGATATTTGGCCAGGGCGTATCCGGCCATCGCGGCGAACAGCGTCGCCACCAGGGCCCCGACCCCGCAGTACAGAAGGCTGTTGAGGAGCCAGCGGCCGAAGATGCCGTCGCTGTGCCGGAAGACCTTCGTGAGGTTGTCTGCGAGGTGGAAGTGCGAGCCGAACCAGAAGCCGTTGCTGCCGAACAGGTCGCCGTTGGATTTCGTCGCAGAGACGATCAGCCACCAGATCGGCAGCAGGAAGTAGCCCGCGATCGCGAACAGCAGCACGGTGGTGCTCAGTCGGGCGGCCGAGGTGCCGCGACGGCGGGCGGGCGGCGCCGCCCGCCCGGGGCCGGACCCGCGGTGCAGGGGTGTGGGCTGCGTGCTCATCGCGATCCTCGTGTGCTCAGGCGCAGGAAGCCGTAGGACAGGGCGAATGTGGCAAGGGCCAGGACCACCGCGACAGCCGCGGCGAAGTTGTAGTCGTTGAGGCCGAAGGCAGCCTGGTAGGAGAGCATCACCGGGGTGTAGTTGCTGCTGATCGCGGCGGCCATGGGGCGCAGCACCATCGGTTCGCCGAACAGTTGCAGCGTGCCGATGATGGAGAAGACGCCGGTCAGGGTGAGGGCCGGGCGCACCAGCGGCACCTTGATGTGCCAGGCGATCCGGAATCCGGAGCATCCGTCCAGCTCGGCGGCCTCGTACAGCTCCTTGGGGACGGATTGCAGCGAGGTGTAGATGATCAGCATGTTGTAGCCGGTCCAGGACCAGGTGACGATGTTGCCGATCGAGAAGAGGATCACATCGCGGGAGAGGAAGTCGACGTCTGCGCCGATGCTCCTGCCGACGTCGTTCAACGGACTGATGCCGGGCATGTAGAGAAAGGCCCACAGCACCGCCGCGATCACACCGGGGATCGCGAACGGCAGGAAGTACGCCACGCGGAAGAAGCGTTTGAACCGTGCCACTTGGGAGTCGAGGAGCAGGGCGAGGAGCAGCGCGAGACCCAGCATCACCGGCACCTGGACGAGGCCGAAGACCAGGACCCTGCCCACGCCCTTCAGGAACGTGCTGTCGGTGAGCACCCGCGTGTAATTGTCCAGGCCGGCGAAGACCGTGCGCGGTGCCCCGAAGCCGAGCCCGGAGCGCTCCACCCGGAACAGGCTCTGATGGACGGCGTAGCCGATCGGGATGACGAACACGGCCAGGAACAGGACGCCGAACGGGGCGAGCAGCACTGCGGCGGAGCGGTTGCGCCGGGCGGTGAGACTGCTGCCGGAGCGGCGGCGAGAGGGCCGCCGCTTCCGGCCCGGGGCACCGGCGAGCCGGTCCGGACCGTGATCGCCCGACGGTGCCGGCCGGTTCGCGACCGGCACCGTCGGGGATTCCGCATCGCGGGTCATCTGACTTTCACGCCCTTGGACTCGATCGCCGAGAGCGTCTTCTTCTGTACGTTGTCGAACGCGTCGAACAGCGTGCCGGAACCGGCGTAGGCGTTGGCGGTCGCCTCGTCCAGGTCGACACCGAACTGCGACTGCGTGGGGCCCCACTGCCAGCTCGTGTCCGTGTGCCGGGCGGCTTCGCCGAACACCTTGTAGATGTTCTGGCCGCCGTAGTAGTCCACGCCCTTGTTCACCTCGGGCAGTTCGAGTCCGGCGGTGGCGGCCGGGTAGATGCCGGTCTTCGTGATCAGATTCTTGAGGCTGTCGGGGTCGGTGCTCATCCAGGTGGCGAACTCGACTGCTTCGTCCTTGTGCTGACAGCCCTTGAGCAGGGCCGTGCTGCCGCCGCCGTCGTTGCCGAACTTCTTCTCCCCGGCGGTCCACTGCGGCATCGGGGCGACGGCGAACCTGTCCTTGGCCTTGGGGGCGTTCTGGGCGATCAGCGGGTTCAGCCAGACCGCGCCGATCGCCGTGGCCACCTTGCCGGACTGTAGGCCGCTCCACCACGCGGGGCTGTAGCCCTGGTCCGTGGCCACCAGCTTCTTGTCCACCAACTGCTGCCAGTAGTCGGCGAGTTGACGCGACTGGCTGTCGTTGACGCCGACGTGCCACGCGTCGCCCTCGGTGCCGAACCACTTGGCGCCCTTCTGCCAGGCCAGGCCGGACAGGGTGATCGCCCGCAGGTTCACGATGTGGGCCTCGGGGTCGGCCTTGTGCAGCTTCTCGGCCGCCTTGGCGTACTCGTCCCAGGTCGCCGGCACCGAGATGCCGTACTTCTTGAAGACGTCCTTGCGGTAGTACATGGCCATCGGGCCCGTGTCGACCGGGATGCCGTAGGTCCTGCCCGCGACGGTGACCTGGTTCCACGTCCACGGAACGAACTTGTCCTTCGCGGCACCGGCCTCCTGGGAGACGTCCTCCAGGGCGCCTTCGAGCAGGAACGTGGGTATGGACTCGAAGCCGATCTGCGCCAGACAGGGGGCGTTGCCCGCCTTCACCGCCGAGAGCATCTTGTCGTAGCCGCCCTGGCCACCGGACGGCAGCTTCTTGAAGGTGACCTTGATGTTCTTGTGGGTGGCGTTGAACAGCTCGGCCGACTCGTCGTAGCCAGGGGCCCAGCCCCAGAACTCCAGATGGACGGTGCCGTCGGCGGCCTTGCCGTCGCCGCTCCCTCCGCACGCCGCTGCTGCCAGGACCAGGGTGGCGGCGGACAGACTTCCGAGTACGGCCCGCCTTCTGGAGCTCGCGGCCAACTTAGCAAGCATTTATGTGCACCTTCCCGTTGCAAAGAACTGGAAATTACTCAGGTTCTTGGGCACGTTGAACGTGAGGAGCCTGGTGCTGCCCTCGAAGGTCGAGGGGTGGGGCTGTAGTTTCCCGAGGCGCTGAGGTCCGGTACTTGTATCCACCGCGAGGCGAAGCTCAGTATTTGTGGGGCGCTCCGTGACGTCAAGACCATAGATCGGATACATTCCAGCCGTGGAGATCCGTAGCTCAGAAATATCGGATGGACATTGAACCGGCTGCGAGGCTGCCTTCATCGCCGCGTCGGCCGTGATCCCGCCGTCGGACACCGGGCCGGGACCGGACCGGCGGCCGGAGCGCCATGGGGAGGCTGAGCGGACCGCAGGGCGACGGTGCCCCGGTCGCCGTCGCCCTGCGACCGTCCCGATCATGGCGCGGTCGGCGCCTGCGCCGCTTGCACCCGGCATCACGTCGGGTGCGGTGCTCCCGGCCCTCGTCGCAGGAGTGGCCCGAGCCGCACGATCAGCAAGCCCTACCGAAAGACAGAAAGGCTGACACCGTCATGTCGGAAGTTCGCGGCTATGAAGCCGAACCGTGTTACAGCATCTCCGCAGAGGTGGGCGCCGGGTACCGGGAGGCGGTCGCCGGACTCGCCCCGGGTCTTGTCCTCGCCGTCGACGGCCCGGCGGCCGTGGACTGGGAGACGGTTGCCGCCGGGATCTGCGATGCACTGGCCGCCCGCGCCGTCGCGACCGAACAGACCGACCTGCGCGAGCACTTCGCGCCCTGGCCGGACGTCCTCGCCCTGACCGCCTCCGCGGTACTGGAGGACGACCCGGACTTCGCCCCGCTGTCCCGGGCCGGGCTCGCCGACTTCTTCACCGGGCTGCCGGAGCCCGGGGCCGACGACGGCACCGTAACGGTCGTCTTCGGACCGGGCGCGGCCCTGGTGCCGCACGACCGGCTCTGGTACGCGGACCTGCCCAAGCGGTACGCCGAGGCCCAGATCACCGGCGGGACCGGCCGCAACCTGGGGCAGCCCGCCGGTACCGGGGCGGGCACGACCCGTCGGCTCTTCTACATCGACTGGCCCGTCCTCGACCGGCACCGCGACACCCTCGTATCCGGCGTCGACCTGTGGCTGGACACCCAGGACGCGCAGGCTCCGTCCTGGCTGGAGGGCGCCGCACTGCGCGCTGCCCTCGCAGATCTGGCCGGGCGGCCCTTCCGTACCCGCCCCACCTTCAACACCACTTCCTGGGGCGGACATTGGGCCCAGAAGCAACTCGGCTTCAACCAGGAGGGGGCCAACACCGCGCTGGGCTACGAGCTCATCGCTCCCGAGAGCGGGATTCTGGTGGGTACGCCGGACGGTCCGCGGGTCGAGGTGCCCCTGCAGGCACTGGTCGCCTCGCACCCCGAGGCGATCCTCGGCGACGACGTCCACACGAGGTTCGGCACCTCGTTCCCGATCCGCTTCGACTACCTCGACACCGTCGGCGGTGGCAACCTCTCCGTCCACTGCCACCCGCGGTCGGACTACATGCGCCGCGTATTCGGATGGCCGTACACCCAGCACGAGACCTACTACATGATGCTCGGCGGGCCCGGCCGGCAGGTGTTCCTGGGGCTGCGCCAGGACGCCGACCTCGCGGCCTTCCGACACGAGGCGGACCGGGCGTTCCACGACGGCGTGCCGTTCGACATCGAACAGTACGTCCAGACCTTCCCGGCCGATCCGCACCAGATCTTCCTCATCCCGGGCGGCACCCCGCACGGCAGTGGCGAGGGCAATGTCGTACTGGAGATCAGCGCGACCCCGTATCTGTACAGCCTTCGCCTCTACGACTGGCTGCGCAAGGACAGCGAAGGCAGGCAGCGGCCGGTCCACGTCGGCCACGCGTTCGAAAACCTGGACCCGGACCGGTCGGGGGAGACCGTGGCCAGGGACCTGGTTCCCACGCCCCGCACCCTGCGCTCGGGCGACGGCTGGCACGAGGACGTCATCGGCCGCCTCCCGGAGATGTTCTTCGAGGTCCGGCGGATCGCACTGGCGCCGGACACCGTCACGGACGACGAAACGGACCACCGCTTCCACGTCCTCAACGTCGTGGAGGGCGACGGAATCCTCCTGGAGACCAGCGGCGGCCACCGCCATGTGCTGGCGTACGCCGAGACACTGACCGTGCCCGCCGCGGTCGGCGCCTACCGGGTGCGGGCCCTCGGCGGGGGACCGGTGCGCTATGTGAAGGCGCTGGTGCGGTGAGCCCCGCCGACGAGGCCACCGTCTCGGTCCTTGAGGTCGGCGGCACCCATGTGACCGCGGCCGTTGTCGACGTCCGCGCCCGCAGCCTCCGGTCCGGCTGCTCGTTCCGTGAGGCGGTGGACAGTAACGGCAGTGCCGAGGAGATCCTGTCGGCCCTCGTCCGCTGCGCCGACCGGCTGCCCGGCCTCGGCGCGGGCCCATGGGCCATGGCACTGCCCGGTCCGTTCGACTACGAGCGCGGGATCGGGCGGTTCGAAGGGGTCGGCAAGTTCGAAGCGCTGCGGGGGATCGATCTGCGGGCCGCCCTGACAGCGTCGCTGCCCGGCGCCACCGCACTCAGCTTCTGCAACGACGCGGACGCGTTCGTGCTCGGCGAGTGGTGGGCCGGGGCGGCGCACGGGCACCGCACCGTCGCCGGTATCACGCTCGGGACCGGTGTGGGTTCCTGCTTCCTGCGCGACGGCCGGATACTGCGGCACGGTCCCGGGATCCCTCCCGAAGGCTGGGTCCACAACCTGCGGTACGCGGGCGGCCCCCTGGAGGAGACGGTGTCCCGGCGTGCCCTGCGGCGGGCCTACGCACGGGCGACCGGCGCGGCGCCGCCCGACGTCCGGGAGATCGCCCGGCGGGCGCGGCAGGGGGACCGGGCCGCGGCCGAGGTGTTCACCGAGACGTTCCGTGCCCTGGGAAGGGTGCTCGGGCCACTGCTCGCCGCCTTCGAACCGACGGTTCTGGTGGTCGGGGGCGCCATCGCGGGGGCCTGGGACCTCCTGGCGGAGCCGCTGCGCGCAGGGCTCGCCGAGGCCGATCCGGTCCGCAACCGACGCGTCGTCATCACCCCGGCGCACCGGCCGGACGAGGCCCCGCTGCTCGGCGCGGCCTACCTGGCCGGGGCGTGCGGTCGACCGGGCGACCGCACCGCGCCGCTCGGAGACTCCCGCTGACTCCGGCCCGGCACGTGCGGGATCCGGAGGAAGCCGGACGAAGGACGAGAAGAAAGATCTCATCTCGGTGCCCTCGTCACATCATCACCGGCGGCGCATCAGCACGCCGCCGGCCTCGCCCCGGATGCCTCTCGGCCCCGGCCACCGTCCAGCGGGCGGCGGCACGATGCTGAGCGGCTTCCCGCTGTACGGCCGGCACAACTTCGCGCACGTCGGCCGGACCCCTCTCCGCCTTCTTCCGGGGATTGCGCGGAGCGGATCCCCCGAGAGGCCCCCTCCATCCACACCCCCGACCCCCTGGGAACAGCTGTGACACCTCCCCGTTCCACCGCCGAACTGACCGTGACCGAGCGCGGCTTCCTGCGCGCCGGACGCCCCCACCAGATCGTCTCCGCCGCCATCCACTACTTCCGTGTCCACCCCGAACTGTGGGAGGACCGGCTGCTGCGGCTGCGCGCCATGGGCGTCAACACCGTCGAGACCTACATCGCCTGGAATCTGCACCAGCCTGCCCCCGGGCAGACCGACTTCTCCGGACAGGCCGATGTCGCCCGCTTCCTGCGCACCGCCGCCCGGCTCGACCTGGACGTGATCGTGCGACCCGGCCCCTACATCTGCGCCGAGTGGGAGTTCGGCGGCCTCCCCGCATGGCTGCTGGCCGACCCCGGGCTGCGGTTGCGCCGCACCGACGACCGCTATCTGGCCGCCGTGGACGCCTGGTTCGACCAGCTGATCCCAGTCCTGCGCCCCCTGCTCGCCGGCCGGGGCGGTCCGGTGATCGCCGTCCAGGTCGAGAACGAGTACGGCAGTTACGGCCATGACACCCCCTACCTCGATCATCTGCGGCAGGGTCTGATCCGACGCGGCGTGGACTGCCCGCTGTTCACAGCCGACGGAGCCACTGACGGCGTACTGCGCGGGGGCATGCTGCCCGGCACCCTGGCGACCGCGACCTTCGGCTCACAGCCCGAGGAGTCACTGGCGACCTTGCGCCGCCACCAGCCGACCGGCCCGCTGATGTGCTCCGAGTACTGGCACGGCTGGTTCGACCACTGGGGCGAGCACCACCACGTACGGAACGCGGACGAGGCCGCCGGGGAGCTGGACCGGATGCTGGCTCAGGGCGCCTCGGTCAACCTCTACATGGGCCACGGCGGCACGAACTTCGGATGGTGGAACGGAGCCAACCACAACGAGACCGACTACCAGCCCACCTGCACCAGCTACGACTATGACGCTCCGGTCGGCGAGGCCGGAGAGCTGACCGAGAAGTTCCACGCGTTCCGCGCGGTGATCGAGCGGCACCGTGGCCCGATCCCGTACGCGATACCCGCGACACCGGACCGGCTCGCCCCGCAGACGGTACGGCCGAACGGTGCGGTGGCGCTGGCAGACTGTCTCGACGTGCTCTCCACTCCTCGGCAGCGGCTCTCACCGGAGCCGATGGAGGTGCTGGGCCAGTCACTGGGGCTGATCCACTACCGCACGTGGCTCCGTGGCTCCTTCCCCGACTCGACCCTGCGCGTGCACGGCCTCGCGGACCGGGCCCAGGTGTTCCTCGACGGAGTGCCGCTCGGCGTCCTGGAGCGGACGGGGTCGCTCGACGCGCTGCCGATCAACGTCCCCGACACCGGTGCCGAACTCGACCTGCTGGTGGAGAACATGGGACGAATCAACTACGGCCCCATGCTGGAGGATCGCAAGGGCATCAGCGGCGGCGTCCGGATCGACGGCCAGTACCAGTTCGACTGGGAGATCCGCCCCCTCCCGCTGACCGATCTGGCAGGCCTGCGGTTCGGGGCCGCCGAACAGGTCGAGGGCCCGGCCTTCCACCGTGCGACGCTGGAGGTACCGGAACCGGCCGACGGTTTCCTGGCCCTGCCGGGCTGGACCAAGGGCCAGGTGTGGTTGAACGGCTTCGCCCTCGGCCGTTACTGGGACCGCGGACCCCAGCGCACCCTGTACGCCCCTGCCCCGGTGTGGCGGGCCGGCCGGAATGAACTCGTGATCCTGGAACTGCACCGGCCGGGCGAGCGGATCGAGCTCCGCGACGCCCCGGATCTGGGCCCGACCGACTGACCTCCGGACTGCCAAGTGGCTCCGGTCCGTATTCCTTCCGGACCGGAGCCACCTGAAGCGAGTCCCGGAGGGCCGACGGGATCCGCCTGCCCGAATCAGCTCTGGCCGTGCCCGAAGTACGCGGCCAGGTCCCGGTCCGGGGCCGCGACCTCGACGGCCCGGCCGCCCTCCCGCAACGACATGGTGGCCGCGTGGCCGGCGGCCACCGCCTCGCGGGCCGCGACGGGCGAGGTGACGGTGGCTCCGCCGTCCCGCACGAACCGCAGGAATTCCGCCATCAGCACGGGATCGGCGCCCCCGTGCGTGCCGGCCGGTGTGTGCACGGGCACCACCAGATCGGCCTCGGCGCGGCCGTCGGAGCGGCGGTTCCACACGTGGACCTCCGCTCCCTCCGAGTCGCCGAAGTTCTCCAGGCGCCCCTCGGTGCCGATCACCGTGTAGTTGCGCCAGTAGTCGGGGGTGTAGTGACACTGCTGGTAGCTCGCGAGAACTCCGTTGTCCAGCTGCATCTGCATCATGCTCAGGTCCTCCACGTCCACCACCGGGTGGAGACCGGTCTGGCTGAGTGGCGGCCAGTTCTCCGTCGACAGCCACTCGGTCATCCGCTCCCCGCTGCGGTCACGGTGTGAGTCGATGTCCCCGTAGACCGTCAGCCCGCCCATGGCGTTCACCCGCCGGGTGTAGCCGCCGGCCAGCCAATGGATGACATCAATGTCGTGCGCGCCCTTCTGCAGCAGCAGGCCGGTGGTGAGGCGTCGGTCCGCGTGCCAGTCCTTGAAGTAGAAGTCCCCGCCGTGGCCGACGAAATGGCGGCACCAGATGGCCTTGACCTCGCCGATCGCCCCCTTGACGATCAGTTCACGCATGGCCACCACGACCGGCATGTGGCGCATGTTGTGGCCCACGTACAGCGGGGTCCGATGCCGGTGAGCTGCCGCGAGCAGCCGGTCACACCCCTCGGTGGTGATTGCCATCGGTTTGTCCAGGAACACTGGTACACCAGCCTGAAGGAAGTCCAGGCCTATCCCCTCGTGCGTGTGGTCCGGAGTCAGCACCAGCACGCCGTCGAGTCCCGCGTCGAGCAGCTCATGGTGATCCGCGGCGGTCCGCACCTGGGTGCCGAATCGCTGTTCGGCGCGCGTCAGCAACTGTCGGTCGCGGTCGCAGGCGGCGGCCACCAGTGAGCCCGATCCGGGCCGGTGGGCCAGATCGGCCAGGTCGCTGCGATTACCCAGGCCGATGACGCCGAGCCTGATGTCGTCCAAGGTGCTTGCCCTTTCAGAAGGTTTCGACCCCAGCAGGGCGAGGATGACCGGACAATAGATCTGGAACATGCCCGGTTGCATGGTGAGATTGTCTTGATTCTGAGGGGGTCGGGATGGTGTCGACCGCCAGGACGGCCGCGCTCACGGGGGCGCTGCGACCGAGCGAAGAAGGATGCTTCCCCGGTGAGAGGTGGGGTGAGGCGGTCGGTGCGGGACGGAACGAGTCTGAGGTCACCGGATCCTGGCGTCAAGAGTTTGAATGTGATTCACTGACCCCGGATTAGCTGATGTATCAGAAACATATCGCAAATGGCGTGTCTCGGCGTCGCTCGGAGAGCTCACGCCCGACGTGGACCGCCGTACTGTCCGGACCGCCGTACTGTCCGGGCCGCCGTGACATGGATCGACGGATGAGTGGATCGACGTGAAAGGGGAGCGCCGTTGACCCGCGCAGCCCGCAGCACCGCACCCGCGCCACAACCCCCGGGCGACGGGGCCGGTTACCGTCCCGGCTACGAGGTCGCGGCCGAACGCATCCTTGAGTACCTCGTCCTGGCCGGCCTGGGGCCCGGTGCCCGGCTGCCCACCGAGCAGGACCTGGCCGACCGGGTGGGGACGAGCCGGACCGTGGTCCGCGAGGCGGTGAAAATCCTCTCCGCGCTGGGCCGGCTGTCCGTACACAAGGGCCGCGGCATCTATGTCGCCCAGCCCGATCAGTCCTCCTGGCAGCACTCCCTGACCCATTTCCTGCCCGCCGATCTGCGTCAGGTCGACGAACTCTTCGAATTCCGGCGCCACTTGGAAACCACTACCGCCCGCCTGGCCGCCGAACGCGCCACCCCCGCCCAGGTCAAGGCCGTCCGCGCGGCCGCCCACCAGTCCACCCGGGCCGCCCAGGTGGACGACATCGACGCCTTCAGCCACGCCGACGACACCTTCCACACCGCCATCGCCGCAGCCACCAACAACGCCTTCTTCGCCGCCACCATCGACACCCTGCGTCGCCTGCAACACCAGGTCACCGCCATAGGACTGGCCGGCCTCGCGGGCGGCTCCCTGCGCGACGCCGCCGCCCAGCACGAAGCCATCGCCCACGCCGTCGCCACCGGCGAACCCACGCACGCGCACACCCTCATGGCCCACCACATCGACCGGACCACCCACCAGTTCCAACGAGAGATCCGGCACCGCATCGCCCCGGGCCACCCCAACGCCTGAACCCCACACCACCACCCATGAAGGACACCCATGCGAATCACCGACGTGACTGTGGAACTGGTCGATCTGCCCGCTCAGCCGCCCTTCCGGTGGCGGGCAGGGCTGCCCGGATCGGAGCCGGCGGTCGTGGGCGGGATCCTGCGGGTCCACACGGACGAAGGCCTGGTGGGCGAGGCGCACACGAGACGTGGGGTGATCGTCGCCGATCTGGTGAACCGCCGTATACGTGAGGACCTGCTCGGCCGCGACCCGCTGATGCGCGAGCTGCTGTGGCACCGCCTGTGGGAGCTGGACCGCATAGAGGAGCTCCCCATCTACGCGCTCGGCCTGGTCGACGTAGCGCTGTGGGATCTGGCCGGCCTCGCCGCCGGGCAGCCGGTCCACCGGCTGCTCGGCCCCTACCGCGAGGCCATCCCCGCCTACGCGAGCACGGTCACCTTCGGCAGCGTCGAGGAGTACCTCGATGTGGCCGACCAGTGTCTGGAGCTCGGCTACTCCGCCATCAAGCTGCACGCGTGGGGAGACCCGCGAGCCGACGCGGACCTGTGCCAGAAGCTGCGGGCCCACGTCGGTGACGACGTGCCGCTCATGTACGACGGCTCGGCCGGGTTCGACCTCGCGGACTCGGTGTACCTCGGCCGCGCACTGTCCGAGGCGGACTACCTGTGGTACGAGGAGCCGATGCGCGAGTTCAGCGTGACCGCCCACCGGTGGCTGGCCGAACAGGTCGACATTCCGCTGCTGGTCGCGGAGACCTCCGACGGCGCGCATTTCAACGCTGGTGACTTCATCATGGCGGGCGCGGCGAGCCGGGTCCGCACCAGCGCGCAGCTCAAAGGCGGGATCACCGGAGCCCTGCGCATCGCGCACCTGGCCGATAGCTACAACCTGCGAGCCGAGGTGCACGGCAGCGGAGTGGTCAACGCCCACCTGTGCATGGCGATCCCCAACACCACCTACTACGAGTCCCTCGTCTACACCAACCCCGTACAGCGCGAGCCGGCGGTCGGCGCCGACGGGCTGGTGCGGGCGCCGTCGGCGCCCGGCATCGGCTTCGACCAACCGGGCTGGTGATGACTTCTGATCGAGCCAACAGGACGGCCCCGGCCCGTCTTTGACGGTATCTCAGATTCCAGCGTCTCGACGTCCCAGCGCTTCGTGGAAAGGAGCCACACCGTGCCCGTGCAACGCTACGCCTCGGTCATACGCCTGCGTGGGGAACTCGAGGCGGAATACCGCGCCTTGCACGCGGCGGCCTGGCCCGAGGTCCTCGCGACCCTCAAGCGCGCCCACATCGGCAACTACTCGATCTTCCTGCGTGACGGGCTGCTCTTCAGCTACGTCGAGTACACCGGCGAGGACTACGCGGCCGACACCGCACTCATCGCCGAGTGCCCGGTCACCCGGGACTGGTGGGCCCGTACCGACCCCTGCCAGCAGCCACTGGACAGTGTCGGCGACGGCGAGTGGTGGGCACCTGCCGAAGAGGTCTTCCATCTCGAGTGACATCAGGGGCAAGAGGCGGAGGGGGGGGGGGCTCGACAGACCGCCCCCGCACGAAAGAAAAAAAAAAACACCCAACAACACAAAAAAAAAGAACAATTAAAAAAGAGAAATAAAAATAAAA
>NZ_JBHXTM010000097.1:0-19330 GCF_042677325.1 Streptomyces sp. NPDC127117
TATCGCCCGGGGCCGCGCGCCTCCGGAACTTCCCCTCACGGTTCCCGGAAAATCTCCCGGAGAATTCAGAGAAGAGTGAGGGTGAGGGTCGCGCTGTAATCTCCGGGCGGGGTGAATCCGGGAACGGTGAGGGTGAGATCGGCGTCGGCGTCGAACCGGCCGCCGGTGAACGGGCGGGAGCCGTCCGGATCCATCCGGCAGAGGCTCGCCGCCGCGCTCCCGAGCGCGGCGGGCGAACCGGCCACCGGCACCCCCACGCTGCCGCTCTGCGCCGCGCACCTGGGCGTCCACCGAACAGCACCGGCCGGGATGGTGCCACCGCCGGAGCCGGTGAAGCCGGAGAGCGTGGCGGTCAGCGACCAGCCGCTGTCGACACCGCGGCCGTCCTCCACCTCGACCCGGTTGAGCCGGGACCGCTGCACACCGCTGCCGGTGCCCAGCACCGTCGTACCGAAGTCGACGGTGTCACCGTCCTGGACCATGGACAGCGTCCCGGCCCTGACCGAGGTGCTCAGCCGCTGGTCGGCGCTGCCGCCGTCCCCTCCCTCGCCGTCGGAGACGGTGAACGGTGCGGTCCGCACGGTCGCCGGATCGTTGCCCTCGTCGGCCTGGACCGCGACGACGGCGTCGGAGGTCACGGTGAACTCGACGGCGAACGTGCCGTCCGGGCCGCTCTTGACGTAGACCGCGCTGTCGTCGATCCCGGTGCCCGAGGCGTCGAGGCCGATGACGTTGATCCAGCGGTCCGGGTTGTAGTTCTTGCCGCTGACCGTGATCGCGGTGCCGACCGGTCCGCTGCTGCGCGACAGCGAGATCTCGCGGTCGCCGGCCGCGACGGCCCGGACGGTGAGGGGGGCGGTGGCCTCCTTCGTACCGTCGTTGACCTTCACCTCGTACGCACCGTCCGGCACCGCGCCGGCCTCCGCGAGGGTGGCCGTGCCCTGCAATGTGCCGCCGCCGTCGACCGTGAGGGTGTGGCTCCTGAACTTCAGCGGATCGCAGCCGCCACCACCCACCGCACAGAGCGAGGGCACGGGCGTGCCGCCCGGCGTCCACCCCGAACCGCCCAGTGTCACAGGGGTGTTGGGGCGTACGGGATCGGCGGGTGCGGTCAGTGTGGCGGGCTCGGTGCCGGTGCCCTCCACCGTGACGCTGCCGATGCTGCCGCCGCCGTCGACGACGTCGCAGGGCGTCTCGAAGACCGAGCCGAGCACCTTGGTCTGGGTCAGCGTACGGATGGGGGCGAACGAGATGTCACCGGAGGCGTTCGCGGGGACCATGAAGTCGCCCTCGTACGGCGGGAGTTCGATGGGTTTCCCGGCCGGGATGTCCATCGTGAACTCGGCGCCCCGCACGGTGACGGTGCCGGTCGCCCCGCCGGACATGGCGAGGTCGAGGCTGGGGATGGTGGGCACATCGTCCAGGGCGAGTCCGCTGGTGGCGGGGGACGGACCGAGCGTGACCTCGGCGTGCACCTTTCCGCCCGGGGCGACGACCGCGGGCGACAGCTCGACGGTCATCTCCTGCGGCCCGGTCGCCTCGCCCTGGCCCGCGGGCAGCACGCAGTGGACGGACGGGGTGACCGTACCGGCCGCCTGCCGCCCGGCCGCCGGCACGTCCTGCGGTGCGGCCTGGGCGGTGGCCCCGGCGCAGCTCAGCGACATCACGAAGCAGGCAGCGAGCAGACCGGTCACGCCGGGTCTTCGTCGTCGTATCACCAGACACCCCTCCATGGCCCATTGATTGCGCACATTGAGGAGGTCGCGTGCGGAGAAGTCAAGAGAGAACCGGATGATCCTTATCTGAAATGCCCGAAAAGCATTTCCGCGGGAATTTCAAGAGCGCCTGTAGACATCTCTTGACTTCTATGAAGATCACAGTTTCACTGCACCCGACATGCCGGGCCCGGCACGCAGATCCACTTCTTCAGCTCTTCGGTGAATCTGCGGAATTCAGAACCGGAAGGAGTTCCCCCCGTCATGTCGTCGAATCGAAGACACATCCCCCTGGTGCTGGCCGCGGCCTGTTCCGTGGCCGGCGCACTCGCCCTGGCCCCGGCGGCCCAGGCGGTGACTCCGCTCACCGCGACGGCCACGTACGACTGCGGCGCCTGGGGCAGCGGTCTCGCCACCCTGACCGCCGCCGACTCGGGCACGTCCAAGACCATAAAGATCACGTCCACCGCGATCACCATGCCGGCCGGCACCAGCGCCGACCCGAACAGCATCACCACGACGCTCAAGCTCACCAAGACCTCGGGCGGCGTCACCAGTCAGGTGCAGTTCTCCGGCAAGACCAACCCCGGCATGAGCGGCGGCAGCCCGATCACCCTGGGCCCGCTGAAGCTCACCTCCGGCACCCTGGCGGCGGGTGACAGCACGAATTCCGTGGTGCTGGCCTCTCCCCCGAGCGCCACCAACTGGTCACTGCAGATCGTGGCCTCGTCCCCGACGTCGGCCACGGTCCCGTGCGTCGCCACGGCCAACCAGTCCGCACCGTTCGTCTGGTAGCCGCGTCGTCCCGTCCGCTAGCCGCGCCGTCCGGAAAACGCGTCACCCGGTAGCCGCGGCTTCCGGAAAACGCTCCGTCCGATGGTCGCGCCATCCGGAAAACGCGTCACCCGGTAGTCACGGCTTCCGGAAAACGCTCCGTCCGATGGTCACACCATCCGGAAAACGCGTCACCCGGTAGTCACGGCTTCCGGAAAACGCTCCGTCCGGTGGTCGCATCTTCCGGATATCGCGCCGTCCGGTAGCCGCGCCACCCTCGTCCGCACGCACGACCATCCGCACGCACGACGCCGGCCCGGGGCGAGGACCGCTGTCCCCGCCCCGGGCCGGCACCCGCACGTCCCCGCCCGCTCACGTCATACGGGTGGCCCACTCCTGGACCTTCTTGATCCGCTGCTGGATCTGCCCGGCCGTGGCCTCCGCGCTCGGCGGCCCGCCGCACACCCGCCGCAGCTCGGTGTGGATCACTCCGTGCGGCTTGCCGCTCTGGTGCGTGTACGCCGACACCATGGTGTTGAGCTGCTTGCGCAGCCCGAGCAGCTGCTTGTGCGTGACCACCGGCCGCGCGTCGGCCGGCTTCTCCAGCAGGTCGGCCTCCTCGGCCGGCCGCTGGCGGCTGTGCGCGATCTGCCGGGACTGCCGCTTCTGGAGCAGCAGCTGCACCTGATCGGGTTCGAGCAGCCCCGGAATCCCCAGGTAGTCCTGCTCCTCCTCGCTGCCGGGGTGCGCCTGCATGCCGAATTCGGCGCCGTCGTACAGCACCCGGTCGAAGACGGCGTCCGATTCGAGGGCCTCGAAGGGCAGCTGCTCCTCGGTCTCCTCGTCCTCCAGCTTCTCGGCGTCGGCGAGGAGCTTGTCCTCCTCGGCGAACGGGTTCTCCTCGTCGCTGCCCTTCTTGGGCTTGTCGAGGACGTGGTCCCGCTCGACCTCCATCTCGTTGGCGAAGTCGAGCAGCATCGGAATGGTCGGTACGAAGACCGAGGCGGTCTCGCCGCGCCTGCGCGAACGCACGAAACGCCCGACGGCCTGCGCGAAGAAGAGCGGCGTGGAGATGGTGGTGGCGTACACGCCGACGGCCAGGCGCGGCACGTCGACGCCTTCCGACACCATGCGGACCGCAACCATCCAGCGGGAATCGTCCCCGCTGAACTGGTCGATCTTCTTCGAGGCGGCCTTCTCGTCGGAGAGGACGACGGTGGCCTTCTCGCCGGTGACCCGCTTGAGGATCTTGGCGTACTCGCGCGCCGATTCCTGGTCGGTGGCGATGACCAGCCCGCCCGCGTCCGGAATGCCCTTGCGGACCTCGGTCAGCCGCTTGTCGGCGGCGCTCAGCACATTGGGGATCCACTCGCCGGTGGGCGACAGCGCGGTGCGCCAGGCCTGCCCGATGGCGTCCTTGGTCATCGGCTCGCCGAGCCGGGCGGCGATCTCGTCACCGGCCTTGGTGCGCCAGCGCATGTTGCCGCTGTAGCTGAGGAAGATCACGGGCCGGACGACGCCGTCGGCGAGCGCGTTGCCGTAGCCGTAGGTGTAGTCGGCCGAGGAGCGCCGGATGCCGTCGTTGCCCTCCTCGTACACGACGAAGGGGATCGGGTTGGTGTCCGACCGGAACGGCGTACCGGTGAGCGCGAGCCGCCGGGTGGCCGGGTCGAACGCCTCCTGGCACGCCTCGCCCCAGGACTTCGAGTCACCGGCGTGGTGGATCTCGTCGAGGATCACCAGGGTCTTGCGCTGCTCGCAGCGGTTGCGGTGCAGCATCGGCCGGACGCCGACACCCGCGTAGGTGACCGCGACGCCGTCGTACTCCTTGCTCAGCGGACCCGCGCTGTAGTCGGGGTCGAGCTTGATACCTATCCGGGCCGCTGCTTCGGCCCACTGCTTCTTCAGGTGCTCGGTCGGCGCGACGACGGTGATCTGCTGCACGACGTGGTGGTGCAGCAGCCATGACGCGAGGGTCAGCGCGAAGGTGGTCTTCCCCGCGCCGGGGGTGGCGACCGCGAGGAAGTCGCGCGGCTGCTCCTGGATGTACTTCTCCATGGCGCCCTGCTGCCAGGCTCGCAGCTTGCCGGCCGTGCCCCAGGGGGCGCGGCCGGGGAAGGCGGGTGAGAGGTGGTGGGAGGCGGTAGTAGTCACGGTCTCCGGTTCGGGTCTCTCGGGTACGTGGGGCGCTGTCCGCACGGGCGGGGACGACCCCACCCGCGATACGACAACCGGGCCACCTTACCGGGGGACGGCGCGGAACCCCGTACGGACGAGCGGTGGTTCGGGCACGCTGAGACCCTCTTCACAGATCGTCTTCACGGATCGGTTTCACGGATCGGCGTCACACGGCAGAACCGGGAAGCCGTTCGGCTATCTCGGGCATGTCGAGGGCGCCCCGGCACACGTCCAGCGCGAACTTCTCGGCCGCGTCGACATCGGGGCCAGCGCTCGGGCGATGCCCATCGATGTACAGGAAGACCCAGGTGGCCCACCGGGCGATGCGCTCGCTACCGTCGGCGAGGGCGCGGTTGCGCGCCAAGGACTCCCTGAGCGCCGCGGCCTTCTGCCACACACATCCGGACAGGTGTCCTGGCCGAACACGCTCGCCTGCGGGCGGACGAGCGCCGAATCGAGCAGCCCGCGGTCGCGCACCTCGGCAGCCCCGAGGCTGCTCGGCGAGGCCGAGCAGCCCGGGAAGTGTCGGGTACGGCATCGGGCGAGCCTCCGGTTGAGCCACGTGGCACTAAGCCCTTGTCCGCACCCGGGCGGCCACCCAGGCCCCCACCAGCGCCACCCCCGCCATCGGCAGGAAGACCACCGCGAACGCCCCCGGATGAGACCCCGCGGCCCCCGCCTCCGCCGCCCCGTGCACGGCGCCCACCGTGCCGCCGCCGAGCGCCGCGAAGGCCGCTCCGCCCGCGGCCAGCAGCAGTACGTTCGAGAGCCCGTCGGAGATCTGGAGGGCGGCCGAGTTCGCCCCCGCCTCCTCCGGCGCCGACAGTTTCAGCAGCAGCACGCTCGTCGATGCGATCACCATGCCCATGCCGAAGCACCCGAAGGCCCAGGCCACGGCCACGGTCCAGACCGGCACCGAGTCGATCAGCACGGACGGCGCGGCCGCGATCGCGGCCGCGACCAGCACCATGCCGCCCACCATCAGGCGCTCCCGGTACGGCTCCAGGCGCGGCCGGGACTGTACGTACGAACCGAGCGCCCAGGTCCCGCCCCCGGCCGCGAGCGAGAACCCGGCCATCGTCGGACTGAGCCCGCGCTGGGTGACCAGCATCAGCGGTACGAACGACTCGGCGGCTATGAACGACCCGGCCGCCACCCCGCGCAGCAGCACCACCGAGGGCAGCCCGCGCGCCGCCCGGCCGGTCCCCGGCGGCAGCAGCCCGCGCACCGCGGGCACGAGCAGGGCGACACCCGCGGCGGCCGGCAGCAGCGCGAACCAGTTCAGCTCCTGCCCGGCGTACTGGAGCAGCGCCGCACCCAGCGAGATCCCGAGCGCGAGCATGATGCGGCGCCGGTCGTACGGCTCGACGGGCGCCGCCGCATCGGCCGGCCCCGACGCCCGGCGCCGGATCGCGGGCAGCGCGAGCGCCAGCGGGAACACCACGAGGACCGGGATGCCGATGAAGACCCAGCGCCAGCCCAGGTGCTCGGTCACACTCCCGGCGGCGAGCGGCCCGACGACCGAGGGGATCACCCAGCTCGCGGCGAACGCGGCCAGGATCGACGGTTGCAGCCGCTTCGGGTAGGCCCGGCTGATCACCACGTACAACGCCACGATCACGAGCCCCCCGCCGAGCCCCTGCACGGCCCGCCCCGCGACGAAGATCCACATGCTCCCGGCGGTCCCGCAGAGCAGCAGCCCCGCCCCGAACGCACTGATCCCGGCGGCGAGCGGCCCCAGCGGACCACGCCGGTCCGCCCACTGCCCGGAGAGCACCATGGCGAACAGGCTGGTCGTGAAGTACGCGGAGAACGCGAACGCGTACAACGGAATGCCGTGCAGCTCCCGCGCGGCAACCGGCATCGCGGTTCCCACGGCGGTCGCCTCGAAGGCGATCAGGAACACGACGGAGACAATGCCGACACTGAGTGCCCGATAGCTCCGCCCGAGCACCCCTTCCCCGGATCCGGAATCGGACTCGGTGGCGGCGGCGATGTCCGCGGTGTCCGCAGCAAGGGGCGGGACGTCAACGCCGTCACGTGGTTCCAAGGCACTCATGAGCCCAAGCGTAAGGGTCGAAATCTCACTTGAACCCTGTCGCGGGACGGTCGCCCGCTCGTCCGTTGGTCGTAGGACCACAACACCCCGCACAACCGCCGGCGCCCCCGATCGTGAACGCGACATGGCAGTCACATTGCAGCCCGCCCGACACTCTTGATCACCTCTCCTGCCCGCCCTACGGTCGAACCACAACGAGGAACACACGGCCGTGTGCCCGAGTGGTTGAGGGGCTCGACTGCAACTCGAGTTACACCGGTTCGAATCCGGTCACGGCCTCGGGGAGATGCACGGGACGGCCGCCCCAGTAATGCAGCGGCGGCCGTTCTCGTACACGGCAATTCCCGTACTTCACGTCGGCAGGGAGCAACAGCTCACGAAGCAGCCGCCGGATCGTCGTCGCTCAGCGCCTGCTTCACCATCTCCTTCACGTGCGCCTCGTCCTCCTTACTGAGCGAGGTCTGCACGAGCTGCCCGCCGAACTTGGCGATCTCGGGGACGACCCGGTCTCGGGCGGCCGTCTTCACAAGCACGAAGACCGCGGCGGCGCCGGGCCGGAGGTTGGCGCTGAGTTCCTTCATGAAGTTGTCGTCGACACCGGTATCGACAGCGGCCCCGCCCGCGGCACCGGCTGCAGCGCCTACCGCGGCACCGAGAAACGGCACGAGGAAGAGCAGCCCGATGACGCTCCCCCACAACGCGCCGCCCACGGCACCGTTTCCGACGTGGTTGACGGCCTGATGCAGCTTGATCTTGCCGTCCTTCTCACGCCGCTCGACGACGACGATGTCCTCGAGCTCGACGAGGTGCTCACGGTTCATGGACAGCAGCTTGTCCCGGACCTGGTCTGCGGTGGCGAGATCGTCGTAGGCGATGACGAACAGATTGCTCATACTGCTGACTCCTCCTCGTGATGCGTTACCGCCCCAACTATAGGAATCAACGGCGTACAGGGCATTTCGACCACAACTGTCGCAGGCTCTTCGGGCTCACGGGGCTCCCTGCCCCTTCCCGCAGCCCGACACCGCCCCACGAACCACCCTCGCCCGGTCGAGCCCCGCGAGCACCGCGTCCACCGACTGCTTCACGGTCTGCCCGGTCGTGTCCAGCCAGAGCCCGATCCGTGGCGTCTCCTCCCGCAGCACTCGGTCCAGCGACTCCACCGTCCACCCGGCCCCGTAACCGCTCTTCCCCCGCCCGGCCTCACGCTCGGCAACGGCCCGCGGCTCGGGAGCGAGCACAACGACGTACAGCGGCCGGCTCCATACGAGTTCGACATACCGGCCCAACTCCTCCCCCAGCACCACGTCCTGAACGACAGCGGTCCAGCCCTCACCCGCATAGGTGTCGGCCGTCATCGCGGACAGCCGGTACCGGAGCCGGAGTTGAGCCGCGGCCTCCTCGTACGCCCCCGGCACCATCTCGGCCCGCCCGGACACCACCATCCGCCGGAAGACGTCCCCCCGCACATGAACGGCCCGCGGCAACCGCTCGGCCAGGGCCTGGGCGACGGTGGACTTCCCGGAAGCCATCACCCCAGTAATGAGAATGACGGCAGGGCCGGGCCCGTCCCACTCCGACCCTCGTTCTCCTTCTGCGCACGCAGCCACCATCACGTCGTCGTCCACCTTTCTCCGGGACACGGCAGGCCGCATCCCCCTCCACTATTACTGCCGGAGCGGCTCATTGAAGGACCAGAAGTCAGAACGCTCCCGCGGCCTCGTGGCCGGGGGCTCGATGCCGAGCGGGACCGTCGGCCTGCGGCTCCTCCAGTGCGGCCCGGTCGGCCGCGGTCGACGCCGAGGACTTCCCCGGCGGGAGGAAGCAGGGCGACCTCACCTTGAGGGTGGCAAGGCCCTCGCCCTTGGCGCGGTCCAGGACTCCGGTGATGCCTTCCATCCAGAAGTCATCGGACTCCGTACGCATGCTCACCCAAGGGAAGAGGCCGGACATATCCTCCTTGTCCGACGAGTTGTACTTGTATCCCTGCTTCAGCCAGGCATCCCGCGCCTGCAGCACGAGGTTACTGGCCTCTGCCCCCGGAACCCCGGTCAGCTTGTAGAACAGGGTGACCTGCAGTCGGTCGTCGGGGCCATGGTCGTCTCCGGCAATGCAGGGGCCAATGGTCCCGGGGCCGGTGCGCTGCAGTGTCGGTTTGGGCGACATGTCGTCCACGGCCTGGTGAATGATCTCTTCTGCCCGGTCGATCGCTTGCTGCTCGTTCATCGTGACCTGCTTCGGTTTTTCTCCGCCGTCTCGCTGTGTCCCGCACGCGGTTACCACGGCCGTCAGGGCCACCAGCAGCACAGCGGCCGGGAATGCCCTCCGTAGGTTCACGGCTGTCCTCCGGTAACGAGCGTCCGTCCAGTCCCGGGCAGACACAGTCAGGTCGTCATCAGCCTTGAGGGCCCGGATTTTCGGCGCCCACTTCGTGTCCGCCTCCGTGGCTTCCTCAAGCGCGTCGGCGATCCGGTTCGCATACCCTGTTGCCTTGCCGTAGTTCGGGTTCGGATGGATGTTCGCCGCCTGGCGCTCCAGAGCATCAGAGGTCGGGCTGCCTCCGGCACTTCCCGCCACCGTGCCGCCATCAGCAACCTTCTCGTCGCCCGGCCTCTGACCGGCCGGATACGTGACCGAGCCGTCCGCGTTCACCGTGCAGCCGTCCGCCTGGGCGTCCTCGATCGCCGCGTTCAACTTCCGCTTGGCTGACGCCATGTCATAGGCGAACCCGTTGAGGGCCGTGCTGATCACGCCGCATTCGGTCAGGGTGCAGTGGAAGTTCTTCGCCAGGGCTCGAAGCTGCTTCTGCGCCGCCTCCGCTGCCTCACCCGTCAACGTCTTGCGCATGCCTGCGGCGACGGTGTTCTCGATGTGGTCCTTGGCTGCCTGGGCCACACTGCCCACGGAGCGGTATCCGTCGGCGGCGTCCTCGAACTCGGAGGGCTTGAATGCCTTGAGGGTGGCGTAGTCCATCCCGCCGTCACCGGCTCTTCGTATGGCCGCCGACGGCGTCCGTGTCCGCGTACCTGACGTTCAGCTTCTGCATCTCGCCGGCGACCGCCGCATCCGTCGACAACAGGTCGCGGCCCACCTGCTCCAGGGATCCTCTGGAGTGAGCCGCACCGCTCGCTGACACTTTCGGCGTACTTCTTCCAGGAGTCGTACGCGTCTTTCTGCGCGGCCGCGCTCGGACAACCCGTGGTTGCGCCGAGCCCCGTCTGGCCGTCCTCCAGTCTGGTCAGCGCGGTGCCGATGCTCTGGCGCAGGGAGCCCACCCCTTCGCCGGCCGTGACCCACGCCTTCTTGCTGGACTTCAGACCGCCCGTTACGGCGCTGGGCCCGGTGGGTTCACCGGGAACGTGGTTGATTCGCATCGCTACGGGCTGCCGATCGGTCACCTCGGTTTTGATCTGTTCCCACTCGTCCCACGCCATGCGTCGCCCCCGTCCACCCTTGCGGATCACTCCAGCCAAAGACACTGCATCGCAACAGCAATGCGCAGCCGGGACGAGCACCTGTACCTATGCACGGGGAGAGTTGGAGCCGGGGGGGACAGTCGGAGGGGGTGCATAGGCCTGGCGCGGGGGCTGCTGGTGAGGCTGGGATTGCTGGTACGGGTTGGGGTACGGGGGCTGGTGCGGGTGTGCGGGCGGGACGGCGGCGGAGCCGGACTTGGGGCGGCGGGAGCGGACGGCCAAGGCTGCGGCCACTACGCCGATGAGCGCGACCGCGCCCGCGCCCAGTCCGATCCAGAGACCCGTGTTCCCGCTGTTGTCATCGGAGGCGGGGGCTGCCGCGGCCGGCCTGTTGGAGTCCGCTGAGCCCCCGGTCGTCTTGGACGGTTCAGCGGAAGGGGTGGGGCTTGAACGCTCGGCTGCCGCGAGGTCGGGGAGCGGGTACACGTCGGGCGGGCCGGGGTCGCCCGGCGTCTTCAGGGCGATGCGGGGGCGGACCGCGCCGTATCCGACGTAGTCGTTGCGCTTGGCTCCGCTGGTCGGGCCACCTGCGGTATTCAGCATGACGCGGAGGACCTGATTGTTGGTCCAGTCGGGATGCTTGGCCCAGATGAGGGCGGCTGAGGCGGAGGCGATGGCGGTGGCGTCGCTGGTGCCACTCGTCTTGCACAACTGAGATCCGCCGGTGCAAGGGTGGACCATGTCGATTCCGGGCGCCGTGAAGTCGATCTGCGGCCCGTGCTGGGATTCGTCGGTCTTCTTCGCGTCGTGCCCAATGGCACCTACGCCGATAACCCCTGGTGTTCCAGATGGGTATGCGACCATGTTGGCCCCGTCGCCACTGTTTCCTGCGGCTGCAAAGATCAACGCTCCATTATCGAGTGCGAATTTCACAGCATCTGTGAGCGCCTGCGATCCCGAGTGTGCACCCAGGGAGATATTAATGACTTTTGCACCGCGCTCAACCGCATACCGAATCGCTGCGGGAGCAACTCTGTTGAATTTTTCATCCCCTTCCGCCTGGGTTGCCCCCACTCCGGAATCAGGCATACGGACCGGCAGGATCTTCGCTCCTGGCGCGAGTCCGAAGGCGCCGTCCCCTCCGTTGCTCCGGCCTGTCCCCGCGATCAACCCAGCCATGCTTGTGCCGTGACCGTCATAGTCAGTGTGTTCGTCCCCCTTGACGTCCGGCTCCAGATTCTTTCCCCTGAGAACCTGCCCCACGAGGTCGGGATTCGCCGGGTCCACACCACTGTCGAGCACAGCAACGACAACACCCTTGCCTGTACTAACCTGCCACATCTCGTCAGCCTTCATCGCATCGAGATGCCACTGCATGGAACGCGTGGAGTCGGCAAACGCTGGCCCGGCAGAACCGCCCATCAGGAGTACGCCCAGCACGGCCGACACCATGGTTCGCCGCCGTGTGAGTCCCCTATTCCTGATGCGCATCCGAATCCTCCGCGAGTTCGTTGTTGATCAGTCGATGACCGGCGGGACGACGCGTCGGCCACCGTGCTGCCAGGTGTCGTCGTCTTCGACCAGGTAGTCCGGCCGTTCGCCGTCCGTATCACGCCCAGTCGCATGCGTCCGAGGACCTTGAGGAGCGATCCCGCTGCCTCTCACCAGACCCGACCCTCCAGGCGTGAACGGGCGCGTGCCCGCCTGGCCCTGCTGTTGACGTCCGCCGACTACACCGCCCGCCTCCCCTGCCAGTCGACGACCGCCGTTGGCTGCGTTTGGAGGGACTCCGGGAACGATCCCACCGCCAATGCCCGGGGCACGCCCCATGGGCGCTGTGCCGTGGGCGTTCTCGTTGCCGATGACCGTTCCGCGCGGAATGCCAACCGCAGAACGTCCTGGGCCTGGGGGTACCACGCGGCCGCCGGTAATCCCCTGAGGCCCGGGGGCACGCCCCAACGGCCCGGGGCCCACCGGAGTCACCGCCGGAGCAGGGGCTGGCAGACGTGGTACCCCTGTCGTTCTGCCTCCCCCACTCGTGCTGCGCGGTGTGTAGGGACTGATATTGGGAGCAGGAGGAGTGATGCCCGGCGTCAGCGAGGGTGCACTGTCAGGTCTTGGCAAGGTTGGCGGCACCACTGGATTCGCGACCGGGGGCGGAGTATCCGGCAGCGCGGCCACTCCATCGATCCCCATGTCCACCGGTTCCGCGACCGAGGGCGACCCCACGTGCGGAGAGATGCCCGTGCTCCCGACGGGCGCGGGCACATCGGGTGCTGCTTCAGCCCGGTGTCCTGGCGTGATGACGTACCCCACCCCACTGGCTGCAGTCCCGGACCCAGGTCCAATGTGTCCGCCCTGTCGCCCGTCGTACCTCTCACCATCCTGCAGCGTGATCGCCTCCGGCATAGCCGGAAACACCGGCTTCTCCAGAGACGTCATCTGCGACGACGAGAAGGTGTACGTCTGCGACAGCCTCCGCATCTGTGCGGCAGCCTCTTCGCGGTTTCTCTTGCCGGACTCGATCAGCGTGTCTGCGGACTTCCTCGCCACCGCCGAGGCATCCGGATCGTTCCGTGCGGCGAGAGCCGCTTCCAGGTTCGCCTGCGCACCGGCCTCGGTCCGAGGGATCGAGGCCTGAGCCGATGCGATCGCGTTCGACGCCTCGCCAAGCCATTTGGAGACGCCCTCGCTGTAGTCCCCGAGACGCAGCGTCGCATTGGCCAGATCTGCACTCCACGTACGGAATGCATCGGCCCCTTTTCCCTTCCACTCCACCCACTGCGGGCGGACCTTCAGGTCCTCGGCGATCTTGCGGATCTCGGAGGCCGCGCTCACGAGACGATCCGCCGCGGCCTGCATCTCGCCGCTGTTGGCGTGGTCCAGCCACTCCAGCATCTGCTCGTGCGTCTTGTTGTCGAAATTCGTACCCATGACGCCGTCTCTCTCCCCGTCCCCGTCATCCGCCTGCAGAGCACATCGACGTCCGCATCAGAGGACAGCGCCGTCGGACGGGTGCTTCTGGTCAGCCTTGTGGTGGGCATTCGTTCTGCCCTGGATCGCGAGCATGCGGTCCCGCACGTCCGAGTCGACGTTCTCGTAGCCCTTGTGCGCTCCGAGAACGGCGATGCTCATGCCCTCGATGGAGTCGGAGAGCAGCTTGGACAGCTCCTCCAGCTCCTTGATGACCTTGGCGTACGAGCCGTGCAGGGTGTCCGCTTCCGACCACTCGCCCTTGCCCCCGCCGAACCGGTCCCGTCCCATCGTTTCCTCGCCGACCTTCCCCGGGCCGGCCGGTGAGGTCTTGAGGTCGTGGAGGAGAACGTCGATGCGATCGCGGAATTTCGTGAACGACGAGAGTTCGGTGACCAGTTCGCCCGCAGCGCCCGGGGACATCGCCCCCGCGGCTCCCACCGCCCCGATGACGCTCCATGGGTATGCCTGTGAATCCGCCCCCGGATCGCCCTGTCCCACAGTGCCCTCCCCCGATTGGCAACAGCCGTTTGACGCCTCGGGGTTCACCTTAGTCAGCGGTGGTGACACCGTGCATCTCCGGGTTGCATGTGCAACCCGGAGATGCAACGGATCGCGCCATCCGTGCGGGGGTCAGGAGTTGGAGGCCGCCACCGCTGCCTGGGGTCTGATGGGGAGGCGGTTTATCGGGCGGCCGGTGGCTGCGCGTACGGCGGCGGCCACTGCTGCGGGGGATGTCACCACGGGGACCGCCGAGGCGGGCTTGGCGCCGAAGGGGGCCACCACGTCGCGTTCCTCGATCAGTTTGACGATGCGAATTTCGGGGGCGTCCAGGGCGGTCGGGAGGGCGTAGCCGGTGAGGTCGGGGTGGCGGATCAGGCCGCGGGCGCTGCGGAGGTTCTCGGTGAGGGCGGCGCCGATGCCCTGGGTGATGCCGGCCTCGATACGGGTCGCCAGTTGGGACGGGTTGAGGATCCGGCCGACGTCCTGGGCGATCGCCATCTCCACGACCCGGACGGAGCCGAGTTCGATGTCGACGTCCACCACCGCGCGGATCGCGCAGAAGGCGAGGCCGACGAAGGCGTCGCCCTGGCCGGATTCGTCGAGGGGTTCGGTCGGGTGGGGGCGGCACTGGGCGGTGGCCCAGAGTTCCTTGCCGTCCATCGCCTCGGTGACCGTCGTGGACAGCACGCCGTCGTACGAGGTGATCTTGCCGTCGGCGATCTGCAGCAGCTCCGTGGACATGCCGAACTTGTGGGCCAGCGGCTGGAGCAGCTGGGTGCGGACCATCTTGGCGGCGCGTTCCACCGCTCCGGCCGAGACCCAGGTGTGGCGGCCGTGTGTCGCCGGGCCCGCCGGGGGCTGGTCGGTGTCGACGGACGCGACATGGACCTCTTCGATGCCCAGGGTCTCCTGGACGACCTGGCGGGCGAGCGTCGAGAAGCCCTGGCCCGTCTCGACCGCCGCGCAGATGACCGTGGCGATACCGTCGTGGACCCTGACCGTGGCCGTGGAGACCTCGTCGGCGCCCTCCGCGCCGAGCATGTGGACCATGCCGAGCGCGTAGCCGACCCCTCGGCGCACCGCACCGGGTTCGCCCGCGCCCTCGGGGCCGCCGGGGAGCAGCCAGTCGTCCTCCGGGGAGTCCTTGGGGAGGGCGGGGAGGGGGAAGTCCCTTACGGATTCCAGGAGTTCGGCCACCGGTGCCGGGCAGGTCACCGTCTGGCCGGTGGGCAGGATGTCGCCGGTGGACAGGGCGTTGCGCAGGCGCAGTTCGGCCGGGTCGATGCCGAGCTTGGCGGCCAGCTTGTCCATCTGGCCCTCGTACGCCGCGCAGACCTGCATCGCGCCCTCGCCCCGGACGTGGCCGGACGGCGGGTTGTTCGTGCGGACCGCCCAGCCCTCGATGAAGGCGTGCGGGACGACGTACGGGCCGCAGGCGAACGCGACCGCGGCGGCCAGTGACTCGGACGAGGAGTCGGCGTACGCGCCCGCGTCGAGCAGGATCTGCGCCTCGACCTTCACCAGCCGGCCTTCGGCGTCCGCGTGGTGGCGGTATCGCAGCAGCGTGGGGTGGCGGTGCGAGTGGCCGAGGAAGGACTCCTCGCGGGTGGCGGCCAGCTTGACCGGGCAGCCGGTACGCAGTGCGAGCAGGCCGAGCGGGAGCTGGAAGCCGGGCTCCTCGCGGTCGCCGGTCGCGCCGGGAACACCCGTGACGACGACCTTCACCCGGTCCGGTTCGAGGCCGAAGCAGGCGGCGGCGAGATCGCGGTCGGTGTGCGGGTCGGTGGAAGCGGTGTAGATCTCCACTCCGCCGTCGGGCCGTGGCACGGCCAGCCCGGCCTCGGCGCCGATGGGGGCCGGATCCTGGCGGCCGATGCGGTACAGGCCCTCGACGACGACCTCGCCGGTCACCTCGGGGTCTCCGTAGCGCAGCGGGATGTGGCGGATCAGATTGCCGTCGGGGTGCAGCGGTTCGGCGGCGAAGGCCTTCTCCGGGTCGGTGACCGGGTCGAGGATCTCGTATTCGACGGCGATGGCCGCGGCGGCGAGCCTGGCCGTGTCCGGGTGGTCGGCGGCGACCGCGGCGATCGGCTCGCCGTGGTGGCGGACCAGGTCGGACGCGAAGACCGGACGGTCGACGATCCGGCGCCCGTACGCGGTCTCCCCCGGGATGTCCTCGTGCGTGATGACGGCCCGTACGCCTGTCATCTCGACGGCGGCCGAGGTGTCGATGGACAGGATGCGGGCGTGCGGGTGCGGGGAGCGGAGGACGGCCGCCCAGAGCAGGCCCTCGGCCCAGAGGTCGGCCGCGTACGGGAAGGTGCCCTCGGTCTTGGCGCGCGCGTCGGCGGGCGGCAGCGAGACGCCGAGGCCGAGCGCGGGCGGCTCGGTGTCGGGGCCCTCGGCCGTCGGGGTGGTGCCCGTCGGGGTGGTGATCCGTGTGCTGGTCGCGTTGGCAGCGGTGGCTGCGTCGTTGCTCACGCCATGCCTCCGTCCTGCGGGTGCGGCTGGACTCCACCGGCGCCGGGGGCCGCCTGGTGCGGGATGCGGGCCTCGTCGGACTCCGGGGACGGGGAGTCCGGCGAGGCAAGGTCGGTGTCGGCCTCGCGGCCCGCGACGACCTCGTTGACGGCGTCCAGGACACCGCGGTAGCCGGAGCATCGGCAGAGGTTCCCGCAGAGGGCCTGGCGCGTCTCCAGCTCGCTGGGGGCGTGGTTGCCCTCCAGCAGGTCGTGGACGGTCATGGCCATGCCGGGGATGCAGAAGCCGCACTGGACGGCGCCGCACTTGGCCAGGGCGCGCTGGACGTCGGAAGGCTCGCCGTCCACGGCGAGACCCTCGACCGTACGGACCTCGCTGCCGGCCGTGGTGGCCGCGGGGACCAGGCAGGAGGCGACCAGCCTGCCGTCCACCTGGACGTTGCACGCGCCGCACTCGCCCTGCGAGCAGCCGTCCTTGGCGCCTGCGAGGCCGAGGCGCTCGCGGAGCACGTAGAGGAGCGACTCGCCGATCCAGGCGTCGGTGACGGGGCGGTCGGCGCCGTTCACGTGCAGGACGTAGGACGCGGCCGGGTGGTCGTCGGGAACGCCGAGCGGGACGGATTCGACCGACTGGGAGTCAGCCGGCTGGGGATCAGCCGGCTGGGGATCGGCCGACTGGGGATCGGTCGCCTGGGGATCGGTCGCCTGGGGATCGGCCGGCTGGGATTCCTGGGGGGTTGCGTCGGGGTCGGTCACCGGCGCCGGGGGCGCTGCGGCTTCGAGGTCCGGCGCCGTCCGCGATTCCTCCGGCTCGGCCTCCGCCGGATGCTCGGAGGCGGCGTCGACCGCGTCGGCAACGGCTTCGGAGGGCACTTCCGGGGTCTGCGGGGCGGCGGCACCATCCGGTACGGGGGCGGCCTCCGTCCCTACGGAAGCCGCCACGGACGTCTCCACAGGCGCCTCTGCTGGCGCCTCCACGGACGCCTCCGTGGCCGGTGCCGTCTCGGGGGCATGCGGGGTGTCCGCGTGCGTCACGGACGACGCCTCGACCTGCGCCTGCTCGAACTCGGCTCCCGGCGTGTGCTCCGGCTCGATGTCCATCAGGAGTGCGGGATCGACCGCGAGCCCGGTCCGGGCCCCGGCCTCGATCTCGGGTTCCGCGAAGGCTTCCGCGACGGGTTCCGGGGCCGGCTCCTGGACGGGCTCCTGCGTCGCCCACGGAGCGGGCGCGCCGCCCGGCAGCGTGGCCGGCGGGGTCCGGTCCCCGTACCACTGGGCGGCCAGCGCCGAGGCGGCGAACTCGCCGGACTCCTCCGGGAGATCACCGTCGGCGACCGGGATCGTCCACTGGCCGGTGTGGCCCGTGTGGCCGGTTCCGTCACCGTGGCCGCCGGTGTGGTCGACGGGGTCGGCGAACCCCGCCTGCCCCGCCTGGCCCGTGTGGACGCCGTACTCCGTGGACTCGGTGAAGTTCCACTGGCCCGTGGCCGCCGGGGTCTCCCGGTACTGCTCCTGCGCGTACGGATCGTGCGGTGCCTGGGGAGCATGAGGGACGTGCGGGGCCTGCGGTGCCTGGGAGGCATGAGGGAAGTGCGGGGCCTGGGGAGCCTGCTGCGGGTACTCGTACTCGTAGTCGTACGGGCCCTGCTGATGGTTCGGGTCCGGCCAGTGCACCGTCTCGGGGGCCTGCTGCTCCGCCCCCGTACCGCGCTCCTGCTGGCTCTGCGTCTGCATGATCCAGCTGCCCGTGGCCGACGGGTCGAGCCCGGCCGCCGGGGTCAGCGGCACGATCATCGGCGGTACGTAGCCCTGGCCGGGCGCGGCCAGCGGGATGTTCGCCAGGTCCTCCGGCGGCAGGTGGACGAAGGCGGTCGCCTCCGCGTCGTACTCGCCGCCCTGCGGCGTCGGCTGCCAGCCCCCGTGCTGCAGGTGCTCCTGCTGCCCGTGCTGATCGTTGTGGTCCTCGTTGCTCACGACAGTGCCCTCCCCAGCGCTCGTCGGGCCAGCGCGGCGACGGTCCGCCGCAGGTGCAGAACAGCGGGGGGCAGTGGTACCGCCTCGCCCGCGTCGGACGGTGGCTGGTCCGGGATGCAGGCCGCGGCGACGTACTCGCCGAAGGCGGCCAGCGCGTCGGGGGCCAGGCCCCGTTCGCCGTCCCAGTCGATCAGTGAGGCGATCCAGCGTTCGGCCTCCAGCGGCCGCAGCGGCATCGGCGCGATGGCGCCGACGGCGCAGCGCACCCCGCGCCGGGCCGGGTCGAGGACGATCGCGACGGAGGCGGTGGCGCGACCTGGGCCGGTGCGGCCGGTGGCCTTCAGGAAGACCTGGGGGGCGTGCAGCAGCGGCACCCGGACGAAGCCGATGAGTTCGGCGGGTTCGAGCATGTCGCGGCCGGCCAGCAGGTGCGAGACGGGGATCTCGCGTCGGGCGCCGCCCGGTCCCGCGATGACCAGCTCGGCCTCCAGCGCGGCGAGCACCGGCAGGGCGTCGCCGGTCGGGGCCGCCGTGGCGATGTTGCCGCCGAGCGTTCCGGCGTTACGGATCTGGGGCGGGCCGGCGGCGCGCGCCGACGCGGCCAGTGCGGGGATCAGGGCCGCGAAGTCGGGCCGTCCCATGCGTGCGTGGGTGAGGCCGGCGCCGAGCAGGGCGTGGCCGTCCTGGTAGTGCCAGCCGCGCAGCTCGCTGATCCGGCCGAGGCCGACCAGGCCCGAGGGGCGCAGCAGCCCCTTGTTGACGGCCGCCATCAGGTCTGTGCCGCCCGCCACGGGAACGGCGGCGGGCATGGCGCTGAGCGCCGCCACGGCCTCGTCGAGCGAGGCCGGCAGCGTCACGGACTGCGTCGCCTGCGGTGCGTGCGTGGTCAACCCAGCTGCCCCTTCCCGGTGTCCCGGCTGTCCGGCTGTTTCGCCGTACGGTACGTGCTCAAAGCCTGGACGTGGCAACTCTGGCACATCTTCGGATCGGACCGACGCGAGGGTCCGCGAAGGGCGTATCCATCCCTGATCAGGGGAATGTTCCCGTTTCACCCCACTTCGGCGCAGAGTGTGAATTGCAGCTCTTCGGCATGGCTCGTGAGTGATTGTTCTGTTCTGGCGCCCGAGTGCCGCGTTCCGTTCCGGCGGGGCGAGTTCCGGACAAAAAAACCGTCGGCCGGCCCGCTCCCTCGGAGCGTGGCCGGCCGACGGCCGGGTTAGGCCGGGTTCACACGGTAGGGGGCACCCCAAAGAAGGG
>NZ_JBHXTM010000098.1:0-4858 GCF_042677325.1 Streptomyces sp. NPDC127117
CGGGAGCGGTAGCCCTTGGGCGGGCGGATGACGGGGGCCGGGCGGGCGGGGGGGTTGGCCCCCCCCCGGCGGGGGTGGGGTTGGCCGGCGCCCGGGGGGCGGGGCCCCCGGCCGCGGGCGCGGCCGGCCCGGGGGGCCCCCCCCGACAGGGTGGGGTCGGCGCGGCCCGCGCGAGGTGATCGTTAATCTGTCCCTCCCTGCCAAGAGGCGGGGAGAACAGGGGTGGGACATGCACAGAAGAATGCCGGTTGCCTCCGTGGTGGCGGCGGTGGCGATCGGAATCGCGGTGGCGCCGGCCGCGCACGCGGAGGGGCGGGGCGACATCCGGGTCGTCAAGACCGTGGTGAACGGCGGAAACAACGTGATCGTCGGGGTCAAGGCCCCCAAGCAGTTCCCGATCACCATGACCATCAAGGACAACTCGGGGGTGAAGGGGGTCACCGACGTGTCCGCGTTCACCACGAAGGGTGGTCACGGGCCCGTGGACCACCTCGGTACGACGTGCCGGAAGACCAGCACGACGACGTCCGTGTGCACTGCGACGATGCGGATCGACCCCACCTGGATCGATGACTACGGAAGGGGCAACGAGGGCTGGGACGCCAACGCGGTCGCGGGGACCTGGCAGGTCAACGCCACGGTCAAGGCCAACGACAGCAGTTACTGGATCTCCGACCGCATCGCCCTGTTCAAGGTCAAGCGCGCAGCGACCCTGACCACGGACGCCACGCCCGAGCCGGTCAGGAAGGGCGGCACGCTGACCGTCACCGGAAAGCTGTCGCGGGCCAACTGGACGGACCTCAAGTACCACGCGTTCACCAAGCAGGTGGTGAAGCTGCAGTACAAGAAGCCCGGCGGCAGGTACAGCACCGTGAAGACGGCGACCACGGACAGCAAGGGCCACCTCCGGGCCACGGTGAAGGCCACTGCCTCGGGCAGCTGGCGCTGGGCCTTCCTCGGGACCACCACGACCATGAAGGTCGTCGCCACCGGCGACGCCGTCACGGTGAAGTGACCACGCGGCGGGCCGGAAACGGCCCGCCGACGCGGCACGTCATGCGGGGGCGGAGAGTCGGGGGTCTCCTGCCGTGGCTACCGTTGCCCCAGCACCGCACCGACCTCTGGAGACCCCGTGCCCGTATCCCTCGACGAGGACGTGGTGGCGCTGCTGCGCCGCCCCAGCACCTGCTACATCGCCACGACGATGCCCGACGGCTCGCCCCAGCTCACCCAGACCTGGGTCGACACCGATGGCGAGCACGTCCTGATCAACAGCGTCGAGTCCCATCAGAAGACCCGGAACATCGCGCGCGACCCGCGGGTGGCCGTCGCGGTCTCCGACCCCGCGGAACCTGCCTCCTACGTTCAGATCCGCGGGCGGGTGGTGCGGGTGACCACCGAGGGGGCGGTCGACCACATCGAGGCGCTCGCACAGAAGTATCTCGGCGGCCCCTACCCGTGGTTCGGTGGCAAGGACCAGGTCCGGGTGATCTATGTGATCGAACCCGAACGGATCACCGGCCCCCGCGGCTGACAACGGGCACGGCCGACCATTCTCGTGCGAGGAATACACACGTGATATTTGTTGTCGTCATTTCCGTCCTCCTCGTCGGAGGCACCATCGCCTATATCGTTCATCTCTTCAACCGTGACCACAAGATCCGGTCACAGGGACGCGATATTCACGCTCTGGTGGAGAACGTTCGCTACGTGAGCTCGAACGACGGCGGGTCCACAACCATCGAATACCGGCTTTCGTGGCACGAGGACGGTGAGACCAGGTACGTGGAAGGCAGGGACACCATTCCCGCCTTTTACTCTTCGAGGGTGCAGAAGGGCTGCGAGATCGATATCAAGTACCTGGACGACGACCACATCATGTTTGTGTTCGACAGGTAGACGACGCAGGAGTATTCGGCTCCGGACCCGTCGTCCTCGACGAGGGGCAACGCGTCGGCCTAGGCCGACGCGCGGCTCAGCGGGCTGTCGTGGGATCGTCCGCAGGACGGTGCCGCGCGCCAACGACCGCCGGGTCCGGGACAGGTGGTGTTTCCCCGGTCATGCCGCAGGTGTGCACATCACCGGCGACAGATCGCCCTGCGCGCACCGCGCGGCCCGTACCGGGCAATGATGCGGGTCGGTATCGACGGTGCGGCTCCGTCACGAACACGTTGTCGGCGCACAAGAACCGGGCGGGCCAGGGCCACGACATCTCTCTGGACTCCGCCGAAGGGAAGCGCTGAGGCGTGGCGTCACACTTCCGTCGTGGCCCTGACTGTTTTCAGCGGTCCTGGACCGACCGAGGCCGTTGTCAGCCGCGAATGACCTGCAGGCTGTACGTGACCTCCGCGTCGGGCATGATGCCGTCGTTGCGCGCGGTGATCGTGAACCGCTTGGTGCCCGGGGCGGTGGGGACTCCGGTGATGCCGCCGGTGTCCTTGTTCAGGCTCAGTCCGGCGGGCAGCGCGCCGGATGTGACCTCGTACCGGACCGTCCGGGGCGAGCTGGAGGTCACCTTGAACGCATACAGCCCACCCACGCGGCCGCCGGGCGGCTGCGGTGTCGTGAACCCGGGCTCCGGCGCCCGCACCGGCTGAGCCCGGCCGACCGGGCTGCCGGACGAGTCCAGCTCCTGCAGCGACCACTCCTTCCCCTCGGCCATCTCGCTCAGGTGCCAGTTCTTCTTCTCGTCGGTCATGAGCTGCTGCTGGGCGGGCGTGAAGGCGCCGGCCTCGACGGCGGAGTTCCAGATCCGTACCGCGGTGAGGACCTCCGCGGTGTTGGATCCCTCGGCGAGACTGTCCGTGCTCGTCTCGAACCAGCCGAAGTTCACGCCGACCGACGCGCCGAGGGCCAGGTTGTGCTCGACGCCGAGCGTGCTCGTGTCTCCACCGATCGGCAGTGAACCACCCATGGCGGGCAGGAAGTTGGCCCGGTAGAAGTTGTTGTTCCTGATCACCTGTGCGTAGTTGGAGTCGGACCAGCCGATGCCGCCCCAGCTGATCCGCGACTGGGCGAACCACGAGTTGGACGACGGGTTGGACGCCTCGCAGATGAAACCGTCCTGGGAGTCGAGCCGGCGATGGATCCCGTTGACCAGGTGAGCGAAGCCCTGGCCGCGCCAGCCGCTCCAGGACACCTCCTCCAGCCCGTCGTACGAGATGCTCCGGACGCCGGTGGTGTTGGCCATCGTGGCAAGGCGGGTGGCGATCTCGTCGATGACCGGCAGGTCGCCTCGTGCACCGCCGTACTGGTTCTCGCTGACCCGGGTGGTGTCGGCCCCGGCGGGGTGGGCCGCCGCGGCGGATCCCCACTGCGCCCGGCTGATGCCGGTGAACTGCCACTCGCCGGCGCCGGCCTGCGTCACACCGGAGTATGTGAGGAACTCGTCGCCGATGCGCAGCCGCCGGCCGATGACGTGACCGCCGCCGCCGGAGTCTCCGTCGGCGTACAGGGTCGTGTCCGACGCGGCCAGAGCGCGGGTCAGCTTCACGGTCGCGCCGACCGTGAGCCGCTTGTCGGCCGGTGCGGGAGAGATGTACGGGTCATCGGCCTGGATGAAGTTGGACAGGGTGTGCACGCCGACCCGCATGCCGCCCGCGGCGGCGGTCGCCACCAGTTGAGCCGCGGCGGCGTCCGAGCCGCCGAAGCCGCTGTTGAACTGGTAGTGCCCCGTCGACTTCCAGGGACCGGCCGCGCCCTGCACGGAGTAGACGTTCCTGATGCCCGCCTGCTTCGCGAACTTCATGGCGTCGGAGAGGTTCGAGGTGCCGAGGGACGACAGGGCCAGGAACGGTTGCCGGGTCGCCCTGGCCGTCTTCTGCCACTGCCCGTCGATGGTCGGGTACGGCAGGTGCTCGCCCTGCGCGATCTGGCTGAGTACGGTGAGCACGAGATCAGGGGCGCTGCCGTACACGGCCAGCTTCGATCCGAGGATCCGGCCTTCGAAGCCCGGCAGCGGGCCGATCCGGATGCCGTCCTCGCGGGTCCGTGCGGTGCTGTAGTCGTAGGAGTAGGCCCGCAGAATGCTGCCCCACGACGTCTTCGCCGCGGCGCCCCACTCGTTCTGCGTCCCGGCCTCCCCGTACGGCTTCGACTGCACCTCCGAGCCGAACCCGTACGCGTCGAACTCCTTGGGCCAGCCGCCGACGGTCTTGTCGTTGAGCGGGGTGATGCCGAGGGCGAAGCCGCTGTCGCGGACCACACCGACGGCCTCGCCGACGGTGTCGGTGACGCTGGTGGTCAGCGGCCCCCACAGCAGGGTCCGCACATCCACGCCCGGTGCGGCGTCAAGACCGACGACCTCAAGCGTCGCGTACGTCGCGTGGTTGACGACCTTGACCTCGACCGTCGCCCGGTCCCCGCTGAACACCAGCACGTGCCGGTCCTGCCGGGAGACCTTCACCTGGGTGGGAGTGTCCTGCTTTCCGTCGCCCAGCACGACGGACACCAGGGGAAGCGACTTGCCCGCCGACAGATGGTCGGTTCCCGTGCGTATGTCCTTCAGCTCGACGACCCGGCCCGCCGGGTCGAGACCCAGCGACAGGAATCCCGCCCTGATCCGTAACGGACGGCCGGCCTGTTCCGTGAACGCCGGCCCTGCTGCTGCCGCCGGCTGGGCGAGGGCCGGCGTCGCGATCAGCGCCAGCGAACTGACACCGCCGGCGATCAGGAAGTTTCTTCTGTCCACGATTCCTCCAAATCAACATATGCCGATATGTCTCGTGTTCTACGTGGAGGGTGCACTCGGTCGTGCAGTGGTGGGGGGCGGGGCCCGGCCCCGGCCGCCCCCCCGCAACACGGCGCCCCCGGGTGGGGGGCCGGGGCGCCGCCCCGCCCCCCCCCCCCCGCGGCCGAA
>NZ_JBHXTM010000098.1:4868-7432 GCF_042677325.1 Streptomyces sp. NPDC127117
TCGGGGGGGGGTCCACTGGGTGTGGCTGTGGGCCGGGCCGGCGCCGACCCGGGCCGCCCCCACGTCTCAGCGGCGCAGCGGGTTCGTCGCCGGGCTCGCGGCCCGGACCTCCAGGCGCCGGAGCGAATAGCCGAAGGACGACGTGCGCTTGATGCCCTGCATGCGGATGTAGCGGCCCGAGGCGGGAGCGAAGGTGAGTTCGTCCACGCGGGCGCCTGCGGGCTCGTCCCGTACGGCGGCGGCTGTCTTCCAGTTCGTCCCGTCGTCGGAGACCTGGATGTCGTAGTCCTTTCCGGACGCCGTCTCCCAGTCGAGCAGGACGCGGCGGACCGTCTGTACCCGGCCCAGGTCCACCTGGATCCATTCGCCGTCACGGTAGGCACTGGCCCAGCGGCTCGCCGGGTCAGCGTCGGTGGCGTTCTCCGGTCCCAGGCCGGGCACTTCGGACGACGACGCGGTGGCCGGCCGGTGCAGCGCCAGATCCGCTGCGTCGAAGACGCGCATGCTCCACAGCGCGTAGCCGTCCTGTTTGCGGGCGGCTTCGGTGCCGATGAGACGCACGTACCGGGCGGTGACCGGCTCGAAGGTGAGCGTGTCGGATCCCGCGGACGTGCGGCCGGTGCGGTGGGCGACCGTGGTCCAGGCCGTGCCGTCGCCGGACACCTGGATCGCGTAGTCACGGCCGTGTGCGGGCGCCCAGTCCAGGTCGGCCCTGGTGACGATCCGGGGGCGGCCGAGGTCCACGCGGAGCCAGGTGTGATCTCCCGGGCCGCTCTGCCACTTGGTGGTGCTCACCCCGTCGAACGCCGCGTCGGCCGTGCCCGCGGACGCGGACGCCGGCTTGCCCGCACTCAGTTCACCGCTGGCCGGGGTGGCGAGTGTCGTGGCGACCTCGGTGAGCCCCGTTCCCACGCCGAGCTTGCGCACGGTCGACATGAAATCGTTGTACGGGACACCTGAGCCGGCGCCGCTCCACATCTTCTGCGCGAGGACCCCGAAGGTGGGCTCGACCAGCTCGTGCACGTCGAGTTCGGTGTAGCCGGACTTGGTCAGGTCGTTCCACACCGAGGACATGGCGCCGAGGAGTTGGGGGTCCTTCGGTGCGACGCTCTGGCCGTCGGGGAAGACGTTGGGTTCCCAGTTGTCGTAGAGGTACTTACCGTCCAGGCCGTGGCCGTGGTAGTAGCTCGCGAACGGGACGATGTAGAGCAGGGCGTCGTTGGTGTTGATGAACGAGTAGCCGTCCTTCTTGGCGGCCTGCGGGCCGTACCACGAGTTGTTCCAGCTGTTGAGGGTGACGTCGCGGTCGAAGCCCTCGGTGTCGGACGTCATCAGGGACAGGCTGCCCCAGGCGCGCGGATGCTTGCCGAGCGTGCGGATGTGGGCGGCGATCTCGTTGAAGTAGCTCTTGTAGCGGGGCTTGTCCGACCGGTACTCATCGGCGCCGAAGTGCACGTCCGGGCCGCGGAACCACGGCGTGAACTCGTCGAACACCGACTTCATGAACGCGGTGGTCTCCGGCTTGGACAGGTCCAGGTGGTCGGAGTCGCCGTTGTTGAGGCCCAGGGACGGCTTGAACCGGATGAACGCCAGCGAATGGGCGGGGGCGTCGAACTCGGGGACGAGCGTGACGCCGTTGGCGGCGGCGGTGTCCTCGAAGGAGTCCCAGTCGTGCCGGTCGTACGCCCCGTCCTTCGAGGCCAGGCCGGACAGCGCGGGGTTGTCGGTCTTGAGCCGGAAGCCGGCCTGGGCCTCGCTCCAGGGCCGGTCGTCCTTGAACCCGTTGTCGTTGAGGTGGATCTGGAACTCGTTGAGCTTGAACCAGCCCATGAGGCGGATGTAGTCGCGGATGAAGTCCGCGGTGAAGAAGCGCCGCCCGACATCCAGTGTGAAGCCACGCACCTTGTAGTCCGGCCAGTCCACGGCGGTGCCCACGGGGACGGAGTCACGGCCGTCGTCGAGCAGCAGAATCTGCAGGAGCGTACGGGTGCCGTAGTAGACGCCCTTCGCGCTCGGCGCGGTGATCCGCACGTTCTCGCCGGTGACCGTGAAGGTGTAGCCCTCTTCCTCGAACCGGGCGCTGTCCACCGCTCCGGGCAGGGTGGGGTCGACCGAAAGCACGATGTCGCCGCTGTGCGGGTGGCGCGGCGACAGGGTCGGCTTGCGCCCCGTGACCTGCGCGATCTCGTCGGGGAGGGTGGCGAGTTGATCGCGCAGACGGTCGCGGTGCGCTCCGGCGAACACGATGCGGCTGTGCCGGTTCAGCTCGAAGAATCCGGTGCGGCCCTGCCACTTCTGGAGGGCGGGCACCACTGCGGGTTTCGCGTTGACCGGGTCGGGGGCGGCGCTCGCCGGTGTCGCGGGAGCGGCGAGGGCGAGCAGGCAGACCATTGACGCGAGAAGGCACAGCAGCTGACTTGGACGCACTCTCATGTGAAACTCCAAGCGTTCTCGATCGATTCGTTCCTGGAGGTTCGTGCGGGTGACGCGACGGGGAGCAGGTGCCGGCCGTGGCGGGGCCCCCCCCCCGCGCGGGGCCCCGACCGGACCCCGGGCGCCCCCGG
>NZ_JBHXTM010000098.1:7442-18574 GCF_042677325.1 Streptomyces sp. NPDC127117
TTAATCAAAAACCCATCGCTTTCTCTTCTTAGTGTGTCGGGGGGGTGGGGGGGGGGCCGGGCCGGGGGCGCGGGGGCGGCCCGGCCCCCCCCCCCGCGGCGGCGGCCCCCCCCCACGGCAGCGGTCACGGCCGGGTCGTCACCTTGTAGGTGGTCTTCGCGTCGGCGACGGTCCCGCCGTTCCTTGCTGTGATGGTGAACCTGCTGGTGCCGGTGGCGGTCGGGATTCCGGTGATGCCACCGGTGTCCTGGTTGAGGGTCAGGCCGCGCGGGAGGCGGCCGTCGGTGACCTCGTAGCGGATGGTCCGCGGAGTCGTCGAGGTCACCTTGAAGGCGTACAGCTTTCCGACCCGGGCGTCCGTCGGCTTCGACGTGGCGAAGCCCGGCGTCGGGGCCTTGATCGGCTGCGGGTCACCGATCGGCTGACCGGACGTGTCCATCTCCTGCAGCGTCCACTCGGCGTCCGGCGTGACCTCGCTCAGGTGCCAGTGCCTGCTCGCGACGCCCAGCTGCTTCTTCTGCTCGGCAGTGAACGCGCCGGATGCGCGCGCGGACTCCCACATCCGGACGGCGGCGAGCAGCACGGCGGTGTTCTGCCCGGACTGGAGGCTGCTCACGCTGGTCTCGAAGTTGATGCCGGCGTCGAGGGATGCCGCGTGCGCCAGGGTGTCCTCGATCTTCTGCGGGGCGTCGCCGCCCGAGAGCCCCTGCTGGCCCATCATCCCGGGCAGGTAGTTCGCCCGGTAGAAGGTATTGCTGCGGATGATCTGGGCGTAGCTCGTGGGGCCGATCTCACCCCAGCTCGCCCTGGACTGGGCGTCCCAGGTATTCGACGCGAGGTTGCTGCACTCGGTGATGAAGTTCTTGGTGGTGACCTGCCGGTGGACGCCGTTGACGAGCCGTGCGAAGCCGTAGCCGCCCCAGCCGTTGTAGCCGGTGCCTTCAAGCCCGTCGTAGGACGTGGCGTGGACGCCGCTGGTGTTGTAGGCGGTGGCCAGCCGGGTCGCGATCTCGTCGGTGATCGGCAGACCGGCCAGCGCGCCGCCGTAGCCGTTCTGGATGAGCCGGGCGACGGTGGTCCCGGCCGGGTAGTCCTTGGCCGCCGAGGACCACTGTGCCCGGCTCAGGCCGCTGACCTGCCACTCGGTGTTGCTGACCTTGGTGACGGAATCGTAGGTGATGAACTCGTCGCCGATGCGCAGCCGTTGACCGTCGACGCCGGAGGCCAGCAGGCCGTTGGCATCCACGTAGAGCGTGGTGTCCGCCCCGGCCAGCGGGCGGGTGAGCCGGGCGGAGCCGCCCACCGCGAGCCGTGGATCGGCCGGCACCTTCACGTACGGGTCGTTGGCATCGATGAAGGTGGACAGGGTGTGCACTCCGACCTCGATGCCCTCCTTCGCCGCCGCGGCCACCAACTGGGCGGCCGCCGCGTCCGATCCGCCGAAGGAGCCGTTGAACTGGTAGTGCCCGTGCGACACCCACGGCCCGTTGCCGCTGATCGCGTAGATGTTCCGCACCCCGGCCTGCGCGGCGAGCTTGGCGGCCGCTGTGACGGTGCCCGTGTCGAGGTCGTGGACCCAGAAGTGGGTCTGCGAGGTGCGCTGGGCCGCCTTCTGCCACTGGCCGTCCAGGGTGGGGTACGCCTGGTCGTGCTCCTTGGCGATCTGGCTGAGCACGGTCAGGGCGAGATCCGGCGCACTGCCGAACAGCGCGATCTTCGACCCGACGATCCGGCCCTCGGGCGCGGGCAGCGGGCCGAGCGGGATCTCGTAACCGTTGGTGCGCTGCCGGACCCGTGCCTTGCTGTAGTCGTAGGTGGTGGCGCGCAGGACGCTGCCCCACGTGGTCTTCGCGGCGACATTGCTCGCCAGCCACTCGTCCTTCACACCGGTCTGCAGGCCGTACGGATTCCATACGAGGTCAGGACCGAACCCGTACGCCAGATGCTCGTTCGGCCACCCGCCCACCGTCTTGTCGTTCAGCGGCCGGACCCCCATGACGAAATCGGAGTTGGCGACCACACCGGCCGTCTCGCCGATGGTGTCGTCGAGCGTCGTCGGCAACGGACCCCACAGCAGCGTCTGCACATCCACACCCGAGGCGGCTGTCAGGCCGATGACTTCAAGTGTCGAATGCGTGGGAAACCCGACGGCCTCCACCCGGATCGTCACGCTCTCGCCGACGAACTCCAGCACCTGCCGGTGGTGCGCCCGGTCGAGCGACACGACCCGTACCTTCGCGGGAACCATGTGCTTGCCGTCGGCCACCACGCTGACCAGCGGCACAGGGGTGTCCTTGGCCAGGTGGTCGGTGCCGTCACGCAGGTCCACCAGGCTGTCCACGTACCCGGAGCCGCTGATGCCCACCGACAGGAAGCCCGCCCCGATCCGTAGCGACGGGGACGTCTTGGTCCTGGCCGTTCGCGCGGCATGCGCGGGTCCGGCGGCCATGGCCACGGCCGTGGCCGAACTCAAGCCGCCGGCAACCAGAAAGCGACGCCTGTCCACATGTCCTCCTAGGTGAAGTGACTCTCGATGACGCGCGGGATCGCTGATCAACTGCCGGCGAACAGCTCATGGGGGCGCAAGGCCGGCAAACGTCGAGCGACGAACGAAGTCACCTGGATAGTTCGTATTCTTCAACGAAGATGGTTCGCGCTGTTCCGAAGAGCGGGATCGGCGGACGCCCGTGAGCCGGAGAGCCCACAGGCCTGCCCGTGCAGGGAAGTGCGCTTGCTTCTCCTGTGTAACTACCGCAGCACAAGTGCGGTCTAGCGTGCACGGCACCGAGGAGACCGTCAAGGCTTAGTTCGGATCTATTCCCGATGGCTCGGGGGCTCCACGGGGCGGTCCGAGCAGCCCTGCACGGGCGGCCCGGGAGGTATCTTGGGGGCCCAGCACTTGGTATTTCGTGACGGCATGCATCGGATACATGGAGCAACATGACTGGATCTTCCCGGCCCGCGTCCGCGTCCGCGGCATCGGAGACGGAGACCGAGGCGGCTCCCTACCGCCCCGGCTACGAGGTCGCGGCGGAGCGCATCCTGGAGTACGTCGCCCGGCAGGGGATGGGGCCCGGCGACCGGCTGCCGACGGAGAAGGATCTGGCGGCCGAAGTGGACATGAGCAGGACGGTGGTGCGAGAGGGCGTCAAGATCCTCTCGGCCCTCGGGAGGCTCTCGGTGGAGAAGGGGCGCGGCATCTTCGTGGCGCATCCCAGGAACGACCTGTGGTCCGACACTTTCTCCCGCTTCCTGCCGACCGACCCGAGCCGCGTCGGTGAGCTGTTCGAGTTCCGGCGCTTCACCGAGGCCGAGACCAGCGGGCTCGCGGCCGCGCGGGCCACACCGGTTCAGCTCAGGGCGATCCGCGAGGCGGCGCAGCGCTCGGCGGAGGCCGCCGAGCGCAACGACCACGAGTCGTTCGGCCGGGCCGACGCGGAGTTCCATCAGGCGATCGGCGCGGCAGCGGGGAACGCGTTCCTCTCCAGCCTGGTCGACGCGATCCAGCGGCTGCAGCGACAGGTCACCATCGTGGCTCTGGCCGACTCCGCACCGGGATCACTCGCCGGGGCCGCGGAGCAGCACCTGGCGATCCTGGAAGCGATCGGGGCCGGTGAGCAGGAACAGGCCGCCGCCCTCATGGCCCGCCATATCGACACGACGGAACTCCAGGTCCAGCGAGAGATCCGCAATCGCATTTTCGCCGCTCCCGCCGCTCCCGCCGGCCGGGACGGGGCGTGACCGCGGACGACAGCCTCGATCAGTAGCGCCCCGCCGCCCCGCCCCGCCGCCCACACCGGAAACGACCGGGCGACGGGGCGGTCGAAGCGTGCCGGGGTGGTGAACCGCGCCACCGACGCGTCTCGTTCCCGCGAAGCGAATCCGTCGAGGTCGGCGAGACTCTGACGGCATGTATCAGATCTATTGCCTCCCTGGTTCAGGCAATAACTCCGTCTCATCTCTTGACATGCCGTCGCGCGCGGACTTCCATACCCCAAGGTGCCCTGACGGGCGAACGCTGAGGGGAAGCGGTCGTCCCCGAGAGCAGCAGGACTCCGGGAAGAGTCTGAACCATGTGAACGGATTCGGTGGACGGTCGGCAGCGGGATTCCCTCTCTCGTCTCGGTACGAACAAGACAGCGACTCGGTACCGCCCCCCGGACAACGACGGGTAGGGGAAGTTGGACATGATGCACAATCCGATACTCACGAGAACCGCCGCCCTCGCAGGTGCTCTCCTCCTGGCCGGGTGCACGGCAGGCAGTTCCGGTACGAGTGCGTCCAAGGGCGACGGCGACAAGGTCACCCTGACCTTCCTCACCTTCGAAACGCCCAACCTGGACGCGAAGTACTGGGACGCCGCGATTGTCCGCGCCTCGGCGAAGGTGCCCGGGGTGACGGTCAAGAAGCTCGTGTCGCCCAGCGCCGACCGCACCGGGTACGCGAAGCAGCTCGACAGCACGGGTCAGTTCCCGGACATCATGATCGGCCTGAACCCCGCCGGATTCGCCGAGGCGGGCAAGCTGTCACCGTGGACGGACAAGGAACTCGCGACGTACGAGAACCCCCGCGCCAACACCTATGACGGCAAGGTCTACCAGCTGCCCTACGCCGCCCAGACGACGCTCGTTTACTACAACAAGAAGGACTTCGCCTCCGCCGGCATCAGCACACCGCCCCACACCTACCGAGAACTGCTCGACGACAGCGCCAAGTTGAAGAAGAAGGGCATCAACCCCTTCGTGGTCGGCGGTGGCGGCAAGGATTCCTGGGCCGACATGTTCCCGCTGATCTGCACGGTGGCCACCGACGTCTACAAGAAGACGCCGGACTGGCTGTCCCAACGCGCCAAGGACAAGGTCAAGTTCACCGACCCGGCGTTCGTCGCCGCCGCCCAGAAGGTCGCCGGCCTGGCGGACAAGGGATACATCGACCGCGCCGGCCTTTCCCGCTCCTACGCGGACACCGAACAGGCCTTCCGCGACGGAAAGGGCGCGATGTATCCGATGGGCAGCTGGTTCTCCGCCTCGGCCGACACGAAGAAGCCGGACTTCGACACGGGCGTCTTCGCGTGGCCCACGGACCAAGGGGCCCCGGCACTCCCGGGCGTCCTCGGCGGCGGGATGACGGTGAGCTCCAAGGCGTCCGACGTTCCCCTGGCCAAGAAGTGGGCCAAGGCATTCATGGAGGACCAGAAGAACCTGGACGCCGCCGTCAAGGCCGACGGGCTCATCATCGACATCAAGGGCTACAGCCCTCCCAGCACCATGGGTCCCGTCTACAAGAGGACCGTGGCCGCGTATCGGCAGGCCCAGAAGGACGACGGGATCGTCAACTCGTTCTCCCAGGAGACCGGTGACGGTTCCCTGCCGCCCGGCCTGGCCGACAAGGCCGCGGCCGGCGTCCAGAATCTCCTCGGCGGCCGCATGACGGCCCGCCAGTTCGGTGCCTACATGGACGAGCAGTGGGACAAGGCCACCCGATAATGCGCATACGCACCCTGACTCGACCGGAGGATTCCGCTGCCGCGCCCGAGGCGCAGGACACGGCAGCGGTCCGATCACAGGACACCCCCGCGCGGCAGCCGTCGCGACCGTCCCGGCGGTTCCGGCCGAACGGCGGACCGGGCCGCTTCGCTCTCTTCGCGGCTCCCGGACTGCTCGCCTACCTGGCCCTCGTCCTGGTGCCGATCGGCATGACCGCCGGCTACAGCCTCACCAACAAGAACCCCTTCAACCCGCCGACCCGGTGGGTGGGCCTGTCCAACCTCACGGGCCTGTTCTCCGACGACGATTTCCTCAAAGCACTTCAGAACACCGTCGTCATCACCGTGATCGTGACGCTGGTGACCAACGCCGGCGGCCTGGCGATCGCGCTGCTGCTCGACCGGCGCGGCTGGCTGTACAACGCTCTGCGCAGCGTGTTCTTCGTACCCGTCGTGCTGAGCGCCGTGGTGGTCAGCGTCATCTGGCAGGCGATCCTCGTCGACGACGGCCTGCTCAACTCCATGCTGCGACAGCTGGGGGTGAGCCATCCGCCGGGCTGGCTCTCCGACCCGAGCCTCGCTCTCTACACGGTCTCGTGGGTCATCGCCTGGCAGGGGCTCGGCTTCTGCGTGGTGATCTACCTGGCCGGACTGCAGGGCATCCCGCAGGAGTTGCACGAAGCCGCGGCCATCGACGGCTGTGGACCGCTGATGCGGTTCCGCCACGTCACCTGGCCGATGCTGGCACCCGCCGTCACCATCAACACGGTCATGTCACTGATCGGCGGATTCAAGGCCTACGACCAGATCCAGGTGCTCACCAACGGCGGCCCCGGCCCCGGCACCACGTCCACCCTCGCCTTCCAGGTGATCCAGACCGCGTTCAACGGCAACCACGTCGGCTACGCCTCCGCGATGGCCGTGGCGATGCTGATCCTGGTCGCGACCGTCTCCGTGATCGCGCTCGGGTGGCTGCAGAAACGCGAGGTGTCCGCATGAGCACGAACACGAAGACGAACCCGGACCTGAACGCGAGCATGAACAGGGGTGGGACAAGGGCGTGGATACGTCCGGTCGTCGCGCTCCTCGCCGGCCTGCTGTTCTTCCTGCCGATCTACCTCGTGCTGGTCAACGTGTTCAAGGACGGTTCGGCGATCGTGTCGAACCCGGTCGGCCTCCCGGTCCCACCGACCCTGGACAATATCCAGAGCGTGCTGTCGCGCCCGGACCACCTCTTCTGGTACGGGCTGGTCAACAGCACGGAGGTCACCGTGATCTCCATCCTCGTCATCACCGCGATCTCCGCCATGCTCGGCCACTACCTGGCCCGGTCGACCGGCTTCCTGTCCAAGGTCATCATGGTCGTCCTGCTCTGCGGTCTGATGGTGCCGCCCGCGGTGATCCTCACCCCGATCACCGAAGTCCTGCGCACGCTGGGGCTGATGAGCAGCGTGCCCGGACTGGTCCTGGCGTACGTCGGCTACTACATGCCGTTCGGGGTGTTCGTCTTCGCGGGCTTTGCCAAGACGATCCCCCGGGAGCTCGAAGAAGCAGCGGCGATCGACGGCGCCGGAGCGTTCCGCGCCTTCTGGCAGGTGGTCTTCCCGCTGATGCGGCCGGCCTCGGCCAGCGTGGTGATCTTCCTCGGCGTCTGGATCTGGAACGACTTCCTCAACCCGCTGATCGTCCTGGGCCCGGCGGCAGGCACCACGGTGACCGTCGGCATCTACCGTGCCATCGGCGAACACCAGGCGGACTTCGGCTCGGTCTTCGCCTTCATGTTCCTGGCGACACTGCCCATCCTCGTCTTCTACCTGGCCTTCCAGAAGCAGTTCGTCAAGGGCCTCACAGGAGGAGCGACGAAGGGCTGATACCGGCAGGTACGGCTGGGCATGTGACGGGGCGGGGACCGAAGCGAGCCCCGCCCCGTCACATGTCTCGGACTTCGGACGCTCGCGCCTCTTCACGCCCGTTCATGTCCTTTCACGTCCCTTCAGCGAGAGGCACTCCTCACCCCATGCATCCCACAGCACCCGTGCACACCGCCGTCGACGCACTGTCACTGGGTGCCGCCGCCCTGGGGAACCTGTTCCACGCGGTCAGTGACGAGGACGCGGCCGCCACCGTGGAGGCCGCCTGGAACTGCGGCATCCGTGCGTTCGACACCGCTCCGCACTACGGACTCGGTCTGTCCGAGCGCCGGCTGGGGGACGCACTGCGCACCCGGCCACGTGCGCAGTTCACGCTGTCCACCAAGGTCGGCCGCCTGCTGCGCGCACGCGCCGGACTGCCCGGCGACGACCTGGCGAACGGCTTCGCCGTCCCGGCCACCCACGAAAGGGTGTGGGACTTCAGCGCCCGCGGTGTACGCACCAGCGTCGAGGAGAGCCTCGCCCGGCTCGGCCTCGACCGCGTGGACACCGTCTACCTGCACGACCCGGACGGCCACGAGCGCGAGGCCTTCGACTGCGCCTACCCCGAACTGGAGCGGATGCGCGCGGAGGGCACGGTCGGCGCGATCGGTGTCGGCATGAACCAGACCGCGATGCCGGCACGCTTCGTCCGCGACACCGACATCGACGTGGTTCTGCTGGCCGGCCGCTACTCCCTGCTCGACCAGAGCGCTCTGGCCGCGCTGCTGCCGCTGGCAGCGCAACGCGGAGTGTCCGTGCTGGTCGGCGGGGTGTTCAACTCGGGCCTCCTCGCCGATCCCCAGCCGGGCGCGACCTTCGACTACGCACCGGCCCCGGCACATCTGCTGGACCGGGCACTCGCTCTGCGCACGCTGTGCGAGACCTTCGGGGTTCCGCTGCGGGCAGCCGCCCTGCAATTCCCGCTGGGGCACCCGGCGGTCGCCGGTGTGCTGCTCGGGGCACGCAGCACCGCCGAGGTGACGGACGCCACCGCGATGATCAGCCACCCCGTCCCCGAGGAGATGTGGCTCGCCCTGCGTGCCCAGGGTCTGCTGCCGCCGGGCGTGCCGATGCCTGTACCGACATTGATCTGAAACTCAATTCGCTGGAACACGCACACAAGGATGGTTGCAGAATGCTTGACAGGAGAAACTGCCTTTCTTTGTTGGCGGCCGCCGGAGTCGGAGCGAAGATCGCTCTCGAACCCACGGTCTCGCGAGCCCAACCGCTCGACGCAGGGGTTGCCGGAGCCAGCGGCCAGGCTGCGGAACTCAGCCGTGCTCTGCGTGAGTTGCACGGCTCCCTCCTGGTGTCGATGCGGGAATATGACGGCACGACGCTGCGCCGGGCCCAGCAATTCGACGGCGACCTGCTGACCGACGGACCGCGACAGTGGCAACTGAAGTGGGATACACGGCGGGTACCCGATGGTCACGGGTGGGAGGTCACCCTGACCTGCACCCTGGAGAAGGGGGCGGCAGAACAAACCGCGATCTCCGTGGATTTCCCCTTCGAGAGCTGGGAGACCGCCAACTATGTGATGATTCCCGGAATCATCTACAACGGAAATCGCTATCGCACCATCGGCAACGGATACAATCCGGACTATCCGGCCGACATGTACTACAACCCACAGACGCCGCTGACGATATCGAACAACCCGCGACTGGCCGTCGATGCTGCGGCACCTTCGCGGATCGAGCTGGCGACGTTCAGCACTGCCGCCCCGGCGATGAGCTTCTTCTCGCCCAAGTTCAAAAAGGGCTGGATCGTCCTCACCGAGCAGGGAACCCGCCTGGGCAACAGTGGACTCTCGGTCGAGGAGAGCGCGAGCAGGGAAAGCTGTGAATTCAGCATCTCGGCACCGGTTGTCCGCCGACAGGTGGCCGGTTTCGGCGATTTCCGGACGAGCGATGACAGGGCGTCGGACTGGGCTCCCGGTGACGCGGTTTCGATTCGCTTCCAGGTCTTTACCTTCGATGCCGACGGAATTCCGGCAGTCCTGCAAAAATTCATGGATGTGCGAAAGTCGCTCACCGGCCCCACCGTGCCTCGCAACCTGCTTCCGATGAGTAAGCTGGCCGAGCTCGGCACCAACATCTGCCGAGGAAATTTCACAGAGACCAAAGCGGGCCGCTACTACCTGCCGGAAAACTCCAGTCACTTTCAACTGGGCTGGGTGAGCGGAATGATCAACACTTACCCCATGCTGGCTCTGAATGACCCGACGGAACGGGGCAGGGTATCCGATGAGCTGGACTTCATCTGTTCCCGCATGAAGGGGCGGAGCGGATTCTTCTACGGCTTCATCAGCGAGGACGGAGAGATCCGATCGGAGAAGGCCCACCCCGACTTCCCTGCTGTGCAGGCGATGGTGCGCAAGAACGGAGACGTGCTCTTCTGGCTGATCAAGCATGTGATGCTCCTGAAGGCGCAAGGGCACGGCGACACCATCAAGGAATCCTGGGAACTGGCCGCGGGAAATCTGGCCGAAGCATTCACCCGGACCTGGCGAAAGCACGGAGAATTCGGTCAGTACATCGTGCCCGAAACAGGCGACATCGCCGTGTACAACTCGACGGCCGGCGCCATCGCTCCGGCCGGGCTCGCCCTGGCGGCTGAATACTTCCACCGTCCGGACTGGTTGGCCGCGGCCGAGGAAGCAGCCGAATTCTACTATGCGCGCGACATCAAGTCCCGTGGATTCACCAGCGGAGCGTGCGCGGATATTTCACAGGATGCGGACTCCGAAACAGCGTTTGGTCTCCTGGAGTCATTCATGGCTCTGTACCAGTACACCGGAAAGAAGATATGGCTGAATCGCGCGAAGGTCCAGGCCGCTCTGTGCTCGTCCTGGACTCTTGCGTACGATCCACTGTTTCCGGCAGGCAGTGATATCGCGCGGCTGGAGGGAAGGATGGCGGGCGCCGTTTGGGCGAGCAGCCAGAACAAACATGCCGCCCCCGGTGTCTGTACGTCCTCCGCCGACCACCTGTTCAAGCTTTATCGAGCTACTGGGGACAAGAAGTACGCTGAACTCATCAGCGATATCCAGCATGCCCACGCCGAGGCCGTCAACATGCCAGGACACATAACCACCGACTACCTCATCGGTTCGAGCATGGAGCGGATCCAGCCCAGCGATGCCGAGGGCAAGGATGCCGTCGGTGATTTCATCAGGACGAGAAACTCCTGGACCGAGACCAATGGTGTCTTGATGGCACTCGAACTTCCCGGAATCTACGTCCGGCCCGGGGAAGGAATTCTCGTTCCCTTTGATCATGTCGAGGCCGAGCACGTCAGCGAGAGCCGTCAGGCAGCCGTAGTCCGCCTGACCAACAACACGGCCTACGCGGCACGGGTGTCGGTACTGGCGGAAACGGCCCGCCAAGCCGCCCGCCCCCTTGGGTACACGGCGTTCCTCGACTGGCCGCAGGTCGAAGTCCCGGCAGATGGGTCGGTCACCGTGCGGATCACGAGGAAAGGCAAGGTCGCACGTCAAGCCTGATCCGGCCGTTCTCGCTGTGCACCCGTTCCATCAGCACCTTCGCCGGATACAGGAACATCATGCCGAGCACGTTGTCAGAAACACACGTTGTCAGAAACAACCGACCCGAATGAGCCTGTCCCCGTGACCACCATCGACGCCCACCAGCACGTCCGGGATCTGTCGGTGCGCGACCGGTTCGCAGGCACGGCCGCGCGGGTCCACGGTCTGTGACCCGCGGCAGGCA
>NZ_JBHXTM010000099.1:0-17928 GCF_042677325.1 Streptomyces sp. NPDC127117
GGCATCGGGCCGTCCTGGAGGAGTTCCAGCACCCGGATGCGTACCGGGTGCCCGAGCATCCGGAAGAACTCGGCCTTGGCCTGGTACAGCGGAACCGCGGGCTTCACCGCTCGCTCACCCCTTCTCCGGTCGGCGTGCTGGTGCTGTGGCGAACACGTCCATTCTCGCTCCCGTACCGGCACGGCTGCCGCACACCCGTCAGCGCTCCACGACGACCAGCGCATCGGCCACCGCCCGTTCCCGTACCGGCGCTCCCTCCGCGTCCCGGGGCCGGTTGTGGAGCCGTCCGTTCACCACCATCGTGCTGGAGCCCCCGCCGTCGAGGTTGAGGGCGTCCACCGCTCCCAGGTCGCGCAGGAGCGCCGCCGCTTCCCGCAGTGTGGCGCCCGCGCTGTCCGGGCTCCGGCCGTCGAGGACAGCCAGGAGCAGTGTGCCGTCCGCCTTGATGCCGACGACCGTACGGGGCTGACGCTCGGTCGACGTGTCACCGGTGAACCCGTTGGCAACGCCGTTGATCCGGGTCTCGCCGCCGCGCAGCAGCGCGGGGCCCGCGCCCAGCACCGATGTTCCCGGAGCGAGGACGCTCCGCCCGCTCCCGTCCGTCACGACGGTCCGCCGGCCGAAGGGCAGCCCCTGACGCGCGTGCGTCCGCAGCCAGTCGGCGCCCTCCCCCACACCGGCGAGGGTGGAGCCGGTCCGGGGGATCGCCCCGCCCGCGGGGCTGCGCAGCTCCGTCAGCCGCCCGTTCCCGTCGAGCACGGCCTCCACGCTGCCGGGCCCGCCGGGTGGTGAATGCGCGCCCCGGTCGGGAGTGAAGGCGACGATCTCGCTGTCGTCCAGGCAGAGCTGGTTGTGCCGGGGCCGCTGCTCCGGCAGGCCGGTAGCGGCCAGCCGGTCCCCGCCCGTGCCTCCGCAGCCGACGATTCTTCCCGGCACCCGGTCGACGCCGTCCAGCTCGCGCACCGCTCCGTCCGGCGCGGTCAGCCACATCCCGGAGCGCACTTCGTCGATGCGGGGGCGGCCCCCGCGGCCGGGCAGGATCAGCGCGGTGCGTCCGTTCGCCGCCTCGCTCAGCATCCGGCCGTCGACGATCAGCACGCCCAGCGGATCTCCCGGACAGCCGCTGGAGACGGGAGGCCCGACGGTGTCGAAGAACGAGCCGTTCACCGCGGCCACGGCTCGTGCCCTTCGCGCCGTCCGGCCGACGGTCTCGGCCGTCGCGAGATCGGCGCCGACGGCCGGCTTCACCGTGACCCGGGCGGACGGCCGGACGGTCACCGTACTGATGGAGATCCGCGCCCCGTCCGCCAGTCGGCGGGTGATCCGCTCCGCCGCCACCCCGCACGGCAGGGTCTGCCCGCACGGAGAGTCGTCGCGCCGGGCGGGACCGTGGCCGGTGCACCCGGTCGCCGTCGCCACCATGGCCAGCAGGACCGCGCCCCACCGCACGAGGCGGTCCCGGTGCGGTCTCACGGCCCCGGTGCCCAGCCTCCGAGCAGACCGGGTGTCGTGCCGAGGTCTCCGACGTGAACCGTCACCCGGCCGGGGACCAGACGGCCGGCGCCCGCGTCGAGCACATAGTCGAACCAGTCGTAGCCCAGGTGTCCGTCGAACGGCTGGTACGTCACCGTTCCGTCCGTCCCGACGCTCGTCACCCCGTGCCGGGCGGGTCCGACCCCGGCCAGCCCGACGTGCTCGCCCATTCCGTCGGTGAGATCCGTCAGCACCGCGTGGTGTCCGGGAACCACCGTCATGCTCCGCCCCTGCGGGGGCAGCGAGGCGATCCGGAAGCCGTGGTTCTTCAGGGAGAACGTGGTGGAGGTGAGGCTCTTCCCGCCGTCGGCGATGATGCCCGCCCGCAGGACGGGGACGAGGAAGGCGTCGGGCGGGACATGCCGGTTCACCCGGAGCGTGAACCTGGCGACGCGCTCGACGCCGGGCCCCGTGGACGTCGCGTACCGTTCGCCCGAGGGCAGCAGGCTCATTCCGGCCATGTTCTCGATGGTGGCGACCTTGTCGAACGAATCGGCCATGAGGTAGCCGTAGTAGCGGGTGCCGTCGCCCTGCGGGGTGAGGATCCATTCGAAGTCGATCCGCCGGCCTGGCTCGACGGGCAGCCGGGGGTCCGCGGCGGACCGCAGCTCCATGTGCGCCACGATCGAGGGGTTGTCCTGCTGGACGCTGCGCATTCCGGTGAGGGTGAAGGTACTCATGATCGTCCGACTCTCAGTTCGAGCCCAGCGTGCGTGACCTGGTCAGCTCGGCGTGTGTCTCCTCGTCGAGCCAGGTCACCCACTCCGGAGGAAAGTCCGCGCGGTCGAGGTTGACGGCCCAGTGCGGTGGCACGATCCGCTGCTCCACCAGCGCGTAGGCGACGTAGCGCGCACACGCGATGGCCCCCTCCGGCGACATGTGACCGGGGTCGTGGAGACCGTCCGGGTAGTTCGGGTGTTCCCCCGGCTCCAGGTGGATGAAGTAGGGGCGTACGCCTTCCGGCCCCAGCCCCTCCCACCAGCCGTGGCTCCGGTCGTAGAGGTTGATGTAGGGAACGCTGCACTCGGCCGCGAGGTCGCGCATCGCCATCGGGTACTCCGTGATGCTCCTCGGCATGTTGCCGTGCACATCATGGTTGTCCCGTTCCGGCGGGCTGACCAGGACCGGATGGGCGTTGCGCTCGCGTGCGCCGTCGACGAACTTCCGCAGGTGGTCCTGGAAGTCGCCGTACGCCTCCGCTCGGAGCCACTCCACCGGCTTGGCGTCATTGGTCCCGAACGAGGTCAGCAGATAGTCCCCGGGGCGGATGTTCTGGAGGATCCAGTCGAGCCTGCCCCGCTCGCTGAATGTGCGGGCACTCGCTCCGGCCCGCGCGCAGTTGACGATCTCCACCTCCTGCGAGGTGAGGAAGAAGTGGAGCACCTGGCCCCAGCCCGTCATGGGTGCCTTGCTCACCTCCCGCGTCACCATGGCGGACCCACCGGTGAGGAAGATCCGGCGGGGCCTGCCCTGCCCGGGATTCCAGTCAGACAGCACGGTCCCACCCGTCCTCGTACGTTTCCCGGCCCGTCATGTCCAGGGCCACCGCACCGGCGTCCGGTGCGGCCGGCAGGCCGTCGTCCCGGTGTGCGCGGGTGGCGGGCAGAGCGGCGACGGGTCCGGCGGGGCCGAGATCGGCGGCGCTCGCCGTCCCCAGGGCGTCGATCGCCTCGTACACACGCTCGCAGTTGCCCTCGCCGCGGTGCGCGAAGAACTGCTCCGCGCGCTCGCGGTAGGGGCTCTCCACCGTGAAGCCCCTGGCCATCGAGGCGATGATCTCGTCGACGGCCTGGTCGACCGTGCGGCAGACCGGGCCGAAGCCGTGCTCCGTCAGGTTGAAGTAGCCCCGCTTGTAGTGCCGTCCGTAGAAGTCCTCCTCGTCGAAGGGCACATGGACCAGCGGGATCCCCATGTAGGCCACGTCGAAGAAGACGGAGGAGTAGTCCGTGACCATGAGGGAGCACTCCTTCATGGCTTCCTGGACATTGCGCGTACCGGGGTCGGCGACCTCGATCGCGGGCGAGTCGATCCGGAAGTTGTGCAGGTAGGGCCGGATCTCGTAGTGCGGGAAGAACTCCAGGTCGACGCCGAAGTGCTCCAGGGCCGCGACGAGCCTACGGTCGGAGAGCAGCGAGCGGTAGAACCGGAAGTACTCGGACTGGGTGAAGGCCGTCTTGGCCGGACCCGCGGACTTCTTGTAGGAGGCCGTGACGATCCACTGCCGCCAGGTCGGCATGAGCAGGATGCGCGGACGCTCCCCCGGCTCCCGCCGCAGCGCGTCGAACCTGGGCAGGCCCGCCAGCACCGCGCGGTCGCCGAAGCCGGCCTCCTGCGCCAGATAGGCGCGCTCCTGACGGCCGGTGGTCACGATCATGTCGTAACTGGTGATCCGCTGGTCGACGCCGGACGTCACGTCGTTGTAGATGATCCCGTGCTGGAGGAAGACCCGCTGGTACTTCAGGAGCTCACCGAACCGGTGCAGGAAGAGCACCTTCCGGTAGCCCTCGGGCACCAGGTACGACTCGGAGTCGTACGAACCGATCAGCTTGGTCGCGTGCAGCAGATACATCCGGTGCTTGAAGGAACCGAGCTTGATCACCCGGCCGTACGGGGCGACCTTCCGGTGATCGGGAGAGTTCCCGTCGATGACGTAGTACGCCTTGCGCCGCTTGCGGTGGGTCCGCATCCACTTGAAGAAGTGGTACGAGTTGTCCTGGGCCGTGTCCGACCGCTCGCCGATGAGCCAGATCTCACGGGAGTTGAGGAACGGGTACGTGAGCCAGTAGGCGAGTCGCATGCGCCAGCCCGGGTTGCGGGTCTTGAGGATGCGGATCTCGCGGGCCGCCCGCCACAGGGCGTGCTTCGCCCGCGCGACGGGCTTCCGGTCGACCAGGCGCAGGTGCAGCGCTTCCCCACCGCCGATGGTCAGCATGTAGGGGTGGCCGGCGATCCGGCCGGGGCCCTTGAGCCGGTGCAGCGGAAGGCGTGCCTTCATGATGACGTTGCGCTGTCGTGTGCGATCCACCCGGTGCACCCGGAGCCGGAAGTCGCCGACCCCGCATCCGCCGCGCGTCAGGTCCGCGACCGGGATCTCGGCGTACCAGCCGGCGTACAGGTCACGGCCGTTGCGGGTGTTCCAGAGGTCACGGCGGGCGACCTGGCGCAGCGGGACGACGATCTTGGCGTGCGCGGTCTGGTAGACGAACTCCAGGAGGTTGTCCATCGGGCCGTCGATGTCCATGCCGGGGAAGGCCAGGCAGCCCTCCACGACCAGCACATCGCCCCGGGTGCGGACCGATTCGACGACGACGTTGGGGTCGTTCACGCGGGCGGTCCGGGTGTTCCTGGTGCCTCCCGGGAAGGTCCGGTGGAAGCCGTCGTCGTCGATCTCCAGCGCCAGTGGGGCGTTCTCCAGCGCCGGTTCCGGGTTGCAGAACAGCTCGAAGTTCCCGCTCTTCGCCGCGTAGTGGTCGAGCTGCTGGGCGGGGTTGGTGGCGTATTCGAGGATGATCTCGTCGGGTATCTGCGTGTAGTGGCGGCAGATGTCCGGGAACATCTCCGCCAGCTGCGTCCGGCCCATGACGTTACGGGCGTTGCACAGGAAGCCCTTGTAGGTGCGGGTCACATAGCGCTGGAACATGTGCCGGATGTCGGCCCGCTCGGCGGCGGTGTAGTCCAGCAGGAAGTGGTTGAGCCGCAGGTGGTCCCGGTAGTTCGCCGGCTTGCTCCACAGGGAGTCCATGATGGAGGACCCGTCGGGGCGCCCGCGGTAGTAGTACACCGGGCGGTCGACCAGGCTGATGGCGTTGGCCCGCAGCATGCTGGGGAGCGTGACCCAGGAGTCCTCGAAGTGGACCCCCTCGCCGAAGCGCACCCCGAGCCGGCGCAGCAGCCGGGTACTGAAGAGCTTGTTGCACGCGGATCCGCTGAAGATCAGATCGGGTACGGAGGCGAAGTCGTCGATACGGCGGTCGCCCCGGCCGAAGTGCTGCTTCCACGGGCCGTAGGGCCGGTCGGGGAAGTTCACCAGGTCGCCCACGACCAGTTCGGAGCCGTCCCGCCAGGCCGCCTGGAGCATGTGCGACAGGGCCCGCTCGCCGAGGATGTCGTCGGAGTCGAGGAAGGTGACGTAGGGCGCGGTGACCCGGTCCAGGCCGTTGTTCCGGGCGTTGCCGAGTCCGCCGTTGGGCTGGTGGACGACCGTGACGTTGGCGTAGTGCTGCGCGAAGTCGTCGAGGATCCGGGGCGTCTCGTCGGTGGCGCCGTCGTCCACCAGGATGACCTGGGTGGCGGCGAAGCCCTCCTGGGCCGCGATCGAGCCGAGGCAGTCGTCCAGGTACTTGGCCACGTTGTAGCAGGGCACGACGACGGCCATCTCGAAGGGATGGTCGAGGCGGGCGATCGGCGGGTGGATCCCGTCGCGCCACCACATCCACGGTGCGCCGGGGTCGTTCTGCGCGGACTCGAAGGTCCTGCGGCCCGCCGTGGCCGCCCGCAGGGCGAGGTTGCCGCTGATCGTGCGGTAGCCCTCCAGCTCCTCCCCGTTCGCCAGGAAGGTCAGCCCGGAGAGGTCCACGTCGCGCACGTTGAGCGGGGAGCGGGACCTGGCCCGGTTCCACTCGACGATGACCGATACGTTCCAGACCGTGCTCTCGGAGAACTCGTCGCCGAGCACGGCCGTCAGATCGACGGTGCCGCCGAAGCCGACGAAACGTTCGTCGACATCGGCGCCGTCGACCGGGACGGTGACGTCCTTCTTCGTGTGGCGGTTGCGTACGGCCAGGGTCAGCCGGAGGTCGTGTCCGGGCTCGATCCGCCCGAACCGGTTGACCAGCCGGCCCTCGAACCGGAGCTTCCCGCCGGCCACGGACCAGGTGTCGAGCTGGGCGAAGAGCGGCTCCTGGGCGAGCTTCGCCGCCGACAGGCCGAGCTCCGTCACATCGAGCATCCGCCGGGCGTCCGGCAGGTGCAGGTGGTCGCCCGACCAGTACACCCGGCCGTCCTCCTCCACGAGGAAGGACGACAGGACGCTCTTGCGCTGCACGTAGTCGAGCGTGGTGAGCGCGGCCTCGGTCTCCTGGTACATGACGAGGTAGGCCCTGACCCGGTCGACCGGGTCGCACAGCTCGAAGGCCTCCTCGCTGATGGAGAAGAGGTAGTTGCTCGCGATCTCGGTGAACCCCTGCTGGAACTCCGGGTCGCCCTCCGCCAGCGCCCGCATGTACAGGCGCAGGTCGTGCGCGAGGAACTTCGAGTCCTTGCGGACCTTGAGCTGCCACAGGCCGCGGTCCAGGAGGAACGCGTCGGTGGCGCGGTGCACCGCGACCCGGTCGCGGATGGAGCGCAGCTCGCCCGTGCGGCCGGTGATCGATCCGCCCTCGGGTTCCCACATCCACCGGTAGACGGGGTCGGTGATGACGGTGATCCCGTCGGCGAGGCAGCCCGCCACGGTGGAGAAGTACGTGTCCTCGTAGAAGACGCCCTCGGGGAACCAGACCCCGCCCGAGCGCAGGAAGTCCACCCGGTACAGCTTGGCCGCCGCGATCGGGTCGGCGAGCATCAGCGGGAACTCCGCCAGGCCGGGGACGGTGCGCCCCAGCGCGTACACCTCGGGGGCCCAGCCCTCGCTCTCGCCGGTGGCCCGGTTGACCCGGACGGCCTTGCCCGCGGTGATGTCGCTGCCGCTCTCCAGCGCACCGGCCAGCAGCAGTTCGCAGGCGCGGGGCGGCAGCTCGTCGTCGGCGTCGAGGAACATCAGGTACTGGCCGGCGGCCTGCGCGATGCCCAGGTTGCGGGGGGCTCCGACGCCGCCGCTGTTCACGGGCCGGCGGAGCACGCGTACGCGGTTGTTGTTCCCGGCGAAGTTCTCCACGACGTCGAGGGTGTTGTCCGTGGAGGCGTCGTCCACGACGACGACCTCGACCAGTTCGTAGGTCTGGTTGACGGCGGACTGGAGCGCCTTGCCGATCGTCGTGGCCGCGTTGTACGCGGGGATGACGACCGTGATCCAGACGTCGGGGGTGTCCTGCTCGTGGTTCATCCGACGCCCTCTCGGTCTCCCGGGTAGCCGTGGTGGGGCGGCACGGCACCGGGGGTGCCGTACACCGGCTGTCCCTGCGCCGGCCGGTCGTACCCCTGCGTGCGCACCTGCTGGTACGCCTGCGTCATCTGCTGGTACGCGGGCGCCGGCAGTGGCTGGAACGTCTGTGCCGGCTGCTGGTCCGGTGCCTCGTACGCGGGGTAGGGCTCGGGGTACGGCTGGAATCCGGGGTCCTCGTGGGCCGGCGGCGCCTGGAACTCCGGGGCGGTGAGCGGGTCGCCCGACACGCCCCGGCGGTGCCTGCCCCGGTGGAGGTGGGGGGCGATGGAGCCCGCGCCGGACGGCGGCTCGGCCAGCTCGGCCATCACATGGGTGAAGTCGCGGGTGGAGAGCCAGAACTTGTACATGATGATCAGCTCGAAGATCCCGAGCAGGATCGCGGAGACCACCGTGGTCAGGAGGATCCGGCCGATCAGCGGTCCCACGATGAAGACGAACATCTGGAACTCGATGCCGCTGATGAGGTGCGGCCTGATCCGGCTGCGCAGCAGCGCCTGCCGCACCCGCAGGTACCAGGGGAAGCGGTGGCGGAACTGGGCGTGCAGGTCGACGACGTGTCCGGCGCCCGCCTGCTCCTTGAGCACCTCCGCCTCGGCCTCGGGGTTCTCCCGCAGCAGGTCCTCCATGAACCGGATCTGCTGTGCCTCGTCGGGCTCCGCCGGGCCCTCGGCGGCGGCCGCGCGTTCGGCCTCCTGGCGTTCCCGGGTGACCTTCTCGATCTTCGTCCGCATCGACATGCGCATCTTGTAGATCTGGAGCGCGTCGACGTAGCGGAGCATGTCGAGGAAGACGACCATCAGCGCGGCGAGCAGAAACCTTTCATCACCGTTGCGCAGATACTGCCCGCCCATCAGGGCGAGGGCACAGAAGAGCACCCTGATGCGGTCGAAGACGTAGTCGAGCCAGCCACCGAAGACGGTGCCGTTGCCCTTGAGCCTCGCGAGCTTTCCGTCGATGCAGTCGAGGATGAAGCTCAGGTGGTAGAGCGCCGCCCCGATGATCAGGGACTGCATGTCGCCCTTGAGGAAGAAGCCGGCGGAACCGAGTCCGACGAACAGCGCCGCCCAGGTCACGCGGTTCGGCGTGATGAAGTTGAACCGCGCCATCACGATGAGCATGCGGGTGGCCACGGGATCGACCAGGATCACCGTCCACCAGGCATCACGCTTCTTGCAGGTGAGCTTCTGGACAGCACGCAAGGACAGCTTGGCCATAACCCCTCAGTCACGAGAACGACAGCGACAGGCCCCCGTCCATCCATACGCAGTCGAGGGGCAACCGAGTGTTCACGAGACTCCCCCGAATCCTTCACATGAAAGATTCGGCGACTTTATCAAAAACTAAACAGGTTTCGGCCAACCAAGTGGCAAAAAAAGATCATCAGCGGCGATAAATCGTCACACTGTGTACCAGTGACCGAACTCGAACCCGTCGGACGGTGACTCTCGGTGAGAGAGTCCCAATCGTGATCCGGCCATGACCGACGCCAAGGTGACAGCGCCCGCACGATCCCGGACAGCTGCGGGCATCACATCCGAATCCACGGGAAGTGCGTTCCACCACACGCCCGCGTCCGCCCGCCCCTCGGCGTGCACCCCCACGGCACAGGTGCCGCCGGGGCCGGACCGGACCAGCAGGGAGTACGACCAGCCGTCCGCCTCGACGCCCCGGACCCCGGTGACGGGGCCCGCACCGTCGTCGGCGCCGCCCAGCGGCACCGGGCCCGTCGCGCCCGGCCACCACACACAGGGCTCGTTGGTCCTCAGGTCGCGGAAGAGAACCGTCCCGGGCTCGGGCCCGGCCGCCATCGATCCCGGGCGCGGCGAGAACGGCACCGCCCGGTCCTCGGCCCAGGCGCCGTCGGGCCCCGAGCGGTACCAGCGCAGCACGGCGGCGGAGTCCCGGGCGCGGGCGAAGAGTTCGACCTCTCCCCCGGCCGTGGTCACCGTGACGAGTTCATCGGCGACGCGGACACCGCGAAGGTGCTGCCAGGAAGTCCAGGCGCCGTCGGCCCCCTGGTGCCGGTAGCTCACGCTGTGCCCGAAGTTGCGTACGAAGACGAAAAGGCCGCCCGTGCCGTCGAACGCGGCCGCCGGGAAGCCGACCTCCCGGCTGCGGTGCCGGTTGCCGGAGTTCGGCCCGCCCAGGGAGTGCCACGGGGTGAGCGGGTGCCCGGTGCGGTACTGGGCGGCCCGCACCACCGCGATGTCGTCGCCGCCGTCCTTGAGCGGGATCCTGCGCAGTGCGAAGAGGTGCGGGAAGCCGTGCATGTCCCGGACCACCCGGAGGCCGGGCATCAGCCGCGGTCCGGGCAGGAGTTCCGGTCCCTGCCAGGCCGTGCCGCCCGGTTCGCGCTGCGTCCAGCGCACGATGCCGGCGGCGGAGGGCAGGAAGGCGGAGAGCCTGCCGTCGAACCCCTCGGTCAGCCAGTGCGCCGGGTGCGGGTAGCGCGGCTGCGAAGCGGCGTCGGGCCGTGCGTCCGCGCCGGCCCGGTGGCAGTCGACGAAGACCGGGGTGCCCGATTCCAGCTGGTGTTCGCGGGCCGCGGCCAGCGCGGTGAGCGCGGCGGCGGCGTTCTCGGCCGGTTCGCCGTGGACGGGGAGTTCGCGCTCCTCGTCGTACGACACATGCGCCGGATCGGGGTCGGCCAGGCGTACCCGCTGCGGGTTCAGTGTGCGAAGCTCCCGGAGCAGCGCGGCGTGGCCGTCCTGCGCGCCGACGGTCCGGGGCGCGCCCGTGACCCGGCAGCCGCGCCGTTCCGCGTCGGCGAGCGCGCGGTCCAGTGCCGCCCGGCCGTCCTTGCCGTCCTCCTCGACGCAGAGAACGCTCAGCTCCGTGCCGGGCCCCTCCGCCGCGACGAGTGCCACCGCCTCACCATGGCGAGCGGCGACGACCGTCACCCGCCGGGCCGGACCCGGGGTGCTCATATCCGGCTCCAGCCGCCGAGGGTCAGCCCCTGGCCGTCCTCCTGGCGTGCGACGACCGGCACTCCGTCGGCGCCGAGGGCCGCGACGACCGCCCTTCCGTGGCCGTCGGCGGCCAGTGCCGGGTCTCCGGTGCAGCTCATTCCGGTGCCGGTCCACCAGAAGCCGGACTGTTCGCCCTCGGTCGCGCAGACCCCGAGGTTGACCGTCCCGTCGGCACCGCGGACCGCGAGCACCGTGCAGTCAAGGCCGTCGACCGTCGTCCGGACGGCGGCGATGCGGCCGTCGGCGGGGTTGCCTCCCAGCGGTACGGGCCAGCTGCCCTCCCGGACCGCGACGACACCGGTCCCCCGCGCATCGGTCAGGTAGTACGTCAGCCGGCCCGGCGCGGTCTCCAGCGCGGTCACCGATCCGGGCAGCGGGGGCGCGGCCACGTCGTATCCGCGTGCCAGGGCGCCGCCCGGCTCCGGCTGCCGGAGCCGCAGCGCGGCGGTGCGGGTGGGGACGAGGATCTCCACCAGGCCCGAGGAGGTCGCCGCGGGCGCCGGTCCGTCGATGCCGCCGGAGACCTGGAGCTGGGTCCATGCCTCCCATCGGCCGCGCTTGTCCTCGCGGCGCAGGGCGACGCCGCCCGGTCCGGTCGGGACACAGACGTACAGCGCTCCGTCACCGGCGACGGCGGCGGCCGGGGCGCCGGTCTCGACGGCCTTGTCGATCTCCTTGAACGGATTGCCCAGCGAGCGCCACTGCGTCATCGGGCGGCCCGTCTGGTACTGCGTGGCGTACATGACGTCCACGTTCGTCCAGCCGTCGGCGCGCGGCCGGACCCGGCGCCCCAGTAGATGGGCGTAACGATTCTGCCCCTGCACCACGGTGAGCCGGTCGATGTCCTTCGCGGGCAGGACGTCCGGTCCTGTCCACCGCCGGCCGCCGGGAGCGGACTCGGTCCAGCGCAGCACGGCGCCCTCGACGTGGACGTACGCGGTCAGTCTGCCGTCGTGTCCGGTCAGCAGCCAGGGGCCGCCGAGGGCTCGGGCGAGCTGTGCGGAAGCCTCCGCGACGGGCTCGTTCCGCTGCTTCGCTTCACGTGGGGAGGCGCTGCGCATCGCTGTTCGTCACCCTCCCTGCGAACAGGCCCGTGCAGGTCACAGGCGCTGGATCGAGACATCATAAACAAGCCATGGCACGCTCAGGCCGAACTGGTGGCACCGGCCCGACGGCGCGCCCCCGGGTGCCCGAGGCACCAGCCCTCCCACGCGGAGGCGACCATCTCGCGGGCGTCGTGCCGGGCGGACCAGCCCAGCTCGGTACGGATCCGGTCGGCCGAGGCGACCACCCTGGCCGGGTCGCCCGCCCTGCGCGGCGCCGAGACCGGGGCCGCTTCGGCCCCGTACCCGGTCACCTCACCGATCAGTTCGATCATCTCGCGCACCGAGACGCCCTCGCCGCGGCCGATGTTGACGGTCAGGTCGGTGCCCGGCTCCCGGTCGAGGAGGGCTCGCGCCGCGGCGAGGTGTGCCGAGGCGATGTCGTCGACGTGGATGAAGTCGCGTACGCAGGTGCCGTCCGCGGTGTCGTAGTCGTCGCCGAAGACCACCGGGGCCGCCCCCTGCGTCAGCTTCTCGAAGACCATGGGCACCAGGTTGAAGACGCCCGTGTCCGCGAGGGCCGGGGTGGCCGCGCCGGCCACGTTGAAGTACCGCATCGAGGCGGTGGCGATGCCGTGCGCCTTCCCGGCCGCGCGCACCATCCACTCGCCCGTCAGCTTGGTCTCGCCGTAGGGGTTGATCGGGGCGCACGGGGTCGACTCCGTGACGAGCGGTACGTCGGGCATGCCGTAGACGGCCGCCGACGACGAGAAGAGGAACGCCCGCACCCCGTTGCCGGCGGCGGCCTCCAGCAGGGTCTGCAGACCCTGCACGTTCTCCCGGTAGTAGAACAGCGGGCGCTCGACGGACTCCGCCACCTGCTTCTTCGCGGCGAGGTGGACCACCCCGCGCGCCGGGAACTCCGCGAAGGCGTGCCGCAGCCGGTCCGCGTCGAGCGTCGAGCCCTGGATGAACGGGACGTCCGCGGGCAGGCGCGAGCGGTCGCCCGTGGAGAGGTCGTCGTACACGGCGACCGATTCACCTGCCTCGCGCATGGCACGGACGACATGCGCCCCGATGAAGCCCGCACCACCCGTGATCAACCAAGTCATGAACGAATAGTAGTTCGAGCTGCCCAGATCATGATTCCGGGGGCCAAAACACCCATTCGCACGATCCTCTGTTCTATAGTGCACGCTCAGCCATGCACGCACGGACCGGCCACACCCCCCACCCGAGTCCCACGCACTCCACAGCCCACCCCGGGCCACGAGATTTGAGGACTCGACCACGATGAGCCACGACGGCATGTCACAGGGCACCCGCGAGGGTCGTCCGGCCTCCCACGGCGGCGGGCGGAAGCAGCGGGGAGGCCCTCGAAAGCGCCGCCGCGGCCTCAAGATCACCCTCAGCGTCCTGCTCGTCCTGCTGCTCGCCGGCGGCGGCACCGTCTACTGGCTCTACAGCCGCCTCGACGGGAACATCCAGGGCGTGGACATCGACAAGGCACTCGGTGCGGACCGCCCCGAGAAGCTGCCGACCAGCGGCCAGAACCTGCTGGTGCTCGGCTCCGACTCACGGGCCGGTGCCGAGAACAAGGAACTGGGCGGCGGCGGTGACGTCAGCGGCGCCCGGTCCGACACCGCGATGGTGGTGCACATTCCTGAGGGCCGCTCCAGGGCGGTCGCCGTCTCCATACCCCGCGACACCCTGGTCACCCGGCCCGAGTGCACCAAGGCGGACGGCTCGACGGTGCCGTCGGCGAACCGCGTGATGTTCAACTCCGTCTACTCTCAGGTCGGTCCGGCCTGTGTGGTCAAGACCGTGGAGAAGATGTCCGAGGTCCGGATCGACCACTACCTGGAGATCAACTTCGCCGGGTTCAAGGATCTGGTGGACGCCATCGGGGGCGTCACCGTCGATGTCCCGCAGGACATCCACGACAAGTCCTCCGGCCTCGACCTCACCAAGGGCCCGCACAAGCTCGACGGCACCGAGTCCCTTGCCTACGTCCGGACGCGCCACGGCATCGGGGACGGCAGCGACCTCGGCCGGATCGGGCTCCAGCAGCAGTTCCTGCTCGCCCTGCTGAGCGAGGTCAAGTCGCAGGACCTGCTGAGCAGTCCGACCAAGTCGTACCGGATCGCCAGCTCGGCCACCAGGTCGCTGACCACCGACGCCGGGCTCGCCTCGCTCAAGTCCCTGGCGGAGTTCGGGCGTTCGATGAACGGCGTGGACCCGGGCGACATGGAAACGATCATGCTTCCGGTGGCGTACGACAAGCAGGACCGCAACCGGGTGGTGGCGGCCCAGCCGCAGGCCGACGATCTCTGGAAGGCCATCCGCAAGGACGGCACGATCCCGGAGTCCGCGAAGAAGTCCCCCGCCACCGGCGGCTGACGGCGGGGAACGGCCGGTGCGCCTGACACCTCGTCACGCACCGGCCCGGCTACGACCGCCCGACGGGGTCGTTGATCCGGCTGTGCCCACGCCCGTAGACGAAGTAGATGACCACACCGATGGCCATCCAGACGCCGAACCGCAGCCAGGTCTCCGCGGGCAGATTGAGCATCAGCCACACCGACGCGGCCACCGAGAGGATGGGGATCAGCGGTACCCACGGGGTACGGAAGGCGCGGTGCAGGTCCGGGCGGGTGCGGCGCAGCACCAACACGCCCAGGGCCACGACGACGAACGCGAAGAGCGTGCCGATGTTCACCAGCGTCGCCAGTTCGTTGATGCTGGTGAAACCGGCGACGATCGCGATGATCACGCCGAGCAGGATGGTCGGGCGGTACGGGGTGCCGAACTTCGGGTGGGTCTTGGAGAAGAACCTCGGCAGCAGACCGTCGCGGCTCATCGCGAAGAAGACCCGGGTCTGTCCCAGCAGCAGGATCAGACAGACCGTGGTGAGTCCGATCGCGGCACCGAAGCTGATCAGCCCGGCGTAGACGGGATGTCCGACGGCCTTGAAGGCGTCGGCCAGCGGAGCCTCCACCGACAGTTCGGTGTAGTGCTCCATGCCCGTGACCACCAGTGATACGGCGACGTAGAGCACGGTGCAGATGAAGAGCGAGGCGAGAATGCCACGTGGCATGTCGCGTTGCGGAAGCTTGGTCTCCTCGGCGGCGGTGGCCACCACGTCGAAGCCGATGAAGGCGAAGAAGACGACGGACGCGGCGGTGAAGATGCCCATGACGCCGAAGTTGGTCGGCGCGTAACCGAACATCAGCTGGACCAGCGGTGCGGTCAGTCCGGAACCCGAGGTCTGCGGCTGTGCCTCGGGGATGAACGGCGAGTAGTTGGCGGCCTTCACGAAGAACAGCCCCGCGATGATCACGATCAGGACCACCGCGATCTTGATGGCGACCACGACGGTGGTGACCCGGGCGGACAGTTTCATGCCGAGCACCAGCACCACGGTCAGGACGAGCACCAGGGCGAAGGCCAGGATGTCGAAGCCGAATCCTTTTGCCACATCGGTTCCGGAGAGCACGACGGGCATGCTCCAGCCGAAGTTGTCCATCAGTGAGCGGACGTAGCCGGACCAGCCGACCGCCACCACCGCCGTGCCCAGCGCGAATTCCAGCACCAGGTCCCAGCCGATGATCCAGGCGACGAGTTCGCCGAGCGAGGCGTACGAGAACGTGTAGGCGGAGCCGGCGACGGGGACGGTGGAGGCGAACTCGGCGTAGCAGAGCGCCGCCAGCGCGCAGACGACGCCGGCGACCACGAAGGCGAGTGCGGTGGCGGGCCCCGCCGTCTCCTTGGCCACCTTGCCGGTGAGGACGAAAATGCCGGTGCCGATGATGACACCCACTCCGAAGACCGTGAGGTCCAGGGCGGAGAGGGATTTGCGCAGTGCGTGCTCCGGCTCCTCGGTGTCGCGGATGGACTGCTCGACCGTCTTGGTCCGGAACAGTCCGTCACTGCTGGGTGGTGTGTCCTGCTGGGCAGTCACCGGCGTACCTCCACGCACTCGTCGTGTACGCCATGATTGGGACCGCACCGGTGGCACACCGCTCCGCACCGGGCGATTTCACGCTAATGGGCCGGTCGGACCACCCGTACAGGGTGACCCGACCGGCCCATCGGCCGTAGCGGTGTCCGCTCGCGTCAGTCGCGGGCGGGCTCGATCACGGAGCGGCTGTCGGCGCCGCTCTCGAAGCGGCCGTCCAGCCTGGCGACCAGGCCGGTGACCTGGCGGGCGATGTCCGGCGCGGTCAGCCCGATCTCGGCCATGACCTCCTTGCGGGAGGCGTGGTCGAGGAAGCGCGGCGGGATGCCGAAGTCGCGCAGCGGTACGTCGACCCCGGCGTCGCGCAGCGCCTGGGCGACGGCCGAGCCGACGCCGCCGGCCCGGCTGTTGTCCTCGACGGTGACGACGACCCGGTGCTGCTCGGCGAGCGGGGCCATGGCCTCGTCGACCGGCTTGACCCAGCGCGGGTCGACGACGGTGGTCGAGATGCCCTGGGCCTCCAGCAGCTCGGCGATCTCCAGGCACATCGGGGCGAGCGCGCCGACGGAGACCAGCAGTACGTCCGGACGGCTGGTGCCGGGCTCGCGCAGCACGTCCATGCCGCCGACCCGGCCGACGGCCTTGACCGCCGGGCCGACCGCGCCCTTGGAGAAGCGGACCACGGTCGGTGCGTCGTCGACCTCGACGGCCTCGCGGAGCTGGGCGCGGACCTGGTCGGCGTCGCGCGGGGCGGCGATCCGGAGGGTGGGCACGCACTGGAGGATCGACATGTCCCACATGCCGTTGTGCGAGGCGCCGTCGGTACCGGTGACTCCGGCCCGGTCCAGGACGAAGGTCACACCGCACTTGTGCAGCGCGACGTCCATCAGGACCTGGTCGAAGGCCCGGTTGAGGAAGGTGGCGTACACCGCGAAGACGGGGTGCAGTCCGCCGGTGGCGAGGCCGGCCGCGGAGACCGCGCCATGCTGCTCGGCGATGCCGACGTCGTAGATCCGGTCCGGGAACGCCTTCTCGAACTTGGTCAGCCCGACCGGCTGGAGCATGGCCGCGGTGATCGCGACGATGTCCTTGCGCTCCTTGCCGAGCTTGACCATCTCCTCGCCGAAGACGGAGGTCCAGTCGAGGCCGGAGGTGGCGACCGGGAGGCCGGTATCGGGGTGGATCTTGCCGACGGCGTGGAAGCGGTCCGCCTCGTCGAGCAGGGCGGGGGTGTAGCCGCGGCCCTTCTCGGTGAGGCAGTGCACGATGACGGGTCCGCCGAAGCGCTTGGCGCGCTGGAGCGCGGACTCCAGGGCCTCGATGTCGTGGCCGTCGATCGGGCCGACGTACTTCAGGCCGAGGTCCTCGAACATGCCCTGCGGGGCGATGAAGTCCTTCAGCCCCTTCTTGGCGCCGTGCAGCGTCTCGTACAGCGGCTTCCCGACGACGGGGGTGCGCTCCAGGATGTCCTTGCCACGGGCGAGGAATCGCTCGTAGCCGTCGGTGGTGCGCAGCGTCGCGAGGTGGTTGGCGAGGCCGCCGATGGTCGGCGCGTAGGAGCGCTCGTTGTCGTTGACGACGATGACGAGCGGGCGGTCCTTGGCGGCGGCGATGTTGTTCAGCGCCTCCCAGGCCATGCCGCCGGTGAGTGCGCCGTCACCGATGACCGCGACGACGTGGTCGTCCTTCTTGAGGACCTCGTTGGCCTTGGCGAGGCCGTCGGCCCAGCCGAGGACCGTGGAGGCGTGCGAGTTCTCGATGACGTCGTGCTCGGACTCGGCCTGCGAGGGGTAGCCGGACAGGCCGCCCTTCATCTTGAGCCTGGAGAAGTCCTGGCGGCCGGTGAGCAGCTTGTGCACATAGCTCTGGTGGCCGGTGTCCCAGAGGACCTTGTCCTTCGGCGACTCGAAGACCCGGTGCAGGGCGATGGTCAGCTCGACCACACCCAGGTTGGGGCCGAGGTGGCCGCCGGTCTTCGATACGGCGTCGACCAGGAAGGTCCGGATCTCTTCGGCGAGCTGGTCCAGCTGCTCGGGAGTGAGCCGGTCCAGGTCACGCGGTCCACCGATGCGGGTCAGCAGAGCCACCCGTGCCTCCTTGCGTATTGAGCTGGTCGAGCATGCCGATCCGATGAGTCTAATGTTCCGTCCGCCGTCGCGGGCATCGGGCAGGGAGAGTACGGGGAGAGTGCTGTCACACCCCGTGCCCGGCACCGGAGAGGGGCGGGGCCGGCCCCCGGGGGGCGGGGCCGGCGCCGCGTGGAGTTTGAGAAAAAACATACCCCAGCCAACCAGTGCGCGCGGGGGTGGCAGGGGGGGGAGGTGC